>NZ_CP107921.1:7397500-7732656 GCF_036014215.1 Streptomyces sp. NBC_00440
GCGGGCCCCGGCCAGGACTGGGCGGAGAACGTCGGCTCGGGCCGCTGGCACAAGGCCTGGCCGATGCGCAGCCTGCACGAGGCGGGGGCCGTGCTGGCCTTCTCCAGTGACTGGAACGTGGCCGAGATGGACCCGATGATCGGTATCTACACCGCGGTCACCCGCCGTCCCCTCGGTGGCGGCGAGCCCTGGCAGCCGGCCGAGACGGTCGACGTGGAGACGGCCGTCCACGGCTACACCATGGGTTCCGCCTACGCCAACTTCCTTGAGGACGAACGCGGTTCGCTCAGCGTCGGCAAACTGGCCGACTTCACCGTCCTGTCCAGGGACATCCTGCGGATCCGCCCGGAGGACATCCCCGGCACGACGGCCGAGCTGGTCGTCGTCGGCGGCGAGGTGGTCGCCGGGGCCGGGGCCTGAGAGCCGGACGGCAGGGGCGGCGGCCCCCGGCGGCCGCCGCCCCTGCCGCGTAAGGCATCGTGATGACCGGCAGGGACCTCCGGGTCCACGGGACCCCGGGCGGAACCGCCGCGGCCGTGCGCGCGCTCCACCGGGACAGGACAGGCAGGGGACCCGCGATGAGCGACGACTGCGTGCTGGCGCGCACCGAGGGGCGGATCGGCCATCTCACCCTCAACCGGCCGAAGGCGCTGAACGCGCTGAACCGCGCGATGGTGCGGCGCATCGACGAGGCCCTGGCCGCCTGGGAGGATGATCCGGCCGTGGAGACCGTGGTCATCTCCGGTGCCGGAGAACGTGGCCTGTGCGCGGGCGGCGACATCCGCTCCATTTACGAGGACGCACGCGCCGGAGGCACCGCATCCTTCGCCTTCTGGCGGGACGAGTACCGGCTCAACGCCCGCATCGCCCGGTACCCGAAGCCGTACGTCGCCCTCATGGACGGGATCGTGATGGGCGGCGGTGTCGGAGTCTCGGCGCACGGCAACGTCCGTATCGTCACCGAGCGGTCCCGGATCGCCATGCCGGAGACGGGTATCGGCTTCGCACCCGACGTGGGCGGTACGTATCTGCTCGCCCTGGCGCCCGGTGAACTCGGCACCCACCTCGCCCTGACCGGCGCGGAGATCGGCGCGGACGACGCCATGCTGTGCGGTCTCGCCGACCACTTCGTACCCTCAGGCGACCTGCCCCGGCTGCTGGACGCCCTCGCCACTCGGACGGTCGAGGACGCGCTCCAGCTGTACGTGCGTCAGCCGCCGCCCGGCGAACTGGCGGGTCACCGGGCGTGGATCGACGACTGCTACGCGGCCGACACCGTCGAGGAGATCGTCGCCCGGCTGCGGGGACACGGAACGGGCGCCGCCGAAGCGACGGCCGACACCCTGGCGACCAGGTCGCCCACCGCCTTGAAGGTCACGCTCGCCGCAGTACGCAGCGCACGGCGGCTGGGCCGGCTGGAGCGCGTCCTGGAGCAGGAGTACCGGAGTTCCTGCGCAGCGCTCGCCTCGCACGATCTGGCCGAGGGCATCAGGGCCCAGGTCATCGACAAGGACCGCAGGCCCCATTGGAAACCGGCCACTCCGGCCGAGGTCACCGACACAGATGTGGAGCGCTACTTCGCCCCGCCCGAAGGAGGGGACCTCCACCTGCTGGAACGGTCCAACAGCCCGGAGATCACTGCCAGTCGGCTGTCCTGATCACGGATGCAGCCACGTCGGGGACGGAGACTGTGGTGGTATCGACGGTGAAGTCCTCGACCGCGGCCCGGCTGAGGATCGCGTCCAGCTCGGCGGACCGGTCCAGATGCCACCGCAGTGCTTCGGGTTCGCCGTCGTGGCGCTGGGCCAGACGCTTGTGGATGACGGGCAGTTCAGCCCGGAGCCGGCACACCGTGAGATCAACGCCTACGGCGTCGGCCAGTTGCTTCCGCTCATCCTGTCGCTCGATCACGCCGGCGAGTACGAGGCGCGTCGCTCCTGCCTCGACGTAGTTGCCGGCGATGCTCCGCAGATTCCGCAGCAGCACAGTGAAGTTGAAACGGTCACCGGGAGGTGCGGGCCACGACTGGCACAGCCGGTCGAGGTCGAGCACGGCATGAGGGATCCCGGCGTCGGCGAGAAGGTCGCCGACCGCGTCGGCAACGGTGGTTTTGCCCACACCGACGGTGCCGTTGATCAGGAGGGCCCGAGCGCCCCTGGGGCTGTCTGTGTGCATCTCGGCATCGTACGTCGAGGCGCGCGGACCCGGATCGCACTTTTTCCGGGGGCCGCCGCCAGGAAGCGGCGGCCCCCGACGAGACGGCCCACGGAGCGCCCGACCGCTCCGTGCCGGTCATGCCCGGGACGCGAGGTGCCGCCAGTCCTGCCACGTGTCGAGCCGCTTCCGATGACACGACCGGCAGTTGCCTGCGACCGGTGAGGTGCGGCCCGCGCCCCGAGCCCGGCCGGCCGCTTCTCCGGACTCATAGAGTTCTCATGTGCGGCATCTCGTGCACATCTGGCATGACGTGCCAGATGTGACGTAGGTTCTGCCCCATGTCCTCCTCGATGCACAGTGCCGTGATGGCGGCGCTCGTACTGGTCCTTGCTGTTGCCGCGGTGGTCGCGTACCGGCCGGTCACACGGAGAACGGGCCTGCCGGCCGGGGCCGTGCTGGGGGTACTGCTCGCGGTGGCGGTGTGCCTGGGGATCACGCTGCCCGATCAGATCGTCAGTGGGGCAGCAGGGCGGCTCGGGGCGTGCGTGACCGGTGACTCGGTCAGGACGCTCACGGGCGGCTTCGCGCACAACGCGGTCAATGTGGTGCTGTGGGTGCCCATGGGGCTGCTGGGCACGCTGGCCTCGCGGCGGCCGGTGGCCGTGACGCTCGCGGGGTCGGCGGCGTGGGTGGTGGTCGAGCTGCTGCAGACGCTCGATCCCGTACGGTCCTGCCAGCCGCTCGACTGGGCGAACAACACCCTGGGCGTCGCGGCCGGCGCACTTCTGGGGTGGCTGATCGGCCGGGCGCGCGACTCCCGGCAGGCCGGGGAAATCCACGCCGACTAGGGGCTTCCGTTGCGCTCGGGCGATCACGTCCAGGTCGATCAGGGTGGCGAAGCCGGTGAGGGCGAGGAGGGCACATCGGCCCCGACCGCGACCCGGCGACCGAGACCGGCACCGCCCCGTGTCCCGTCGTCGACGGCGAGGTACTCGCCGGACCGCCCCGGACCGCCCCGGACCGCCCCGGACCGCCCCGGACCGCCCCGGTCCTCGGCGGCGCCCCGGGCGACGGCGGGCACCCGCAAACCGGCCACGGGCTGTGAGGCAGCCGTCCAAGCGCTGTCCCACAGCCCGGTATTGGCGGATCAGAACCGCGAACGCTCAGCCACGGCCCGGCGGCATCATCATGCGGTGAGCGCGGGCGGAACCGCCGCAAGCGCCTCCTGGATCGCCGCGACCAGGGTGCGGGCGGACTCGGCCGTCAGCTCCAGGGCGACCCGGGCCGACGGGCCCTTCGACGGGTCGGTGAAGTCGATGTTGAGCGTGTGCTCGGCCATCGCGTGCACCGGGTGGTCGAAGTACACGGTCACGTCGGACACATGGAACCAGGAGCTGCCCGGCCCCTTGGCGCTGCCGTCCACGGTGTCCTTGATCGTCGTGTAGGTGCACATGCTCAGACCCCCAGGTGCTTGGCGAAGAAGGTCTCGACCCGCTCCCAGCCGTCGTTCGCCGCCGCCACGTTGTACGAGGGCCTGTCGGTGGAGAAGAACGCGTGACCTGCGCCCTCGTACGTGTGGAACTCGAAGTCCTTGCCGTGCTCCGTGAGGATCTGCTCCAGCTCGGCTACCTGCTCGGGGCCGGGGAAGCTGTCGTCGGCCCCGAAAAGGCCGAGCAGCGGAGCGCGCAGCCCGGGGAGCTCGCCGACCAGGTTGGTGACCTTCAGCGGGAAGCCCTCGGGCGGTGTTCCGGTGACGAACGCGCCGTAGCAGTCCACCGCCGCATCGAGGTCGAGACGGCAGGCGGCGAGTACGCTCTGCCGCCCGCCGGAGCAGTAACCGATCGTGCCCACCTTGCCGTTGGAGGTGGACAGCGCCCGCAGATACTCCGCTGCCCCGCCCACGTCACCCGCGAGACGGTCGTCCGGCACTCCGCCGGCCGCACGGTTGGCGGCTGCCGCGTCGTCAGGGGCCGCGCCGGGCGCCTCGCGGTAGAAGAGGTTCGGGCAGACCGCGTCGTAGCCCAGCTCGGCGAACCTGCGGACGATCTCCTTGCTGCCCCGGTCGTAACCGGGCATGTGGTGGATGACCACGACGCCGCCGCGCGGGGTTCCGCCCTGCGGGCGGGCCAGATATGCCTCGATCTCGTCGCCGTTGTGACCGGTGAGCCTGATGGTTTCCGCGGTTAGTGAGTCACTCATGGGACCAGCTATATCACCGGATCCGAACCGGCCCGCGGCTGCCCGGCGGGAGAGTCCCGGGGCCAGCTGCCGGTCGTACGCAGCAGGGCGATGAAGGCCCGCTCGGCGGGGGAGAGAAGCCGGTCGCGCCGGCTCACCAGACTGATCGGGCGGGACCGCGGCCGCGGGCCGACCGGCAGCACGGCCAGCGAACCCGCCCGTACATCACTGTCGACCGCGTGCTCGGAGATCAGCGTGAGCCCGAGACCGGCGGCCACACACTGCTTGACGGCCTCCGGGCCCCAGATGTCGCCGTGCGACACCTCCGTCAAGTCCCACTCGGCCAGCACCTGTTCCTGGAGTTCGCGGGTCTGTGAACCGGGCTCGCGCAGCAGGAACCGCGAGCCCGACAGCTCGGCGGGACGGACCTCGCCCGCACCCGCCAGCGGATGCGACGGCGCGGCGACGAGCACCAGCCGCTCGTCCAGTACGTGTTCGACGACCAGCTGGGCCGTGGTGGGCGCCCCCGCCACCACCGCCACCCCGATTCCGCCTCCGGTCAGCCGTTCCAGCACTGCCTCGTTGTTGCCCACGAAGATGTCGCACTCGATGCCCGGATGCGCCGCCTGGTACCGGGCGAGGAGCGACGGCAGCAGATAGGTGCCGACCGTCGTCGTGCCGCCGATCAGCAGCCGGCCCGACGCCAGCCCGCTCACCTGCTGAACCGCGGCGACGGCCTCGTCGGCCAGCAGGAAGACCCGTTTGCCGTACTCGGCCAGGACCTCGCCCTCGGCGGTGGGGCGGGTGCGGGCGCCGGAGCGGTCCACCAGGGTGACCCGCAGGGACTGCTCCAGTCTGCGCACCTGGTTGGAGACGGACGGCTGGCTCATGTAGAGCTTCTGGGCCGCCGCCGAGAAGCCGTGGTGCTCGACCACTTGCATAAAGATCCACAATCGGTGGAGGTTGAGTTCCACGGGCCTCCTGACGTTGCTCACCGACCGTCCGCGCGGCGAGCCTAGCGGCGAACGGCCCTGGTGGGGAGGGGGTGCACCGGCCCCTGCACAGCTATGGCCGCCATAGCGATTCCGGTGGTTCTCCACCGCCGGTGACGGGTGCTACCCATGAAAAGGAGAGCGGCAGCCACCGCTCCGGACTTCGACCTCAGGGGTGGATCCGTACATGAAGGAACCTGTTGCCGGACGGCTCGACGGGCTCGATGTGAACGGGCGTGGCTACGGCCGGCCCCGTCGGCCGGTCGTCGTGGTCTGCATCGACGGCAGTGAACCCGCCTACCATGAACGGGCGGTGGCGGACGGCCGGATGCCCTTCCTGGAACGCATGGTGCAGGACGGCAGCGATCTGCGCGCCGACTGCACCATGCCGTCCTTCACCAACCCCAACAACCTGTCCATCGCCACCGGCACACCACCCTCGGTGCACGGCATCTGCGGCAACTACTTCTACGACACCGAGTCCGGTACCGAGATCATGATGAACGACCCGGCACTGCTGCGGGTGCCCACGCTCTTCGCCGCGTTCTCGGCGGCCGGCGCGAAGGTCGCCGTCATCACGGCCAAGGACAAACTGCGCAGGCTGCTGGGGCGCGACCTGGTCGACGGCATGTGCTTCTCCGCCGAGAAGGCCGACCAGGTCACGGAGGAGGAGAACGGCATCAGCAAGGTGCTGGAGCGCGTCGGCGCCGAGCTGCCCTCCGTGTACAGCGCCGGGCTCAGTGAACTGGTCATGGCAGCCGGTACGGACGTCCTGGAGCAGGAGCGGCCGGACCTCATGTACCTCTCGCTCACCGACTACATCCAGCACAAGCACGCACCGGGCTCGCCCGTCGCCAACGACTTCTACGCGATGCTCGACGGCTACTTCGAGCGGATCGACGCACTCGGCGCCGTCCTGGTCGTCACCGCCGACCACGGGATGAACGCCAAGAGCGACGCCGGGGGCGACGCCCGGGTGGTGTTCCTCCAGGACGTCCTCGACGCACGGCTCGGCGAGGGGACGGCGCGGGTCGTGCTGCCCATCACCGACCCGTACACCGTGCACCACGGGGCGCTCGGCTCGTACGCGACCGTGCATCTGCCCGCCGCCACCGACGTTGCGCCGCTGGTCGCCGCGCTCACCACGCTGGACGGTGTGGACACCGTCCTCACCCGTGCACAGGCCTGCGAGCGCTTCGAGCTGCCGCCGGACCGGATCGGCGACATCGTCGTCATCGCCGAACGCAACACAGCGCTGGGCACGACCCCGGCCCGCCACGACATCTCCGGCTTCGAGGAGCCGCTGCGCTCGCACGGCGGGCTGACGGAGCAGCGCGTGCCGTTCCTGGTCAACGCCCCGACCGGGCCACTCCCCGAGGGCCACCGGCTCCGGAACTTCGACGCCTTCTGGGTGGGCACCGCACTCGCGGCGGACCGGCCGCTCACCGCCTGACCGGACTGGACAGGACAGCCCATGAATCTCCGCGATTCCCGGAACTCCTCGACTCCTGAGACTCCTCGATCTCCGAAACTGCTCGATCCTGAAACTGCTCGATCCTGAAACGAACGCTCCCACCACTGACCCGGCCCCGGCGTGCGCTGTCGAGGCGCGCGCCGGGGCCGAGCCATGTCCAGGTACGACTCCGATCCCTCACCCCGCACTCACCGCGCCGAGGACAGGACACCGCCATGGCAGACACCCCACTCCAGCAACCACCACCGACCGGCACCCCCGTCACCACACGTGAAGCGCTCGACGAGGTCTCACCGCTGCTCCGTTCCGCGCGCGCCCGCCGCTGGCGGCGGCAGATCTTCGCGATCACCTGGCTCGCGTACGTCGGCTTCTACTTCGTCCGGCAGGCGTTCTCCGTGGCCAAGCTGGGCATCCTGGACGACCCCTCGGTGAACACGGTGCTCACCGAGCATGTCCTCGGCATCATCGACGCGGTCTATCTCGCGGCCTACGCGGCCGGGCAGTTCCTCTGGGGCATGTGGGCCGACCGGTTCGGGCCGCGCGTGGTCGTGATCGGCGGGATGGCCGGTGCCATCGCCGCGGCCTGTCTGATGGGGCTCAACAGCGCGCTCCTGGTGTTCGGCGGCGCCATGGTGATCCAGGGGTTGTCCCAGTCGGCGGGGTGGGCGCCCCTCTGCAAGAACATGGGGAACTTCTTCGCTGTGGGGGAGCGGGGCCGGGTGCTCGGTGTGTGGAGCACCAACTACGCGTTCGGCGGGCTCGTGGCCCCGCCGTTCCTCGGGTGGATCGCCTACTCGGTGCTCGACAGCTGGCGGGCCGCCTTCCTCGCCGGCGCCGCCACCCTCGCCGTCGTACTCCTGCTGTTCGTGCTCCTCCAGCGCAACTCCCCCCGCGACGTGGGACTGCCGGATCCCACCGACCCCACCGATCCCGTAGAAATCGCAGAGCCCACCAACCCCGCAGAGCCCACGGAACCCAGCCTCAGCCCCGGGCCCGGAGCGGGCAGCGAGCCGCGCCGCTCGGCCGTCGGGCTCTACCGTGAAACCCTGCGCGACCGCATGGTGCTGACCCTCGGCCTCTGCTACTTCCTTCTCAAGCCCGCCCGTTACGCCATCCTGCTCTGGGGGCCGGTCATCGTCAGCCACCGGCTGCCCGAGATCAACAAGGTCGGCGCCACACTCATCCCCATCGCGTTCGGCGTCACCGGCGTCCTCGCCCCGATCCTGGTGGGCTGGGTCTCCGACCGGCTGTTCCGGTCCCGCCGGGTGCCGGCATGCGTCCTCGCCCTGGGCGTACTGACCGCGGCCCTCGCCCTGTTCATGCCGCTCACCGCGGCCGGCAGCGTCGGCGTGATGATCGCCGTTCTCGCCGTGATCGGACTCGCCGTGTACGCGGCCGACGCGATGATCTCCTGTGTCGCCGCCGTGGACTTCGGCAGCGCCAAGGGCGCGGGAACCGCCGCAGGGCTGGTCAACGGCTGCGGCTCGGTGGGTGCCATCCTCGGCGGCCTGCTCCCCGGATTCCTCTCCGGCGGTGTGCTGTTCACCGGCTTCGCGGGGGCCGCGCTCCTCGCCGGACTGCTGATGCTCCCGCACTGGAACCGCGTACCGCGCCCCGCGTCCTGAGCCTCCTGCACCCATCGAGAAGGAGATCCCATGACTGTCAACCGTGCCGACACCGCCGTCGTCGGCGGAGGCATCGTCGGCCTCGCCCACGCGCTCGCCGCAGCCCGCCGGGGGGACCGCGTCGTCCTGTTCGAGCGCGACGACTTCGCCGTCGGTGCCTCCATCCGTAACTTCGGCATGATCTGGTCGATCGGCCAGCAGCGCGGCGAGGTCTACGAACGCGCCCTGCGGACCCGCGAGATCTGGCTGGAGATAGCCGCCAAGTCCGGTCTCTGGGCCGCACCGACCGGATCACTGCACCTCGCACACCACCCCGACGAGGTCGCGGTACTCGAAGAGTTCCTCGCGATCACGCCGCCGGCCCGGGACCGCGGCGCCCGGATGATCACCGCAGCCGAGACCCGTGAGCGCAGCGCCACCGCGCGCACCGACGGCTTGCTCGCCGCGATGTGGAGCCCGACCGAACTCAACGTCGACCCGCGGCTCGCCATCCCGGCGGTCGCCAGGCACCTGGTGACCGAGTACGGCGTCGACATCCGGTTCGGCACGACCGTACGCGGCATCTCGCTGCCGACGGTCTCCACCACCGAGGGCGAGTGGCACGCCGACCGGGTCTATGTGTGCAGCGGCAACGACTTCGCGACGCTGTACCCCGAAGTCTTCGCCCGGAGCGGTCTGATGCGGTGCAAGCTCCAGATGATGCGCACCGGGGCCCAGCCGGCCGGCTGGCAGCTCGGCCCGATGCTCTGCGGCGGGCTGACTCTCCTGCACTACGCGGCCTTCGACGACTGCGTGTCGAAGGCCGCGCTGGCGGCCCGGATGGGCGAGGAACTGCCCTTCCACCGGGAGAACGGCGTCCACGTCCTGCTCTCCCAGACCGCGGACGGTCGGCTGACGATCGGCGACAGCCATGCGTACGCCAAGACCCTCCACCCCTTCGAGAGCGAGGAGATCAACGAGGCGGTCGTCGACTATCTGGGCACCTTCGCGCAGTTGCCCAACCCGGCCATCACCGAGCGCTGGAGCGGCTACTACCCGTCTCTGCGGGACGGGCGTACGCAACTGGTGGCCGAGCCCGAACCGGGCGTCACCGTCGTGAACGGCGTCGGCGGCGCCGGGATGACGCTGTCGTTCGGCCTGGCCGAGGAGATCGTCGGCCGCTGATACCGGCCCACCCGGCCACCAGATGCCGCTCACCGGAGATCCGGTGAGCGGCACCGCCGCTCCCTGCCACCAAGGGCTTGTCCGGGCGCGATCAGTGATTTTGCCCGGTGTTTGGTCCAGTCCGGATCCCCCAGCGTCAGGCCCATGACAACGTCGCCTTTGAGGGAATTGGTCTAGTCCTCACTTGGTCCAGACTATTGACGCGCCCTTCAGCTGCGGATATCTCCTTACCAACCGTGCTGCGCGAGCCGGTGTGGCACATCCGCCATCTGGAGGTCCCCGTGCAATCCAGGAAGAGAACGCTCATGGCCGCCGCCATGAGCGCGGCGCTGGCCGCGGGAGTGCTCACCGCACTCGCAGCCGGCGTCTCCGGCGCCCAGGCGGACGCCGCGTCCGCCGCCAAGCCCGTGGCTGCCGCCGCGAGCAGCGGGGGCGTCAAGATCGCGTACTACGACCAGTGGAGCGTGTACGGCAACGCCTTCTACCCCAAGAACCTCGACACCGAGGGGATCGCGGGCAAGCTGGACATCCTCAACTACTCGTTCGAGAACATCGACCCGAGCAGCCACACCTGTTTCGAGGCGACCAAGGCGTCCGACTCGACGAACGAGAGCGACCCGAACGCCGGGGACGGCGCGGGCGATGCCTTCGCCGACTACCAGAAGTCCTTCGGCGCCGACATCAGCGTGAACGGTGTCGCCGACAAGTGGGACCAGCCGATCGTCGGCAACTTCAACCAGCTCAAAGAGCTGAAGGCGAAATACCCCAAGCTGAAGATCGTCGCGTCGATCGGCGGCTGGACGTACTCCAAGTACTTCTCCGACGCGGCCGCGACCGACGCGAGCCGCAAGAAGCTCGTCAGCTCCTGCATCGACATGTTCATCAAGGGAAACCTGCCGGTGCAGGGCGGTTACGGCGGCGACGGCTCCGCGGCCGGCATCTTCGACGGCTTCGACATCGACTGGGAGTACCCCGGCTCGCCCAACGGGCATACGGGCAACCACTACAGCACTGCGGACAAGGCGAACTACACCAAGCTGATGGCCGAGTTCCGCACCGAGCTGGATGCCTACGGCGCTGCCAACGGCGGCAAGAAGATGCTGCTCACCGCGGCGCTGCCGGCCGGCCAGGACAAGATCGCGAACCTTGAGACCGACAAGCTCGGCCAGTACCTCGACTACGCGAACGTCATGACGTACGACATGCACGGCGCCTGGGACGCGACCGGCCCGACCAACCACCAGGACCCGACGTACGTGTCGCCCGACGACCCGTCGACGCCGATCCCGCCCGGAACCGAGAAGTACTCCACCGACAACGCCATCAAGGCGTGGACCACGGGTGACCCGGCCTACGGCATCCCCGGTGGATTCCCGGCCGACAAGATCACCATGGGCTATCCGCTGTACTACCGGGGCTGGACCGGCGTTTCGGCAGGGAGCAACCACGGCCTGTACCAGCCGGCCACCGGACCGGCACCGGCGCGCGGCATCAGTCAGGTCCCGGGGACCGCGTACTACAAGGAACTGACGGGCATCGTCGCCAACCCGTCCACCACGTTCTACGACGCGGCCTCACAGTCCAACTACTTCTACAACGGTACGGAGTTCTGGACAGGCCTGGGCGACCAGAGCATCCAGGCCAAGGCGGACTACGCGCACTGCCACGGCCTGGCCGGCTCGATGATGTACTCCCTGCTCGACCTCGACCCCGCAGCCACCCTGTTCAACAAGATCGTTTCCGCGACGAACGGGTCCGCGTCCGAGTGCTCGTCGCCCCCGACGACGCCCCCGACCACGCCGCCCCCGACCACGCCGCCTCCCACCACGCCGCCTCCCACCACGCCGCCTCCCACCACTCCGCCCCCGTCCGGCACCTGCACCTCGCCGTCCTGGAGCGCTTCCGAGGTCTACGTCGGTGGCAAGCAGATCTCCTGGAAGGGCCACAACTGGAAGGCCAAGTGGTGGACCACCAATGAGGAGCCGGGCACCACGGGCGACTGGGGGGCCTGGCAGGACCTGGGCGCCTGCTGATCACTCCGCAACTCCCGCGATGCCCGGCCGGGCCCTTCCAGCCCCCACCTGTTCGGGCCCGCCGGGCATCGCGGGCCCCTGGAGCCGTAGACGCGCACCGCGCTTCCGCTCCCTCCCATCCCTCCAACCGGTGTTCTCAGGAGACTCTTATGAGACCGATACGCACCCTTCTCACCGCCTTCGTCACAGCCGCGGCCGCTGCCGGGCTCGTCACGGTCGGCAGTGGATCCGCTCAGGCGGCGACGCCGCTTCCGGCGCACGTGTACGCCCCGTACTTCGAATCCTGGACCGGTGACAGCCCGGCCGCCCTGGCCGAGCAGTCCGGCAGCACCTATCTGACGATGGCGTTCCTCCAGGCGGCGAGCAAGGGGTCGTGCACGCCGTACTGGAACGGCGACAGCAGTACGCCCGTCTCGTCCGCCAGCTTCGGCAGCGACATCAGCACCATCAAGGCCAAGGGCGGTGACGTCATCGCCTCGTTCGGCGGCTACACCGCCGACAACACCGGTACCGAGATCGCCGACAGCTGCACCGACGTCAGCCAGATCGCCGCCGCCTACGAGAAGGTCATCACCACCTACGACATCACCCGGATCGACCTGGACACCGAGGACAACTCCCTCACCAACACCGCGGGTATCGACCGGCGCAACAAGGCCGTCAAGCAGGTGGAGGACTGGGCAGCCGCCAACGGGCGCACCGTCGAGTTCTCCTACACGCTGCCCACGACCACACACGGTCTGGCCTCCAGCGGTCTGGCCGTACTGAAGAACGCGGTGTCCAACGGCGCCAGGATCGACGTCACGAACATCATGACGTTCGACTACTACGACAACGCCACGCACGACATGGCCAACGACACCCAGACCGCGGCCCAGGGCCTGCACGACCAGTTGGCGAAGCTGTACCCGTCGAAGACGGACGCGCAGCTGTGGGGTGGGATCGGCGTCATCGAGATGCCGGGCATCGACGACTTCGGGGCCGCCGAGACCTTCACCACCGCCAACGCCACAGCCGTCTACAACTGGGCTGTCGACAAGGGCATCAACACCCTGTCCATCTGGGCCCTTCAGCGTGACAACGGCGGCTGCGCGGGCCAGGGCGGCTCGGACTCCTGCTCCGGTATCGACCAGAGCACCTGGCAGTTCGCCCACACCTTCGCGCCGTTCACCAGCGGCAGCACCACACCGCCCCCGGCCGACGACTTCTCGGTCTCGCTCTCCCCGGCCTCGGCCACCGTCGCCGCCGGCAGCTCCACCACCTCCTCGGTGCACACCGCGGTCACCGCCGGCTCGGCCCAGCCGGTCGGTCTGGCAGTGAGCGGCGCCCCGGCCGGCGTCACGGCATCGGTCAGCCCCGGCTCGGTCGACGCCGGAGGCAACGCGACCCTGTCGGTCTCCACCACCTCGTCCGCCGTCTCCGGCACGTACTCCCTGTCGGTCACCGGCAAGACGGGGTCCGCCACCCACGCGGCCACCTACACACTGACCGTCACCGGCGGGGCCACCGCCTGCAGTGCGGCGCAGTGGAACAAGACGGCGGTCTACGTCGGCGGCAACACCGTCTCGTACGGCGGCCACACCTGGAAGGCCAAGTGGTGGACCACCGGCGAGACACCCGGAACCACGGGTGACTGGGGCGTCTGGCAGGACCTCGGCGCCTGCTGATCCCCCCGATCCCGGTACTCCGATCCTGATATGCGGTGTCCGGCAGGCCAGTTGCCCTGCCGGGCGCCGCCTAGTAGCTGATGCAGGCCGAATGCCACTCCGTGTAGAAGTCCCACACCTCGGGGGAACACTCCGGCGGCCCGTACTGCGACGCCTTCGACCCGACATGCGGCAGATGCGAATAGGCCCCGACACCCGGCCGGTTCACATGGAGCATCCCGGCCTCGAACCGCTCGATCGCTTCGAACGCCCGCGACTGGGACGCCGTGAAGACGGTGCCGGACATCCCGTACTTCACCGAGTTCGCCACCGACATCGCCTCGTCGAAGCCGTCCGCGTCGATCACGGCCAGCACCGGCCCGAACACCTCCTCCTGCGCCAGCGAGCTGTCCGCGGGCACATCGCGGATGACGGTCGGCTGGACGTAGCAGCCATCGGGCAGATCCGCCCGCTCCTCCCGGCCCCCACCGCACAGCACCTTGCCGCCGTCGCGCTGCGCCCCGGCGACGGCCGCCAGCGCCGCTTCCATCCGGGCCGTGTTGACGACCGGGCAGACCCGGGACGCCGGATCGTCGCCCGGCCCGACCCGCAGGCCGGCGACCCGCGCCACCAGCCGGTCGAGGAACTCCTCCCGCACCCGGACATCCACCACGGCCCGGCTCGTGGCCGAACACCGCTGGCCCGCCTGGCCGAAGGCGCCGTTCACCACAGCGTCGACGGCCTTGCCGATGTCGGCGTCGTCGCACACGATCAGCGCGTTCTTGCCACCGAGTTCGAGCTGGGTCCGCAGCAGCCGGTGGGCCCCGCCGCTGTGGATGGCGGTCCCGACCGGCAGCGAGCCGGTGAAACTGATGCCGGCGACCGCCGGGTTGGCGACCAGCGCCTCGCCCGCCGCCGCATCGCCCTGCACCAGATTCAGTACACCGTCGGGGATCCCCGCCTGCTGGAAGATCTCGACCAGCAGCGCCGAGGTCAGCGGCGTCAGCGGGGACGGCTTGAGCACCGCCGTGCACCCCGAGAGCAGCGCGGGCGCCACCTTCCACATCGGGATAGCGAGCGGGAAGTTCCACGGGGACACCAGGCCGACCACCCCGATGGCCTTGCGGAAGGTGTACGCGAAGGTGCGCTCCTCCTCCGCGGGCGCGGTCACCCCGCCGAGCAGCCGCGCCTGCCCCGCGGTGAAGTCGATGACGGCCTGCGCCCTCGTCACCTCGCCGCGGGCCTCGCCGAGCAGCTTGCCCTGCTCGCGGGTGATGACGGACGCGACCTCCGCCGCCCGCTCGCCGAGGATGCGGCTCGCGGCGGTCAGATACCGGGCGCGCGCGACCGGGCCCAGCCCGCGCCACGCGGGCAGGGCCGTGGCCGCCGCGTCGACGGCGTGATCGACGTCGACGCCGCCGGATTCGGTGAACTCGCCGATCACATCGGAGAGATCGGCTGGGTTGATGTTCTCCCTGAGCTGTCCCGATTCCGCCGGGAGCCACTGCCCGTCGATGAAGTTGAGCCGAAGGTGCTGCGGAACCTGGATCTCCTGCGCAACGCTTGTCATGCCCTCCCCTTCGCTGGACCTGCCGGCGCGGCTGCCGGTCCGGCCAGGCTCGCTCAGGGGAGGGGGCCATCACAATGCGCGATTGGCGAATACGCCTGATAGCCGGGGTCTATCGGGTGCACGTAGCCCCCGGCGGTACAGCCTGTCAGGCCGGTCAGAGCAGCACCGGCGTCAGGTCCGGGCCGCCCTCGCTCTCGTACGCGTCCTCGTCGAAGGGGTACAGCGGGCGCTCCACACGGTGGTGGCCCAGACGCAGCAGATCCTGGTCGACACCGCCGGGGGTGAGGGCGAGCAGCCAGTCCGCCGCCATGTCGTGCAGCTCCGGCTCCAGGTAACCGATCTTGACGACGACCAGGTCGAAGGTGCGCGGGTCGATGCCCAGACCGCCCTGCGCCGGTCCGGTGAAGTCGGCGACCGTGTGGAACGGCTTGCGCTGCCCGGTGACGACGACCGTGAGGCCGCCGACCGTGATCGCCGCGAGGTCGCAGCCGCGGTCGTACGCGCCGCCCTCGGCCCGGTCGGTCTTGTCGGCCGCGCGCTGCAGTCCGGTCACGGTGCCGGTGATCTCGCACGGTCCGCCCTGGCTGGTGTCGACCTTGCCGCCGACACCGACGGTGACCGTGGCGCCGATCCCGGCCTCGAAGCAGGCGCGGACCGCGGCCGGGTCGGTGATGCCGGGGTGGACGGCGGTCACCCTGCCGGAGGCGATCTCCTCGTTCTCCAGCAGCTTGCCGAGCATGTACGCGAGGTCGCCCGCGCCGCCGGCCGTCGGGTTGTCCCCGGAGTCACTGATCAGGAACGGGCGGCGGTCGGACGCCACCGCCGCCGCGATGCACTCCTCAGCGGTGCCGGTCGGGCCGACGAACTCGAAGTCGCGGCGGACGTCCCAGTACTGACGGGCCAGCGACTCGGCCTCGGCGGCGGCCAGCGCGGCGTCGTCACCGGTGACCACGATGGCCGCCTTGCAGCGCGGCTCGTCGGCCCAGGCGTACCCGACCCAGATCGCGGCGTCCACGATGCCGGGCTTCGCCTCGATCCCGGCGAGACGCCCGTACAGCCCCTTGGCGGGTTCCAGCCGGGTGCTGGTCTTCTCGCCGGGCAGCAGGACGGGCACCTGGACCCAGGCGCGGTGCGGGCGGCGGTCGGCTGCGGGCAGCCGCAGCCGCTCGACCAGCTTGCGGGCCGCACGCTCGCGGGTGTCCCAGGCGTCCTCGTGCGGGGCGAGCCGGTGGGCGGTGAGCAGCTCGACGGGCTCGGCGAAGCGGCGCGAGACATTCCCGTGCAGGTCCATGGCAGCGGACATCATCGGGCGGCCGGACGCCGGGTCCTCCGGGGTGCCGACCGCGTCCAGCGCGGCGCGTACGGCCTCGGTCAGATCGCCCTCGGCATCGGTGAGGCCGATGACGCTCATCGCGCCGTGCAGGTCGTAGACCATGCCGTCGAGGGGGCCCGCCGCCCGGATCCGGGAGACCAGCTCGTCCTTGAGCAGCAGATACGACTCCGCCTCGACGGGGCCGCCGGGCAGCGCGGTGGCGTGCAGCAGCGGGACCCACTCGACGTGCGCGCCGAGGTCCGACGCGGGCTGTGTCCAGGTGTACCGGTCGAGGAGATCCTGACCGCGGGTCTGGCGGAAGTCGTCCACGGTGGAGCGGTGCGGACAGAAGGTGGACGACTCGATACCGATGCCGCCGATGGCTATGCGCAGACGGCGGGCGGGGGTGGCGGTGGTCATGTGGCGCTGCTCTCCGGGTTGCGGGTGGGGTGGTGGTACGGGGGCCGCGCCCGCCGGGTGTCCGGGCGCGGTGAGGGCGGGATCAGGGCGCTTCGGCGTGCGGCCGGCCTTCGCGCAGAGCCGTCAGCCCCGCGCCCAGCAGGCCCGCGTCGCGGCCCGAGACGGTGGTGGTGATTTCGAGCCCCGCCGTGGCCATCGGCAGGCAGCGCTCGTACAGGACTCCGCGGACAGCGGCCACCAGGGGCTCCGCCGATGCCAGCGCGCCGCCGAGCACGACGGCCTGCGGGTTGAAGAAGTTGACGACGACGCTGAGGACCGTGCCGATGTGCCGGCCGGCCGCCCGGACCAGGGTGGTCGCCTGCGGGTCCCCGTCGGTGACCAGCCGCAGCAGTTCGGCTGTGCCGTCCACCGGGGTGCCCCGGCGGGCGAGTTCGCGCAGTACGGCCGCGCCGCTGGCGACCGTCTCCAGACAGCCGATGTTCCCGCAGCTGCACGGGCGTTCCTCGGCGGCTTCGACCCGGACGTGGCTGATGTCGCCCGCGCAGCCGTTGGCCCCGCGGTGCGGGCGGCCGGCGGAGATCACTCCGCAGCCGATGCCGCGGCCGGCCTTGACGACGACGAGGTGCTGGAGCTCCGGACGGGCCGACTGGTGCTCGCCGACGGCCATCAGGGTCGCGTCGTTGTCGACGGTGACCGGCAGCCCGAGCCGGTCGGCGAGGACGTCGCGGAGCGGGAAGTTGTGCCAGCCGGGCATCCGGGAGGGGGTGAGCACCCGGCCGGCCGGGAAGTCGACCGGGCCGGGGAAGGCGATGCCGACGCTCCGTACGGTGCGGCCCGCCGCGCGCTGCCGGTCGGCGAGCGCGGTCAGCCGCTCCACCAGCCAGTCGGCGGCCTGTTCGGGGCCCGCGGTCAGGTCGTGGCTGTGGTCGGCGGCGTCCCGTACCGTGCCGTCGGCGGAGACGGCGGCCAGCCTGCCGTGGTGCGAGCCGAGGTCGGCCGTCAGGGCCACTCCGCCCTGCTGCGGGATCCGCAGCAGCCTGGGGCGTCTGCCGCCGCGGGAGGCGCCCTCGCCCGACTCCGTGAGGAGCCCGGCGGCGACCAGCTCCTGCACCCGGAGCGAGACGGTGGAGGCGGCGAGCCCCAACTCCCGGACGAGATCGGCCCGTGAGGATGCGGTGCCGGACGTGACCATGCGCAGAATCTGCTGGTTCGATGCGCTGTCCGTCATGGGGCTCCCCGAGTCTCTGGCTGCGTGAAGTTACTTCGAGGTGAAGTTACTTCGATCTTTCAAAGCAAGTCCATGCTGTCTCGATGAAAGTTAGCGATCCATGGCCGACTTTCGCCAGGGGTAGCGAGAATGTTTTCAGTAATTCGGCATCAGAATATGGGACATACACCATCAAAAGCTTCAGTAAGGGTGCCCTAAGTCGAATCTTTACCCTTGACTTAGTTTCGAAGGCCGTCCTAACTTTCAGACATTCTCCAGCCGATGTTCACGTCGGCTCGCTGCTGGAACCCGATGGAGGCCCACCCATGCGCCCAAGGCGCTCATCCGCGCGGCGTCGCGCGCTCGCCGCAGCGGTCACCGGGGCGGCGCTCGTCGTGGCCCTCTCGGCCTGTTCGCAGGACGGCGGCAAGATCGACATGGGGCCCACCGGCGGCACACCCGTCGAGGGCGGAACCGCCACGATGGCCCTGCCGCCCGCCGCCACCCCCAACTGGATCTTCCCCATCGGGGCCCCGGGATACGGCGCCACGTACAACTTCGCCATCCAGTCCCTGCTCTTCATGCCGGTGTACGACGCGGTGAAGAAGGACGGTGCCCTCACCACCACCGGGCCCAACACGCTGGGTACGAAGCCCGTCTACAGCGACGGCAACAAGACCGTCACCGTGCCGCTCCGCAAGGACATCACCTGGTCCGACGGCAAGCCGGTGACCGCGCGCGACATCGAGTTCTGGTTCAACATGGTCAAGGCCAACAAGGCGGAGTGGGGCAGCTACTCGGTCGGCACCATGCCCGACAACGTCAAGAGCTTCGAGACCGTCGACGCCCACACGGTCCGGCTGCACCTCAACCGCTCGTACAACCCCGACTGGTTCACCGCCAACCAGCTCACCCTGATGCGCGCCCTTCCGCAGCAGGCCTGGGACGCGAAGAAGGACGGCGGCCCCGTCGGCGACTGGGACCGGACCACCGCCGGTGCCAAGGCGGTCTTCGCCCGGCTGACCACCCACTCCAAGAGCCTCGGCGCCTACTCCAAGGATCCGCTCTGGAAGACGGTCAACGGGCCCTGGAAGATAGCCGAATGGCAGAACACCGGCCAGGTCACCCTCGTACGCAACCCGAAGTACACCGGTAACAACAAGGCGCATCTGGACAAGGTCGTCCTCAAGCCCTTCACCACCGCGGACTCCGAGTACAACGTGCTGCGCTCCGGCGGCGTCGACTACGGCTACATACCGCCGTCGGTGCTCGCACAGAAGAAGAAGTTCGAGAGCCGCGGCTACCGCGTCGACCCGTGGGAGGGCTGGGCGGCCACCTACATCGTCTACAACTTCAACTCCTCGCACGGCGGGGCGGCCATGCGCCAGCTCTACATCCGCCAGGCCATGCAGCACCTGGTCGACCAGAAGTCGATGAGCAAGGTCATCTGGCAGGGCAGCGCCGACCCGACGCTGGGCCCGGTGCCCGTCACGCCGAAGACGCAGTACACCACCCCGCAGATGCAGAAGAACCAGTACCCGTACTCGGTGAAGGCGGCGCGCGCGCTCCTCACCGACCACGGGTGGACCGTCCGCGACGGCCAGGCCCGCTGCACCCGCCCCGGCACCGGCGCCGACCGGTGCGGAGCCGGCATCGCGAAGAACGCCCCGCTCAACCTGACCCTGCTCTCGCAGTCGGGCTCCACCGAGTCCACCAACATGATGCAGGAGCTGAAGTCCTCGCTGAGCAAGGCCGGTATCGACCTCAAGGTCCGCCAGCAGCCGCTCAACTCGGTCCTCGGCAACTCCGTCCCCTGCAAGGCGGGACAGCCGGGCTGCGACTGGGACATGTCCTTCTTCGGCACGGCGGGCAGCTGGTACTACCCGCTCAACCCCAGCGGCGAGCAACTCTTCTCGACCGGCGCCTCCGCCAACTTCGGCAACTACTCCGACCCGAAGGCCGACAAGCTGATCCGCGCCGTCCAGTACTCCAGCAATCCGGACGCCATCCACGCGTACGGCCAGTACCTCTCCCAGCAGCTCCCCGTGATGTGGATGCCGAACCCCGCCTACCAGGTGTCGGTGATCCGCAACGACCTGCGGGGTGTCGACCAGAACCCCACCGTGACCCTCGCCCCGCAGGACTGGTACTACGTCAAGAAGGGGGCCGACCAGTGACCGGCTTTCTCCTCAAGCGCCTCCTCCAGGCGGTGGTCGTTCTCTTCCTGGTGTCGGTCATCGTCTTCGTCCTGCTGCACATGCTCCCCGGCGGACCGGCGCGTGCCATCCTCGGGCCCAAGGGCACCCCGCAGCAGATCGAGCACTTCAACCACGCCCAGGGCTACGACCGTTCGCTGCCCTTCCAGTACTTCGAGTATCTGAAGCGGCTGCTCACCGGTGACCTGGGAGTGTCGTACAAGCTGAACCAGCCGGTCTCCGACCTGCTCATGCAGCGGCTCCCCAAGACCCTGCTGCTGACGGCGCTCTCCACGCTCCTCGCCGTGATCATCGCTGTCCCGCTCGGCCTGCTCCAGGCCGTCCGGCGCGGGAAGATCACCGACTACCTGCTGACCGGGGCCGCCTTCCTCGCCTATGCGACGCCGGTCTTCTTCCTCGGCCTGATCCTGATCATCGTCTTCTGCCAGACGATCCCGATCTTCCCGTCGGAGGCACCGCAGGGCGAGTCCCTGTCCAGTATCTTCAGCGGCTTCTCCGGCATGGTGCTGCCCATCGTCACCATGGCGCTCGGCGTCATCGCGATGTTCAGCCGCTACATGCGCTCCGCCACGCTCGACAACCTCACCGAGGAGTACGTCCGGACGGCGATGGCCAAGGGCCAGTCCAGCCGGCGGATCCTCGCCAAGCACGTGATGCGCAACGCGCTCATCCCGCTCGCCACCCTCCTCGGCCTGTATCTGCCGACGCTGTTCAGCGGCGCCCTGGTCGTCGAGGCGATGTTCAACTACCCGGGTATGGGCCTCCTGTTCTGGAACGCAGCACAGGGCTCCGACTTCCCCGTACTGCTCGGAGTGACGCTGGTCGTGGGCGTCGCCACCGTCGTCGGATCGCTGCTCACCGACATCGTCTACGCCGTCCTCGACCCCCGGATCCGGAGCGTCTCATGAGCACCGCAGTCATAGCCCCCGGGCACGAGGACGCCGACCTCGCCACGCCTTCGCTGGCCCGCCGCACCCTGCAGGTCTTCACCGGCAACAAGCTCGCGCTCACCGGCGTGATCGTGCTCGTGCTGCTGTTCGCGTTCTGCTACATCGGCCCGCTGATCCACTCCACCGACCAGGTCCACACCGACCTGGCGCAGGCCAACCTGGCACCCGGCAGCCCCGGACACATCCTGGGGACCACCGACCTCGGCTACGACCTGCTCGGCCGGCTGATGCTGGCCGGACAGTCCTCACTGGAAGTCGGCCTCGCCGCCGGTCTGCTCGCGACCCTCTTCGGCACCCTCTGGGGCGCAATCTCCGGCTACTTCGGCGGCTGGACCGACGCCGTGATGATGCGTGTCACGGACGCCGCACTCGCCATCCCCGCGATGTTCCTGCTGGTGGTCGTCGCCGCGATCATCACGCCCAGCAAGAGCGTGCTCATCGTGATCATCGCGGCGGTGGCCTGGCTGTCCCCGGCCCGTCTCGTCCGCGGTGAGGCACTCTCGCTGCGCGACCGCGAGTACGTCCAGGCCATGCGGATGATGGGCGGCGGCGGAGCCCGCGCGGTGTTCCGGCACATCGTGCCCAACGCCATCGGCACCGTCATCGTCAACTGCACCTTCCAGATCGCCGACGCCATCCTCTACGTCAGCTATCTGGCGTTCCTCGGCCTCAGCATCCCGCCGCCCGCGACCGACTGGGGGTCGATGCTCTCCTCGGGCATCACCTACACCCAGAACGGCTACTGGTGGCTGATCTTCCCGCCGGGCGTCGCCATCGTGCTCGTCGTCGGCGCGTTCAACTTCGTGGGCGACGGCCTCCGGGACGCCTTCGAAGTACGGCTCCAGAAGAAGTAGCCACACCCCCGCCTGCTTTCCTGCCTGCACTGCCCGGAGGACACTCCCATGACCGAGCCGCTGCTGCGGATCGACGATCTCCATGTCGACATAGCGTCCCGCAATCGCACCGTCCACGCCCTCGACGGCGTCAGCCTGGACCTCGCCCCCGGCGAGGCCCTCGGAGTGGTCGGCGAGTCCGGCTGCGGCAAGACGATGACCGCGCTGAGCGTCCTCGGGCTGCTGCCGCCCGGCGGCGCCGTCGCGTCGGGCCGTGTCCTCTTCGACGGACACGACCTCGCGTCGGCCGGTGAACCCGTGCTGCGCGACGTCCGCGGAAACACCATCGGGATGGTCTTCCAGGACCCGCTGACCTCCCTCAACCCCACCATGACCATCGGCGCACAGGTCGCCGAACCTCTCCTGCTGCACCGCCCCATCAGCAAGCAGGAGGCCTGGGCGCGGGCCGAGGAGATGCTCGGCCTGGTCGGTATGCCGCAGCCGTCGGAGCGGATGAAGGCGTATCCGCACCAGCTGTCGGGCGGTATGCGCCAGCGCGTCGCCATCGCCATGGCGCTCGTCTGCGAGCCGAAGCTCCTCATCGCCGACGAGCCCACCACCGCACTCGACGTCACCACCCAGCACCAGATCCTGGAGCTCATCGACGGGCTGCGCTCCCGCCTCGGCATGGCGATGATCCTGGTCACCCACGACCTCGGCGTCATCGCCAACCGGGTCGACAGGGTCGCCGTGATGTACGCGGGCAAGGTCGCCGAGACCTCCGGCGTACGGGACCTGTTCGCCCGCCCCAGGCACCGCTACACCCAGGCGCTCTTCGCCGCGCTCCCCGAGAAGGCCGTCGAGGGCGAGACCGAACTGCGCACCATCCCCGGTCTGCCGCCGAACCTCGCCACCGCCCAGCAGGGCTGCCGGTTCGCCGCCCGCTGCGCGTTCGCCACCGACGTGTGCCGTACCGACGAGCCACAGCTGACCGAGGGCGACCACCGGTTCGCCTGCTTCCACCCCGTACCGGAGGAGGGCGAGCCGAATCTCGGAGAGGCGCTCGCCCAGGAGCGGCAGGCCGAAGCCGCCGTCGTCCCGGACGGTGCGACCCTCCTCGAAGTCACCGACCTCCGCAAGGACTTCCCGCTCACCGGCGGCCCGTTCTCACGCAAGCGCGGCACGGTCAGCGCCGTCGGCGGTGTCTCACTGACGGTGCGCAAGGGCGAGACCTTCGGCATGGTCGGAGAGTCCGGCTGCGGCAAGACCACCATCGGCCGCATGATCGCCGGCCTTGAGGACCCCACGGCGGGATCGATCGTCTTCGAGGGCCAGGACCTGGCCACCATGGACCGGGGGCAGCGCCGCGCCCACCGCCGCCGGATCCAGCTGATGTTCCAGGACTCGGCCGCGGCCATGGACCCGCGGATGCGGATCGGCACCATTCTGCGTGAACCGCTCGTCATCCAGGGCGTCGGCGACCGGGCGGAGCAGGACCGGATCGTCGCCGAACTCCTCGACGCGGTCGGGCTGCCGCGCGGCGCCGTCGACCGCTACCCGCACGAGTTCTCCGGCGGCCAGCGCCAGCGCCTCGGGCTGGCCCGCGCGCTGACGCTCTCCCCGGACCTGATCGTCGCCGACGAACCGGTCTCCGCGCTCGACGTCTCCGTACAGGCGCAGATCCTCAACCTGATGCGCGAACTGCAGCGTGACCGCGGACTGACGTACCTCTTCATCTCGCACGACCTGGCGGTGGTCCGCTATCTGGCCGACACGGTCGGGGTGATGTACCTCGGCAAGCTGGTCGAGTCCGGCCCGGCCGAGGAGGTGTACGCGAACCCCCTCCACCCGTACACCCGCGGCCTCCTGGACACCGTCAACGTCCCGGACCCGGAGACGGCGGGCTCCGGCCGCGCCCCGCTCGGCGGCGAGACGCCCTCTGCGGCGAACCCGCCGTCCGGCTGCCGGTTCCGCACCCGCTGCCCCATCGCGAAGGACATCTGCGCCGAGACCGAACCGCCGGCGAGCACCCCGGCGGGCGCTGACCACCAGGTGGCCTGCCACTTCCCGCTGGTACGGGAGCCCGCCACCCGGCCGTCCTGAGCCGGCCGGCGGGCGACCGGCCCGGGGCAGTGCGTCAGGGTGACGCCACTGCCTCGCGCAGCGCCCGCCGGCAGAGCGCGTCGGCGCGCCGGGTGGACTCCGGCAGCCGGTAGCCGGGGGAGAGCCGCAGTGTGTGGGCGCAGGCGTTGCCGATGGAGACCCGGTGGCCCACGGACACGAAGACCGGCTTGACCCCGTCCTGGGTACGCAGCGCCCGGCCCACCTCCTCACCGTCATCGGCCAGCAGCGGCGCCTCCGCACCGCGCCGGACGCCCGGCTGCTCGTACGAGAAGGCGAAGGGGTTCTTCGCCACACCGATCACCGGCAGGCCGGTCAGCACCCCCAGATGACTGGCGAGGCCGAACCGCCGCGGGTGCGCCAGCCCGTACCCGTCACAGACGACAAGACCGGGTTCGGCGGAGAGCGCTTCGAGAGCCGCCAGTACGGTCGGGATCTCCCGGAACGCGAGCAGTCCGGGTACGTACGGGAACGTCACCCGGCCCACCGCGGTGGCCTCGTCCACCACCGCCAGCGTCGCGGCGTCGAGCACCACAGCGGCGGCGGCGACCACGTCCCGCTCGTCGTCGTACGCCACATCGACACCGGTGATCAGTCCGGTGCCCGGGGCGGGGCCCGGCTCGTCCAGCACCACCCGGGTGCGTAGTTCGTCCTGGACCGCGCGGGCTGCCGTCTCATCGGCGGGTGTCTCCATGGGCCTCACCCTATGAGGGCGGCCGAGCGCCGGAGTGTGCGGCGGTGACCTGCGGCTTCACCCGAATGGACCAACCCGGGTGCGGGCGCGCCGTACGGGGCGGGGAGAGTGGGGGTACGTACGTCCGCCACCGGGACCGCTCCGGCTGCCCCGCGGGCGGCCGTCGCCGCTGATCCGCTGCCACAGATCTGGAGACATGCGATGACCTGCATCAACCGACACGACCTCGGACTGCTCGCCCTGCGGGCCGGTACCGGGGCGGTGCTCGTCGCACACGGTTCGCAGAAGCTGTTCGGCTGGTTCGGCGGCGGCGGGCTCGCGGGGACCGCGGCGGGGATGGAGCACATGGGCTTCCTGCCGGGACACCGGAACGCGGTCGCCGCGGGCCTCGGCGAGGCGGGCGGCGGGGCGATGCTGGCGCTGGGCCTCGGCACACCCGTCGCGGGCGCCGCCGTCGCGGGCACCATGGCGGGAGCGGTGGCCGTCCACGCGCCCGCCGGATTCTTCGCCCAGTCGGGCGGCTACGAGTACCCGGCGTTCCTCGGCTTCACCGCGGCCGCCATCGGTGTCGCGGGCGCAGGACGCTACTCCCTCGACCACGCCACCGGCCGCCGCTTCGACCGGCCATGGATGCTCGCCCTGGCCTTCGCCGGAAGCGCGGTCGCGAGCGCCGCGGTGGTCAGCAAGCGGAACAAGGCCCAGGCCGCGAAGGCGAAGGCCGAGCCCGACGCGGTTCCGGGCGCCGGGGCGTAACAGGGCTGAGCCATCCGCGGGCGGGTGGGGACCGGGACCGGGAGCCGGTCCCGGTCCCCACCCGCCCGCTGCCGGTCCGGGCGAACTGCGGTACGGATTGCGGCACTTGGAAGCTGTTGTCGTACCGAGGGGTCCGGCCGCCATCAAGGCCGCCGCGTCCGGCCGGACGGCGCAGCGGTCACAGCCAGCCGTTGGCCTCGGCGAGCCGGGCCGCCTCGGCGCGGGTGCGGGCCTGAGTCTTGCCGATCGCCGACGACAGGTGGTTGCGCACGGTGCCCTGGGACAGCCGGAGCTCCCTGGCGATGTCGGCCACGGTGCCGCCCTCGGCGGCGGCGCGCAGCACGTCCGCCTCGCGCCCGGTCAGCGGGCTCGCCCCGCCGGCCAGCGCTTCCGCGGCCAGGGCGGGATCCACGAAGCGCAGGCCGGCGTGGACGCGGCGGATCGCATCAACCAGTTGTTCGGGCGGGGAGTCCTTCACGACGTACCCGGACGCGCCCGCGGACATCGCCCGCGAGAGGTAGCCGGGCCGGCTGAAGGTCGTGCAGATGATGGTGCGGCAGCCGGGCAGCGCCTGCTGGAGATCGGCGGTGACGGCCAGGCCGTCCCGGCCGGGCATCTGTACGTCGAGCAGCGCGATGTCGGGCGAGGTCCGCCGCGCGGCGGCCAGTACCTCGGTGCCGGTGCCGACCTCGGCGACCACGTCGATGTCGGGCTCCAGCCGGAGCACGGCCGCAAGAGCGCCGAGTACGAGTGCCTGGTCGTCGGCCAGCAGGACACGGATCATGTGGGCTCGGCTTCCTGCGAGGGTGCGAGGTGGGTCGCCGGGGCCGGTCCGCGGGCGACGACCCGGAACCCGCCGCCGGGGGCAGGCCCGTGTTCGAGGGTGCCCGATACGGCGGCCAGCCTTTCGGCGAGACCGGTGAGACCGTTCCCGGCGCTCGCTTCGCCGGTGGAACTGCCGTTGTCGGTGACCTCGACCCAGTCGGGTCCGATGCGGACCGTGCACAGTTCGGCGTTGGAGTGCCGCAGCACGTTGGTGGCCGCCTCCCGCACGACGTAGCCGAACACCTCGCGCAGCTCGGCGTGTACGGCGTCAGTCGCAGCGGGCAGGTCGGCCCGTACACCGGCGGCACGCAGCGCCATACGGGCGCCGGCGAGCTCGCTGTCCAGCGACAGGGTGCGGTAGTCCGAAATGGTGGCCCGGATGTCGGACAGCGCCGTACGCGCCATGTTCTCCAGCTCGGTGACCTGGCCGACGGCGAGGGCCACATCTCCGGTGGACTCCAGGATGCGCCGCGTCAGCCCCAGTTTGACGGTCATCGTGGAGAGGCTGTGGCCGAGGACGTCGTGCATGTCCCGGGCGACCCGTGCCCGTTCCTCGTTCACGGCCAGTCTCTTGACCTGCTCGCGCGCGGCCCGCAGGTGACCGATCGTGAAGTTGAGCGCGAAGACGGTGCCGAGTGCCGCGGTCACGCCGACGAGGATGGCCACCTGCGCCCAGGCCACCTCGCCCTGGACGAGACGCATCCAGACGATCTGCCCCAGCACCGTGACGAGGCCGAGCAGCAGCGCATGGCGCAGCGGCAGCAGCATGAGTCCGATCGCGAGGGCATAGGTCAGATCGGTCAGGTAGGACGGCGACGCGAGAAGCACCGCGGGTGCCGCCCCGAGCAGGAACATCACGGCCACGATGGCGACGCGTCCCCGGCGCAGCGCCACCGGCCCGTACCAGGGCGCCAGCATGCAGCCGATGCCGTAGCAGGCGACGAGGCCAATGGTGAGCGAGGTGAGCAGGGGAGGCCTGGAGCCGTGCGCGATGTCCTCGGCCCGTGCGATCAAGGTGAGGGAGGCCAGCGCCGTCGCCGTGGCGACGGCCACGCGGCCCCGGGTGCTGCCCGGGTGGTCCTTCCAGAAACCCCAGTCCGGCCACTGGCCGGCGGAGAACTCGTCCGGATCACGTACACCCACGTCGGTCATGTTACGGCCCGGCTGCGGCAGGGGCGCACAAGCGGCGGACGGGGGAGGGGACCCATGGATCGAAGTGATGCACGGGTCATGGAGACAAGCATGGCCCGCCCGTGATCGGCGCTCCCGTTCGGGTTGTCACCCGGTCATGCATGACACATGGCATGGGTCCGGCCGGTGCATCGATGGTGCGATGAGGTCATGTTGCACGCGAAGAGGATCCATCTGCCGAGCCAGGAGTTCGAGCTCACCGAGGACGGCCGGGCGCTGACGGCGTTCTCGTTGAGCAGAGGCAGCATCGGCGCGCGGTTCACACTGCGCGGGGCCGGCTACCTCGTCCGCACTCACCGCTTCAGTGGTGTCTACGAACTGCTCGACTCCGACGGGACCGTCGTCGCGACCACGGACCGGGTGCGCCGAAGCTGGAACATGACGTGCTCCGGGCGGGTCATCCCGTTCCGGCAGACCGCGGCGGCAAGCCGTGAGTACACCATGACAGGTGACGACGGCCGGCCCGCCGGCACGATCCGCCACACCGGACACGTCCACTCGGAGACGACCGCCGACCTGCCGGGCGTGGAACTCGTGCTCCAGGTCTTCGCGCTCGTCGTCGTGCTGTTGCGCAGGCGGCGCAAGCGGGCAGCGGCTGCTGTCCGGTCGACCTCCCTCGCGGGCGGCTGACGCCCGGACGGCGTGCCGACACCCTCTCAGGGGCCCTCGCTGCCGCCCCCACTTGTCGGAAGAAGTTCGCTCACATCACTGTTCGGGACACGGTCCTGTTGACTCATCGTGGTCACGAGGGTGGAGGAGATGTGCGCCAGGGCGGGGTCTGCCGGGAGGAAGAACGTTTCGACTCCGGCCAGTTCGTGGTTCATGCGGGCCATCGGCATTTCGTAGTCCAGGTCGGGAACGCCGCGGACTCCGCGGATGACGACGTCGATTCCGGCTCGGTGGCAGTAGTCGACCAGCAGGCCGCCGGTGTGGGAGTCAACCGTGACGTTGCTCAAGTCAGTCGCTGCCGCGCGGAGCCGGACCAGCCGTTCCTCGATGGGGAAGCGGCCGGTTTTGTTCGCATTGAACATCACGCACACGACGACCTCGTCGAACAGGAGGGCAGCGCGCCGGAGTACGTCCTGGTGCCCTTGGGTGACCGGGTCGAAGGATCCTGGGAAGAGGGCTCGCATGACCGGAAAGAGTATCAAGCGGCCACCCCCGGCAGTGCAGTGCCGGAGACCGCGACGCCGGGCGGCTGACCCCGGGGGCGGCCCGGTAGCCCCAGCCGTACGTACGGGCACTGGGAGCCCTATCAAAATCAGCCATGATCGCTCTTCATGTCCGTTGCTCCGCCTGCGCGTTCAGGAACCGGAGGGCCACGGGCCCACCTCCTTCCGGCCTCGTTCGACAGTCCGGGCCTGCGCCGCGAGCACGGAAAGGGAACGACGGGAACGGTGCGGTCCGAAGATGGCTGAGGTCCGTCTGATGAACGCTCGGTTGACTCCCATAGTCTTCCGCGCATGGCCAAAATCACGAGTGAGACCACGAACGAGACCGATGACCTGACGGAACTCGACTTCTCACCGCTCGCGCCGGAAGAAGCCGAAGCCCTTGAAGACCGCGTATATCTGCTGGGTGTTCACGCCGACGGCGTGCGGGCCCTGTAGAAGTTGAGAGTTGGCGCAGCCGGAGGTCCCGACGTGCTCGGCATGTCGGGACCTTCGCATCATCAGCCGCTCGGGAGCGAATTCATCGATCCGGCACTTCTCGGAATGCCGGTGCCTCCGCACGCCGTGCTGCCTCCGGACGCCGACGAGGAGGCCGTGTGCGCTGCTGTCGCGGCGCTCGACCCCGGCCGCAGGTTCGGTGCGGCGGTGGATCCGATCCTCCTCGCCACGCATCCGCTGGACCGGCCCGAGGAGCGCCTGTTCCACATCGGACTGACGGAGGCGAACGCGCCCTGGCTCGTGGCCTGTTCCGGGCAACGGTCCGTCCGCGCATGGCGTGCGGAACTGCGCACCCGGCTGGCGGGGGAGCAGCCGGAAACGGCGATCGGCCAGACCGTGGCGGCGGTCCGTGCGCAGGCCGGACCCCGGCGGCGCGAACCGGTCGTGCCCGTCGTGCTCACCGTCATGCCTCAGGGCTCCGGCCCCCGCAGCGGCACCGGCCTGGCGTACTCACGGGACCCGGAGACCGGCGAACCGGGGGTCAGCGGCAGCTACCGGCCGGGAGGGACCGGGCGGCAACTCCTGACGCGCGGCGGCGAGAGCCTCGCCTCCCTGGTCACGCGGGAACCGTGGGGCGCGGAACTCGCCGCAGTGGTGGGCGTCGCCGAGGAACGCGTCGGCTGTCCGGTCCGGGTGGAGTTCGTCGTGGACCACGGCCACCCGTACGTCCTGGCCGTACGCCCCGCACGGCTCACCGGCGCGGCCCTGCTGCGTTCCGTCGCCGACGCGGGCCGCGCCGGCCGGCTCAGCGGCCCGGAGGCGCTGGCCCGGGTGGACACAACGACGCTCTCGGACGCCCTGTCGCCTGCCGTCCGGCTCGCCGGGAGCCCGCCCGCGGTCACCGGAATCGGCGTCTCACCCGGCGTGGCCGCCGGAGTGGCCGTGTTCTCCGCAGCCGATGCGGTGGCCCTGCGGGAGAAGGGGCAGGACCCCGTCCTCGTGCTGCGTGAATCACGGCCGGAGGATCTGCCGGGGCTCCTCGCGGCCTCGGCCGTCGTGACCGAACGCGGCGGCCGGACCTCCCACGCCGCGGTGGTCGCACGGGGGCTCGGCCGCCCCTGTGTCACGGCGCTCGCGCACTCCGCCGTGGACGCCGGCCGGCGCACCCTGCGCGCCGGCGACGGCCCGGTCATCGCCGACGGCGACCCGGTCACCGTGGACGGCGGCGCCGGCGCCGTCCACCGGGGCCTGCGCACCCCGGCCTCCGGCACCCGGTCCGATCCGGAGGTCACGGACGCCGCCGCATGGCTGCTGACGCAGGCCGACGCCGTGGCCGGACCCGGTCTGCGGGCCAACGCCGACAACGCCGCCGACGCCAGGCGCGGCCGGGAGGCCGGAGCGGCCGGGATCGGTCTGTGCCGTATCGAGCACATGTTTCTCGGCGACCGCCAGCCCCTGCTGGAGCGGGTGCTGCTCGCTGCGCCGGGGCCCGAGTCCAAGGAGGCGCTGCACGCCCTCGGGAGCTGGCTGCGCGAGGAGTTCACCCGGATCCTCGCCGCCATGGACGGGCTGCCCGTCACCGTCCGCCTGCTGGACCCGCCCCGCCATGAATTCCTGCCGGATCTGGCCGAGCTGACCGCGCAGGAGGCCGTCGCCCGAGCCCTTGGCCGGCCGGGCCCCGACCCCGAACGGCTCGCCGTGACACGGGAACTGGGGGAGCGGAACCCGATGCTCGGAGTACGGGGTGTACGTCTGGGACTGCTGATGCCCGACCTCACCGCGACGCAGCTGCGCTCGCTCGTCGCAGCCACCGACGGCCTGCGCCGGGACGGCGCCGACCCCCGGCCCGAGGTTCTGGTGCCGATGGTCAGCACACCCGCTGAGGCCGACGCGGTCCGGCGGATCCTGGACGGAGTACTCGCGGCGGCGGGGCACGCCCCCGACCGCCCCCGGATCCCGCTGGGCGTGATGATCGAGACACCGCGGTCCGCGCTGCTCGCGGGCGAGCTGGCGGCCCGCGCCGACTTCCTCTCTCTCGGCACCAACGATCTGACGTCCCTGGTGTGGGGTCTCTCGCGGGACGATGCCGACCGTGAACTGCTTCCCCGCTACATCGAGTTGGGTATCGTGGACGACTCACCGCTGGAACGCTGGGACGCGAGTGGGGTGGGCGGACTGATCAGCAGTGCGATCACCGCCGCGCGAGCCGTCAAGCCGGAGCTTTCGATCGGTGTCTGCGGCGAGCACGCGAGCGACCCGGCCGCGGTCCGCTTCCTGACCGCGGCAGGCATCGACTATCTGTCCTGCGTTCCGCCGCAGCTGCCGCAGGCCCGCCTCGCGCGTGTCCGCGCGGGGCTCCGGGTCCCGGGCGCACCCGTCCCGGCCGGACCGGACGCACACGACGGAAGGGACGAAGGATGACCGGCTTCGCTGTCGAGGTGGACCGGCTCTCGCGGAGCTTCCGGGCCAAGGACGAGGAGATCCTCGCCTTACGGGACGTCAGCTTCCGTATCGAGCAGGGCCAGATCGTCGGTCTGCTGGGCAGCAACGGCGCGGGCAAGACCACACTCACCAAGATCCTCTCCACGCTTCTGCTGCCCACGTCCGGAACGGCGAAGGTCTTCGGCCTCGACGTCACCACCCACGTGAAAGAGGTGCGCCGCTCCCTGGGGGTGGTGTTCGGCGGGGACCGCGGCCTGTACGGCAAGCTGACCGGCCGGGACAATGTGCGGTTCTTCGCGATGCTGGCCGGGGTCGGACGACGGGGGATGCGCCTGCGGGTCGATGCCGCGCTCCGCGAGGTCGGCCTCGGCGACGCCGCGGACCGGGCCGTCAACACGTACTCGAAAGGCATGCGCCAGCGCCTGCACATCGCCATCGGGATGATCGCCGAACCACGTCTCCTGCTGCTGGACGAGCCCACCGTGGGGCTGGACCCGGTCGAGGCGGAACGGCTCCGGGGCTCCGTCGCCGCCCTGCGGGACACCGGTGTCTCGGTCCTCCTGACCAGCCATTACCTGCTGGACATCGAGCGGCTCGCGGACCGGGTCCTGGTGCTCGCCGACGGCTCTGTCGCGGCTGACCTGCCGACCGCGGAGTTCGCCCGGCTCGCCGACTTCACCGCTACCGTCACGGTGCGCGGCCGCGGCCCCGCTCCCGGCGCCGGGCAGTTCTCGGGCGACACCATCGAGGTCGCGTCCGTGACACACGACGGCGCCATCTGGACGGCCCGGCTGCGGGTGCGGGACTGGGGCCACTCGTCGTTCGGTCAGCTGGGGCAGGCCATGCTGGGCGCGGAGATCCTCGATGTCGACGTCGCGCCGGTCCGGCTGGAGGACGTGTACACGCAGGTCTCGGAGCGGCTCAGGACCGGGGCCGCGCTCAAGGCCGAGGCGGCCGCCGGTGAGTGACATGGGGGCGGCGCCCTGGGCGGTATGGACAGCGCTGCGCACGGAACAGCGTGCGATGCGCGGCAGTCCGCTGGTCATCATCGGGTCGGCCGTCCAGCCCGCCGTCTTCCTCGTGGTCACCATGGGGACCCGGTCCCCGGCGGCCGGCCGCGCCACCTGGCTCGTCTCGGCCGTCATGCTCACCGCCATGTGGAGCTCCACGGTCTGGATGGCGGGAGGTGTGCTGCGCCGCGAACGCACGTACGGGACACTGGCCCGCTGTGTCTCCGGTGTTCACGGGCCCCAACTCGTCCTTCTCGGGAAGAGTTTCGGAGCCACCCTCTACAGCACGGCCGTCATCCTGGTCAGCACGGCCGTCACCGTCGCCGTACTCGGGATACCCGTGCGCGTCGAGCATCCGGTCTGGGTCCTGGTGGCCCTTCTCACCGCCATCGCGTCCGGCACCGCGCTCGGCATGCTCGTGTCCTGTCTGTTCCTCCTCACCGAACACGGGCTCGCCTGGTCCAGTGCCCTGATGTACCCGGTGTTCATCGTGGGCGGCCTGCTGATCCCGCACGACACGCTGCCGGTCTGGCTCCAGTGGGTGTCGGCGGGCGTCAGTCTGCGCTGGATCCACGAGTTCCTGTCCGGCGCGGCGTCCGGCACGGTCGACCTGTGGCCCCTGGCCGCCGCGATCGGGCTGACCGTGGTGTACTCCGCCGTCGCGTCCTGGTCGCTCGGCCGGTCCGTGGACCAGGCACGCCGGAAGGGGACCCTTGACCTCGTCTGAGGAACTCGCCCACCGCGCCGCGGAGGGCGCCCCGTCGCCCGCGCCGGCCTGGCTGTGGGCCATGGCGGAGACGGCGCGGCTCGGCTGGAACGAGTACCGGGCCGTCAACCCGCCGGTCATCCTGGTGAGCGCGACGGTGCCCCGGGTGGTTCTGCAGACGATCTTCTTCACCCTCCTCGGCGGTGTGGTGGCGGGCCCGGACCACCGGCGGTACGCGTTCGTCGGCGCGCTCGCCCTCGGCATGGCCACGATGAATGTCGTCGGCGTCGCGAACGTGCCGGTGACGGACAAACAGTCCGCGACGTTCTGGCGCATCCGGACCGGCAGGCTGCATCCCGCGGCCGTCTTCCTGGCGCGCTCGGCGCCGTATCCCGTCGCAGGGCTCGCCGTCCTGGTCGTCAATCTGGCGCTGGTGGCCCCGATCGCGGGCCTGACAAGCCTCGGCCTCGATCTCCTTCCGCTCCTCGGGCTGTACGCGCTGATGTCCTGCACGCTGACCGCCTGTGGTCTGGTGGCGGGCAGCCTCGCCATCGGCAGACGGGCGGAAGTCCTCTCCAACAACCTCCTCGCCTACCTGATCATCCTGTGCAGCGGAGCCTTCCTGCCGAACGGGCGGCTGCCGTGGATCGACGCGGTCGGCAGCGTACTGCCGTTGCACCACGGCCTCATCGCGCTGCGTGCGGCCCTGGACGGCGCCCCCTGGGAGGGACAGGCCCTCATGGAGGCCGCGGTGGGCGCGGCCTGGGCCGTCGCCGCGGCAGTGGTGACCACGGTCCAGATCCGCCGGGCGCACCGGCAGGGGCACGACGACTTCGAATAGGCGTGGCCCGGCGATGCCCGGTGCCCTATGCCCTGTGCCCTGTGCCCTGTGCCCTGTGCTCGGTCAGGAAGTGGGTTCCGGATCAGGAAGCGACGATATCCACGGTGTGCAGCCGGACCGGTGCGGTGGACCCGGCCACCGCGGCGGCGACGTGGCGCGAGGCGGGATCGCGGACCTCGCCGAACTGTGTGTACAGACCGTTGAGATGGGGAGCGGCGGCCAGCGTGATGAAGAACTGTGAACCCGTGCTGTCCTTGCCCGAGTTGGCCATGGCGAGCAGGAACGGCCGGTCGAAGACGGCGGTTTCCCACACCTCTTCCGGGACCCGGTAGCCGGGGCCGCCCTGTCCCGTACCGCTGCGGTCACCTCCCTGGACAAGGAATCCGGGGAGCCGGCGGTGGAAGTCCGTACCGTCGTAGAAGCCACCGGCGCCCCGCTCCCCGGACAGCGGGTCGGTCCAGTCGCGGGTGCCCCGCGCGAGCCCCACGAAGTTGTCGACCGTGTACGGGGCGAGCCGCGGCCACAACCGCACTTCGATGTCCCCCAGCCCGGTACGGAGCGAAGCCCGCGCCTCCTGGTAGCGGTGGAGAGTGAGGGGGAAGGGGCGCCGGAACACCGGGCGCCGGGTGTGCACCGGCTCCCGCGGGCCGGGTGCCCGGTCGGGCGCCGTCGCACTGATCTCCAGAGAGCTTCCGCTGCCGATGGCTCCGGGCTCGCCGTCGCGGACGGTCAGCGCCGTGTACGAGGCCGGTGGGGTGCGGTCCGCGGGGCCGTCGGCGTGAGCGCCGCCGGTCGGGGTGGAGCCGTCGGCCGGAACGCTGCCGGTCCGGGGGATGCCGTCGGCCGGGGTGGTGCCGTCGCTCCGGGTGCCGTCCGCGGGCCGGCCTTCGGGCCCGCCGAGCCACGTCGTGTCGTACCCCTGCGCGGCCTGCCTCCGGTACCGGTCCCAGCGCCCCCGTACCTCCGGCGACGCGTGCTCGGCCAGTGTGTCCACGTCACCGGCCGCCTGTGCGTCGAGCACGGTGAGGACGTGGTCGGTGTCGCAGTACTTGTCGAAGAGGGAGCCGTTGTTGTGCTCCAGCGTGAAGCACTGATCGACGAAGACGGAGAGCGGCAGTTCACGGCGGGTGTAGCGGCGCAGCATCCCGGCGACCGGCGCCCAGGCCTCACCGCCGTACTCAGCGCCCGGTCCTGCGAACGCCCGGCAGGCGAGATCCAGGGCGCGCGCCTGACCCAGTGCGCTGCGGGTCCGGGGCCAGGCGACCCGGCTGTCGCCGGTTGTCACATCCCGCAGGAAGGCGGCGAGGGGAGCGGGTACGGTGCCGGGCCGTACCCGTTCGTAGTGGCCGAGTTCGGCCCCGATGATGAGATCGAGCTGACCTGCGAACTCCTGGCCGAGCTGCGGCAGCCACTCGGCCAGCCGCCGTGCCGCGGACCGGTCGCCCGCCGCGGACAGCCACTCCATCAGATAGAAGTCGGCGGCCAGCGCCGACGCGTCCACATGGTCGATGTACCAGCGTGGACTGTGCCGGGAGATCTCGCCGGCCATGGCCGACAGGGCGTCCGAGCGGTCGGCGAGCCCGGTCAGGAAGCGGGTCCAGTGCCGCTCGGCCACGGCGTGCAGCCGGGGGTAGCGCCAGGCCGTGCCGAGTACGTCGACACAGTCCCGGTGCCGCGGGTCCCCGGCCCGGATGAGATGGCCGGCGGTCATCTCGACGAGGATCTTCGTCAGAACAGCCCGCAGCCTGCGCTTGTACGGTGTGGCCCCGGGAAGCCGGGCGGCGACCTCCCTGGAGAGGTGCCGGGGGCCGGAGGGGAAGGATTTGAGGAGCGCCCAGCCGAGCAGGGTCAGTACCCCGTCGGCGAGGGTGGTCCCGGTGAAGCGGCGGCAGTCGATGTAGGCAGCGGCGAGGTCGCCCCCTTCCGTGAGGAAACCCGACGCGGGGGGATGGGGGGCGAGCGGGACCAGATACAGCGGCAGGGTGAACGGCGCCTCGTCCGGCGCCGGTACGCCGAGCGCCTCCCGCAGCAGGCCGTCCGTCCGGGGAAGGTCCAGCAGCCGGTCCAGGCCCTCCACGGCCCGGTTGCGTCCCGGGGCCAGGGCCGCCAGCGCCTCCCGCAGCACGGGCTCTGCCCCGGTGAGGGCGTCCGCGATCTTCCGTGTGCCGTCGCGGAGTCCGGCGCCCTCCACGTGATCGGTCAGCTCCTGGGCGCCGCCGGCGGTGGCGATCCACCGGGGCAGGGTCTCCAGGCCCTCCCGGCGCCAGGCCCGGATGCCGTCCCGGAACTGTACGATCCCGGGCTCCACCGGCCGCGGCAGAATGCTGTACTCCCAGGCGAAGCGCCCCATCAACTCCCGCTGGAGCGCCAGAAACGCGTCGAGCCCGGCGCTGTGTTCGTGGACGACCGTGGTGCCCGCCGCGGCGCCGCGCGCTGCCCCCCGAGGCGGCCGGCCCGCTGCCCCGTCTGCTGCGCCGTCCCCTGCGCCGTCGACTGCTCCGTCCCCTGCGCGTACAAGTCCGCTGCTGGTCAAAGCGCCTCCACAAGCCGTGCTGCGACGAGCCGTTCGATGATCACCGCGCACCGGTCCGGTGTGAGTCCGGCGTACGCGGGGTGGGCCTCCCGGAGCTTCTGCGCCCGGCCGGTCACCGTGCTGGGCGGCGCGCCGTCGCACAGCGCCCAGACCAGCGCCACATCGGGGTTGAGCCGGACCCGGCGCAGCGCGGGCAGGGCGAGGACGACACCGCCGCTGTGGGCGCGGGGACTGAATCCCGGGGCGCGGCGCAGCAGGCCCGGCACTTGCTGGGAGCCGACCGGGGCCGTAGAACCCGGCTCGGACCGGTCGGACTCGCCAGGCCGGTCGGACGCGCCGGGCCAGCAGGGCCAGTGCTCCAGCGGTATCCCGTGCCAGCCCAGCGTGGCCACCGCGCTCAGACAGCCCTGGGTGAAGCCGGCGAGCGAGGGCAGGCCACCCGCCGGGGTACCGGAACCGCCACCGGCACCGGTGCCGTCCGCGAGCGGGTCGTACCGCAGCAGATGCCGGAAACCCTCGTACGGGAAACCGCTCGGCGCCGCCCGCCGCAGCTGGTGCCACACCCACTTGCGCCCGGTGTAGAAGTCACCGCACGCGGCGGCGACGGCCTTCCCGGCGAGCAGCAGCGCGGTACGTGCCGCCATCAGCCCGGCGTCCAGGTCACCGTTGGCCACCAGCCCGGCCACGTCCTCCAGTTCGTAGTGGACGGCGGTCAGCCAGTGCGTGATCAGCGCACGCCGCAGCGGCAGCGGCGCGGCGCGGAGCCGGTCCCGCAGCGGGGCCAGCGCCCCGTCGTCGGTGATGACCTCGCCGCTCCACAACCGCACCGCGAGGTCCAGGTCCCGCTGCGCGACCACCGTGCTTCCGTCACCCGGGAAGGCAGCCCCGGCCACCCGCCCGACCGCCGCGTCGAGGTCGGCGACGGAGAGCTCCTGCACATCGAAACGACTGCGATCCAGCACCAGTTGCCGGCGTGCCGGGGCCAGCCCGGTACCCACCAGATACACGTCGATGTCACTGGTGTGGTTGCCCAGACCCGCCGTGACGCTGCCCGCGATGAATGAGGAGCCGACGGTGGCGGGCGCGGCGAGCTGCCGGGCGACCCGGCGGGCGAGCGGCAGCAGCGGATGCTCGCCCGGGTCCCCGCTCCGTCCGAGCGGTCCGGCCGTGGTGGGCTCGGCGTGCTGCCGGGGTGTCACCATCCGGGATTCTCGGGCAGCGCGAGCGAGAGGTACTTCCCTTCGTCGCTCACCATGACCCGCGAGCGGCAGCACCGGTCGAGGAACGCGGCGACCTCGTCGGTGCTCAGCGCCGGTCCGGAACGCGCCAGCGTCTCCCGGACGCGGGCCGCGCTCCGCGGCGCGTCCCCGCACGCTTCGTAGGCGTCGGCGTGCCAGTCCTGGAGAGTCGCGCGACGGGGTGGCCCCGACCGGCTGTCGATGAGGACCAGCTTTCCCGGCAGACGCTGGTAGATCAGCCGGGGACGTCCCTCGGCCCACCGTTTCCGCCACTGTGCGGCCGCGTCCGAGAGCTCCTGGAAAGCCCGGTCCGAGCCGATGTCCGCCGCCGTGTAGTCGAAGAAGTAGGCGATCTTCGAGTGGTCCAGATGGGCGGGGTAGATGTGCCGGTAACTGCTGCGGGGCCGCGCGTCGGCAAGGGGCGACGCGTCGTCGGTGAAGTACGGGCTGAAGCGTTCGAGCCAGATACGGCCCGCACCGCCGGGGGGTTCCAGATGGTGGAGCAACGGCATGAGTTCGGCCTGCCGGCGATAGTCGTCATCGGTCTCGCCGGGGAATCCGGTCAGCAGGTTCCAGGCCACGCCGATGCCGTAGTAGCCGGCCCATTTGAGCAGCCGGATGTTGAGCAGCTTGCTGGAACCCTTGCGCATGAGGTCGAGCACCGCGCTGCTGAGGCTCTCGATGCCGGGCTGGATCCGCATGATCCCCGCGCTGCGCAGGCCCGCCAGCTGCTCCCGGGTGAGGTTCGCCTTGACCTCGAAGAAGATGTGCACGTCCCAGTGGCGGGCGGCCAGTTCCGGCACGAGCGACGAGATGTACTTCATGTCGAGGATGTTGTCGACCGCTTCGACATGGACCGCCGGATAGTCCCGCAGCAGCCCGGCCAGTTCGTCGAGGGCCCGCTCGGCGCTCTTCGCGCGGTACCCCATGCCCAGCGCGTTGAGCCCGCAGAAGGTGCAGTGGTGCTTCTCTCCCCACCAGCAGCCACGGGAGAACTCGATGGGGAGTTTGACCGGGGTCCTGCCCAGCACTCTCTCGCGGTCGTGCCGCCCGATCGCCTCGAAGTAGTCGCGGTAGTCGGGGTGCGGCAGCCCGTCGAGTGCGCTGAGCCGCGGTGAGTCGGACGCCGGAGGCGGAGCGCCGCGGGACTGCGTGTGGACACCGGGAATCGTCAGCGGCGCCCCGTCGACTGTGGCTGCTCCATCGGCAGTGGCTGCGCTGTCGGCCGTGGCCGTTCCGTCGGCTATGGAGGCGAGCAGCCTGGGCAGGGCGATGTCCCCCTCACCGGTCACCACATGATCGAGCCACGGCAGTCCGCGCAGATACTCGGTGCCCATCTCACCGTCGAAGTTGGCGCCCCCGTAGACGAGCACCAGGCTGGGGAACCGTTCCTTGAGGAGCCTGCCGAGCGCCAGCGACGCCGTGTTCTGCAGGAAGGTCGAGGAGAAGCCGACGACGTCGTACGAGTCCCAGTCGATGCCTTCGACGGATTCGGCCAGCCAGCCGGGGAGGACGTCACGCCGTAATGCGACAAGTTCCTCCATGCCTCCACCGGAGAGCCCCGACCAGGTGGCCTCGATCTCCGGATACTCGGCGAAGTACTCCGATTCGCGGGTCACTTCACCGAATGCGGCAAAGGAGAAGAGCCATTCACCGAGCAGATGCAGACGCTCGGCGTGTACGTCGGAAAGTCCGTCGTACAGATCATGGCCGAGAAGAGCGGCGAGTTCGACGTTCAGATAGTGCACATCGCAGGTGTGACCGTGCTCGCGCACGATGGACTGCAGGAGGCCGCACTGGATCGACGGGGCGTCGAGTCGCGCCCAGGGCATGTTGACCAGCGCCACTCTGAGGCTCCGGGACGGGGCAGGAGCCGACCCGTGATCATTTCCGGCTTCGGTCCTGAGGAGGGGTAAGGGCTGGCGCATTCCGGCGGTCTTCCTCCTGGCTCATGGCGAACTGGCTCTGGATGACGCGGCGTTGGCCCGATGTTACGCCGTAGGACTGCTGCGCGGGCGGCGTCCGGGGCATTTCCGGGAAGACACGGGGCGGAATCAGCCGGGCTCCGGCTCCTATCCGCCTCCGGCGCCCGTCAACAGCTGACTTGGCCGAATTGCAGGCGTATCATCCGCAAGATGCGCATGACGAAATACACGCATTCCTGTGTCCGGATGGAGCAGCCCGGAGGCGGAACTCTGGTGATCGATCCGGGCATCTGGAGCGAGCCACGGGCTCTGCACGGCGCCGACGCGGTCCTGGTGACGCATGAACACGTCGACCACGCGGACATCCTGCGCCTCCGCGGCCTGGGCGTGCCGGTGTACGCACCCAAGGGGGCGGATTTCGGCGGGCGCCTCGACGTCATCGAGGTCTCCCCGGACGAGGAGTTCACCGCGGCGGGCTTCCACGTCACGGCGCACGGCGGCCGGCATGCCCGGATCTACGGACAGCTCCCTGACTGCGCCAACCTCGCTTACCTCGTCGACAGCAGCGTCTACCACCCCGGCGACTCGCTGCATGTGCCCGACCGGCCCGTCGAGACGCTTCTCGTACCGCTTCAGGCTTCGTGGATGCGTACGTCGGAGGCCATCGACTTCGTCCGCGCCGTCGCACCGGAGCGCGCGTACGGAATCCACGACGCGCAGATCAACGAACGGGGTCTGCACAGTGTGAACGGCTGGCTGGAGGAGGAGGCGGGCGGCTGCTACAGCTGGCTGGCCCCCGGCGCGCACGCCTGACGTCGCGGACGCCGGAGCGGGAACCGCGCTCGCGTTCCGGCCGACGGCACCCTGTGTATCCCACGGCCCCTGTCTGCAACCGGCCATGGCTGTAACCGGACCTGTCCGCAACAGGCTTCGGCTGCCAGAGGCTAGAGCTGCAAGAGGTCGGCGAGGACCGTGGCCTGACTGATGTCGGAGCGCTTTGCCGCTGTCAGAAGCGTCAGTTTCCGCTCCTTCGCCAGGTCGCGCAGATGGGACAGCGCCTCGGCCCGCTCGGTCTCCTCCAGCTCGCTCCGGTAACGCCGTCCGAACTCCTCGAACCTGTCGGGGTCATGGGCGTACCACTTGCGCAAGTCGGTCGAGGGCGCGACGGCCTTGCACCACTCGTCCAGGTCCGCCTTCTCCTTCGAGATGCCCCGGGGCCAGATGCCGTCGACCAGCACCCGCGCCCCGTCCCGGGCCGACGGGTCCTCGTACACGCGTCGTACTTGCACCTTCGGTCGGGCTGTCATGGCCGCCGCCTCCTGCCTGCCGGTATCCGGGGCCGCATCCGGGGGAACGGAGGGCGCCCGGCCCTAGCTTCCCTGCTGCCCGCCGTCGCCGAACCGCTTCTCGAACTTGGCGACTTGCCCTTCCGAGTCGACCACCCGGGCCTTACCCGTGTAGAAGGGGTGGCTCTCCGCGGAGATCTCGACATCGATCACCGGGTAGGTCTGCCCGTCGTCCCAGGCGATGGTCTCGTCGCTCCCTGCCGTGGACCTGGTGAGAAACGCATATCCGGCGGAACGGTCGCGGAAGACGACCGGCCCGTATGAAGGGTGCTTGTCCTCTTTCATCTGCTGCTCCTTGCCGGTGATTCGCGGGGGACTGCTCGGCCCGGCCGCCGTGAGCGCAGGGCGGTGGCGGCCTCAGGATCTGTGCGGGTGTACTTCCAGCGGAGCCACATGCGCCTGATGGCCTCCGGATGCCAGCATGCGCACTTCGCCGCCCTGGTTGATCTCCGCGCGCACGATGCCCGTTCCGTCGGCGTAGACCGGGGCACCGCTCGCGCCCGTCATCGTGGTGCGCCGGACGAGGACGGTGTCGCTGCCTTCGCCCGTCGTCTCGAAGACGAGTTCGTAGCTGTCCGGAAAATCAGGTGTGTTCATGGTTGGCTCACGCTTCCCGGTTGAGCTGCGCTTTTCCGAGTACGCCCCAGCACGTGCGCCGGCGCACGCCGACCGGCCCCGTACCCGGACCACGATGCCGGGTTTCGCCCGGACGCGCATGCCGAGCCACGACGAGCACCCGAGCTGTACGGAGAGTGAGAGGATCGAATGCCGTACATACGGTGCGTGACCGTCTGGGATGCGACAGGAAGCGGTACCTGGTTCGCTGATGGGACCCCTTCCAGAACACCAGGAGCTGTGATGAGCGGTGTGGGCGAGAGCGGCAAGCGGATCCAGCAGATGCGCGCCAAGGCGCAGGACCTGAAGCAGGCGGCCGAGCGGACCACCGACCCGGAGGAGCGGCGCCGGCTGAAGGACAAGGCGAGCAGGCTGGACCGGCAGAGCGAGCAGGAGAGCGGCATGGCGGCCGGGGACATCTATCCGTCCGAGTGACGGCCTCATCCGACGCGTCAGAACGGCAGGCGGGGCCTGAGCGAGAGCTGCCGGCCGGGCACGCAGGTGACGGGCCCTCACCCCGCCGGCCGGTAGGGGCGGAAGAACGCCCGCAGCTCCTCCGCGTAGAGCTCGGGCTCCTCGAACGGCGCGAAGTGCCCGCCGCGCTCGGGTTCGGTCACGCGCACGGCATTCGCCGTGCGATCGAGCCACGCCCGCGGCGGGCGGACGACATCGCCCCGGAAGAGCGAGAAGCCGGACGGCACCTCGACCCGGCGGGCGTGCTGCGCGGGCGGGATCGCTGCGTTCGCGCTGTACATGCGCATCGATGAGCCGATGGTCCCGGTGAGCCAGTAGAGCGTGACGTTCGTGAGGATCTCGTCCTTGGTGAAGCTCCGCTCGATGTCGCCGTCGCAGTCGCTCCAGGCCCGGAGCTTCTCGACGATCCACGCGGCGAGACCGGCCGGTGAGTCGGTGAGCCCGAAAGCGGCGGTCTGGGGCTTCGTCCGGTGCATGGCGGCATAGGCGCCCTCTACCGCGCCCCAGGCCGCGGCGCCCTCCAGCCAGGCCCGTTCCTCGGGTGCGAGGTCCGCCGGGTCGCCGGTGAAGACGGGCAGGCCCGCATCGGTGCGGTGGACGGCCACGACCCGGTCGGGGTGGTCGAGCGCGAGGTAGCGGCTGACATGGCTGCCGACGTCCCCGCCCGCCGCGCCGAACCGCTCGTAGCCGAGGGTGCCCATGAGCTCGGCCCACAGACCGGCGACGGCGACAGCGTCGAGGGGCGGGCCGGTGGGACGCTCGGAGTACCCGTAGCCCGGCATGTCGGGCACGATCACATCGAACGCGTCGGCGGGGTCGCCCCCGTGTGCGCCGGGGTCGGTCAGCAGCGGGATGACTTTCGCATAGCGCCAGAACGAGTCCGGCCAGCCGTGGCAGAGGACCAGCGGAAGGACGGGCCCGGCAGGCGCGACGGCCCGGGCGTGTACGAAGTGAATCCCGAGGCCGCCGACCGGGACCCGGAAACGGGGCAGCCGGGCGAGCGCCGCCTCCTGCGCGGGCCAGTCGAACCCGTCCGCCCAGTAGGCCACGAGCTCGCGGAGGTAGCCGAGGTCGGTGCCGAGCGACCACCCGGCGTCCTCGGGCGCATCCGGCCAGCGCGTGGCGCGCAGCCGCGCCCGGAGGTCCTCAAGAGCCGAGGGGGAGGTCCGCCGGGTGAACGGCTCGGGGCGGGGCGCGGCGTCAGGCATGGGGCTCAGCCTATGCGCGTGCTACGGGGAGTTCGAGCGGTATCCCGTGCGAGGCGAGGGGGCCGGGGCGGCCTCGGGCCGGCAGCAGAACAGGTGAGGATTGCCGCCTCCCCCGTCGATGCAGCGAGGGGCCCCGGCAGCCGGCAGTGCGGCAGCCCCCTGTCACTCCCGCTTGAGGCGGTTCGTGCTGATGTCCGCCAGGGCCGCGATCAGCGCGGCGACCACGAACGCGACCGACACGATGAGGCCGTGGTCGTACGCGGTCGGCCAGCCGTCGGCCACCTGGGCGAAGAACACAGAGCCCACAGCGGCGATACCGACCGCCGAGCCCACCCGCTGGCCGGTCTGGAGTGTGCCGCCCGCGCTGCCACCCATCGCCACCGGAACCTCCGACAGCGTCAAGGTCTGGTTGGGGGCGATGACCAGGCCGCTCCCAAGGCCTGCCAGCAGCAGTGGCGCCGCCATGGCCCAGCCCGCTCCGTGGCCCGGCACCATGTGTACCGCCAGGGCTGTGCCGCCAAGGCCGACCGCCACCATGGCCAGCCCGATGGCGATGAGCGGCCTGCCGAAACGGCCCACCAGCCGGCCCCCCACGGCGGCCGTGGCTCCCGAGCCGAGCGCGAAGGGGGTGATGGCCAGCCCGGCGAGCAGTGCGCTGTAGTGCAGCCCGCTCTGCAGATAGAGCGTGCTGATGAAGAAGATGGAGGTGAAACCGGCGAAGTACAGCAGGATCAGTAGACACCCCAGCCAGTACGAACGCACACGGAAGAGCTCCATGTTCAGTACGGGCTGGATGCCACGCCGGGAGCAGCGGGACTCCCACCACGTGAAACCGCCGAGCAGCAGCAGCGCGGCCGGCAGCAGCAGCCACTTCTGCTCGCCGTGCCACTGCTGGGCCTGAACGAAGGGCAGGAGCAGCGCCAGCACACCGGCGCCGAGCAGAAACACACCGAGGGGGTCGAGGTCGCGCAGTCGCACATGGCCGGCGGTCGGGGTGTCGGGCAGGAGCCGTCGGGCCAGCGGGAGGCAGATGGCGCCCAGCGGAAGGTTCACGTAGAAGACCCACCGCCAGCCCTCCTCCGGACCGGCCGCCTGGATCAGCAGGCCGCCCAACAGCGGTCCCACGGCTGTGGAGATGCCCACCACGGTGCCGAACATCCCGAAGGCCCTGCCGCGTTCGCGGCCGGAGAACATCTGCTGGATCAGTGCGGAGATCTGCGGCGAGATCAGACCGCCCGCCACGCCCTGCATCAGCCGTGCGATCACCAGCCACGTACTTGACTGGGCCGCGCCACAGGCCGCCGACGCGAGGGTGAAGACAGCAAGGCCCACCATGAACACCGCGCGGCGGCCTCTCGCATCACCCAGTCGTCCCGCCGGGATGAGGAACAGACCGAAAGCGAGCGCGTACCCGGACAGGACCCACTGCAGATCGGATTCCGGGGTGTGCAGTCCTTCGCGGATCGAGGGCAGCGCGACGTTGACGATGGATACGTCCAGGAGCGTCATGAAGCCGGCGATCAGGCACACACCGAGCGCTGTCCAACGCCGCGGGTCCGGGGCTCCGGATCCGTCGCCCCGACCGGGATCCGCATCGCTCACGGGCTGTGAAGCCACAGAAGTTCCTTTGCACCGTCGGCCTCACGGCCGGGGTCGCTCAGCCGCCGCCGGACTGCAGGTCGGGGGCGTCCGGATGGGAGGACTTCTGAGGCTTGATGGATGTGTCGGACTTTTCGTCCCCTGTGCCGGCCGGCCTGTCCGCCGGTCCGCCGGAGGGTTCGTCCGAGCCCGTGTCGCGGGACCCCTTCGCCCCGCGCTCTTCTTGCGGCTCTTCCTGGACCCCTGCACCTTTTCTCTCCGACATGAGAACCCTTCCTTGCTGCCATCGCACATCCGCGGTTGTCCGCGAGTGCTGGGCCGGCTGCTGACCCGGAGAGTCGCCCCCGGGCCGAGAAGCGCGGAGGGAACCCCGTCACACCATCCTTCACCCTTGTGCACCGGCGTCGCATCCGGAGCACATCGGGGAGCTACCGGCGGCGGCAGAGACAGAAGGGGTGCCCGGCCGGATCGGCGTAGACCCGGAAACCGCGCTCGCCGTCCGCGTCATCCAGATCCAGGGGGGTGGCGCCCAGCGCGAGCACTTGCTCCTGTGCCTGTTCGATATCGTCGACGTCGAAATCCAGGTGTGCCTGCTGGGAGTTGTCACCGGCCTGCGGCCAGTCGGGCGGGCGGTATCCGGGAGCCCGCTGGAAAGCGAGCCGTACACCACCGGGGGCATACAGGTCGTACCAGTTTTCCGCGTACTGCTCGACCTTCCCGCCGAGCACATCCGCGTAGAAGCGGGCCAGCGACTCCGGCTCGGAGCAGTCCAGAGCCACCAGACTGTACGTGGCGACAGGCATCGCGTCCTCCTGAACATCGAAATCTGTACGAAGAACGAGTTCCCGCTACGTTTAACGTAAACCTTCAGCCAACAGCCCGCTGCGGCGGAAGAGCGGTAAGGGCAGCGGCCCGCACGGCGGAAAGGCCGACCGGGAACAGCGGGCGTCTGTACACACCTGCATGAGGCGCCGGAGAAGACGGCCCGATCAAGGAGTGAAAAGTGCAGATCGGCTACAAACTCGCAGCGGAGTCCTTCGGCCCCAAGGAACTTGTACGGCAGGCCGTGCTCGCGGAGCAGGCAGGGTTCGACTTCGTGGAGATGAGCGACCACTACCACCCCTGGCTGGATGCGCAGGGCCACTCACCGTTCGTCTGGACGGTGCTCGGGACGATCGCCGCCAAGACCGAACACATCGGTCTGGCAACCGGAGTGACCTGCCCGACGGTCCGCTACCACCCGGCGGTCGTCGCCCAGGCGGCGGCGACCCTCGCGCTGGTGTCCGACGGCCGTTTCACGCTCGGTGTGGGCTCGGGGGAACGGCTCAACGAGCACGTCACGGGAGAGGGCTTCCCCAACTCCGTGTCCGAGCGGCACGCACGGCTGCGGGAGGCGCTGGAGATCATCAGGCTGCTGTGGAGCGGCGGCTACCGCTCGTACGACGGCCGGTACCTGAAACTGGACGACGCCCGCGTCTTCGACCTCCCGCCGGAGCTCCCGGACATCGTGGTGGCCGCCGGCGGCCCCGCTGCGGCCCGGATCGCCGCCGAACTCGGTGACGGGCTCTTCGCCACTGAGCCGAAGGGCGAGACGGTGGAGGCATACCGCAGCGCGGGGGGTGACGGTCCGCGGTACGCCGAGGTGCCGATGGCCTGGGCCCGCAATGCGCACGTCGGCGCCAACGCCGCCCTGGCGACGTCGCGTTGGGCGGTGACCGGGTGGAAGGTGATGAGCGAACTGCCCAACCCGGCGAACTTCGAGGCCGCCACCGCCACCGTGCGTGAAGAGGACATCCTGTCCACGTTCGCCTGCGGCACCGACCCCGGGCGGTTCCTGGAGAAGGCACAGCCCTTCGTGGACGCGGGCTTCGAACGGCTGGTGACACAGAACGCCGGGCCGGACCCGGACGGGTTCATGGACTTCTACCGGAGTGAACTGGATCAGCAGCTGCGCGACCTGAGGCCCACCACCGGTTCCTGAGGCACCCGTTGGGGGCTGAGCCGTCTCTCTCAGCCGCTCAGGTGGGGGGCGAGCCGGAATGCCCCGTCACCGGGCCCGCCGGACGGGCGGGCCCGGTGAAGGGGCGAACTCCGGTCAGGACAGGGGCATCCGCGGTCACTTCGGCAGCAGTTCCTGCTCGATCTGCTCCAGGCTCTTGCCCTTGGTTTCGGGGATGCAGCGGAGGGCGAACAGGGTCAGCAGCGCGCACACCACCGCGTACAAGGTGAACGTGCCCGCCCCGCCGAAGGTGTTGAGCAGGGTGAGGAAGGTGAGGGAGACGAGGAAGTTCATCGCCCAGTTCGAGAACATCGTGGCGCTCATCGCCGTCCCGCGGATGCGCAGCGGGTAGAGCTCGGAGGGGATGATGAAGACCACCACGTTGAGCGTCGTGGCGACGGCGGCGACGAACACGACCACGAACAGCACCGCGAGCCAGGCAACCGATGAGCCCCGGCCGCCGGCCGCGAGGGTGACCGCCAGACCGGCCAGCGCGAGGGTCATGACGGCGGCGCCGGAGGCCAGCAGCTTCTTGCGGCCGAAGCGGTCCACGGCGAACATGCCGACCGGCGTCATCAGGAGGTTGACCACACCGACACCCACGGTCGCGAGGATGGACGAGGAGGAGCCGAGTCCACTGCTCTCGAAGATCTTCGGGGCGTAGTAGATGACGGTGTTGACGCCGGAAGCCTGTCCGAGGATCTGGAGGCCCACACCGGCGATGATCACCGGCCGCACCGAGCGGTCGGTCAGCGCCCGCCACCGGCCCCTACGGGGTGCGCGGGCCTCTGTCCTGCCCGCACCGGCCATCGCCTCGGCCAGTTCGGCTTCCACCCCGGCCGGGTCGCCCGGCCCCCGCAGGCGGGTGAGGACGGACCGGGCGCGGTCGGTGTGGCCGCGCAGGGCCAGCCAGCGCGGGGACTCGGGCATCGACAGCATGCCCACGCCGAAGAGCACGGCAGGCACGGCGGCGAGGCCGAACATCCAGCGCCAGCTGTCGGTGACGTTCTCCAGCGAGTAGTTGGCCGCGTACGCAAGGACGATGCCCAGCGTGATCATCAACTGGTTGAGGCCCACCAGCCGTCCCCGGTAGAGGGGCGGGGCGGCCTCGGCGATGAAGACAGGCACCAGGTTCGATGCCACGCCGATGCCCAGCCCGAGCACGACCCGCGCCGCTGTGAGCATCGCCGCCGAGGGGGCGAAGGCCGCCATCGCGGCGCCGACCGTGAATATGGCCGCGGCTGCCACCAGGACGGGGCGGCGGCCGTAGCGGTCGGAGAGGTTGCCCGCCACCGCCGCGCCGATCATGGCGCCCACCAGGATCGAGCTGACCACGACACCGGAGCTGAACGAGGAGAGGTGGAAGTCCGACTCGATCGTGAGCAGTGCTCCCGAGATGACCCCGGTGTCGTAGCCGAACAGCAGTCCGCCGAGAGCGGCGACCAGGGCGACGCCGATCACCGGCCGCAGACTGCCGCTGATCCCTTGCGTCACAGTGGTGTCGGGTGACGCCATGGCGCTTGTCCTTTCGAGACATGGAGACACGGACGGCCGGGTGGGGCGCCATGCGACCGGGACGTTCACAAACAGACGTTCACAAACATCGCCGACCGCGTAGAGGACGCAGCACTACCGCGACGGTCCAAATTGGATGGGACCAATCTGGCACTCAGCTTGGTCATGTGCAAGATCCGGCGTAATAATTGCCTTATTGGTTGGTACCTATCGTGGGTGCCCTTGGGATGTGGGAGTGGTGCGCGTGGCCAGACAGGCCAAACACGAAGAGCTCCGGCTGGCTCTGCTGACCGAATTCACCGGGGCCCCGCCGCACACCCCGCTCCCGACCGAGCGGGAGATCTCCGCCCGCCACGGTGTCTCACGCAACACCGTCCGGCAGGCCATGGACGCCCTGGAGGCCGCCGGGAACGTCTACCGCGTGCAGGGCGCCGGCACCTTCGTGTCACCCGCCGTGGTCTCCAAGTCGCTCACCCTCACCTCCTTCTCCGAGGACATGCGCGAACGGGGCCTCGAACCCGGCACCCGGCTGCTGGCTGCCGAGACGGTACGGGCCGGACGGCACATCGCCGAGCGGCTCGACACCACACCCGACATGGAGGTGGTCCGCGTCTCCCGGCTCCGTCTCGCGGACGGCTCGCCCATGTGCCTGGAGACCGTCCACCTCCCGGCGCACCGGGTGCCCGGGCTCCTCGAAGCGGACCTGACCGGCTCGCTCTACACCCTGCTGAGCGAGCGCTATCAGCTCGACATCCGCTCGGCCCAGCAGATCGTGCGCGCCGCTGACCTGGACGACACCGAATCGGCGCTCCTGGGTGTGCCGCTGGGCAGTGCCGGGCTACGGGTCCAGCGCGTCGGCCTGGACCACCGCGAGACCCCTGTCGAGGCGACCACGACGACCTACCGGGCGGATCTCTACGACATCCGCTTCACCGTACGCAGGACACAGTCATGACTCCTCCGCACCGGCCCGCCGCGGCCACATCCGTAGCCCGTTGCCTCCTCGGTGTCGATGTCGGCGGAACGAAGACCGCCGCCGGTCTCGTCTCGGCCGACGGCGCTCTGCTGACCTCCGTCGTACGGCCGACCCCCGCGGCCCAGGGGCCGGCCGCGGTGCTCGACGCCATCGCGGCGGCGGTCCGGGAACTCCCCGGCCATCACCTCGCCGAAGGTCTCGGCATCGGCACCGGAGGTGTCATCGACCGTGACAGCGGAGTCGTCATCTCCGCCAACGACCTGCTTCCGGGATGGGCGGGCACCCGCCTGAGCGAGGAGCTGACCGCCCGGCTCGCACTGCCCGTGGCCGCCGACAACGACGCCAATGTCTTCGCCCTGGCCGAGCAGACCTACGGCGCCGGCGCGGGCTGCCGGTCCGCGCTGTACGTCAGTGTGGGCACCGGCATCGGCGGCGGACTGGTCACCGGCGGCCGACTGCTGCGCGGGGCCCACTCGACGGCCGGTGAGTTCGGCCATATCGCGGTGCCCGAGGCGACCGGGCTGGGCTGCAACTGCGGCCGTACGGGACATCTCGAAGCCGTCGCCTCCGGCCCGGCCATGACCGCACGCTTCCGTGAGCTGACCGGACACGACGACGGCCGGGGCCTCCGGCAGGTCGCAGCCCTGGCCGAGAAGGACTCCGGTTCCGCCGGCGACACGGCCCGCGCGGTCCTCGCCGAGGGGGCCGGGGCGCTGGGGCGCGCGCTGGCAGGCCTGGTCAACACCATGGACCCGGAGCGGGTCGTGATCGGTGGCGGCGTGGCCTCGATCGGAGACGCGTACTGGCGACCGCTGACCGAGGCGTTCGTGGCGGAGCTCCTGCCCGGTCCCTCCGGGCTGCGCCCCGTCCCGGCGAAGCTGGGCCCCCGTGCCGCCGTGGTCGGCGCGGCGGCCCTCGTCCTGGAGGACCGCGACGCCGCCGGCCGGCCGCTCCCGGCCACGTCCTGACGGCACCCCCACGGCGTGCCCGGGGAAACCGGCAGATGCCACCAGAACCCAGTAGCCAGAGCCCAGCGAACCCAGAACACCCGCATCACTGGCAACACCCCGCACCAGCCGCACCAAAGGACCAAGGAACGACGTATGACCAAGTCCGCCCCCTCCGACAGCGGGACCAGGCCCAGCCGGACCACGATGTCCGCCGAGCACGCCCGCCAACTGCTCGACGCGTTGCGCGGACGACTGATCGTCTCCTGCCAGGCACCCCCGGGAGACCCGCTGCGTGCCCCCGAGCACATGGCGGCGGCCGCTGCGTCCGTCGCCGCCGGTGCGCCCGTCGCCGCGATCCGCGTGCAGGGTGTGGAGGACATCTGCGCGGTACGCGCCGTCGTCACACTGCCCCTCATCGGCCTGTGGAAGGACGGCGCTGAGGGCGTGTACATCACGCCGACCGCGGCGCACGCGCGAGCCGTCGCTGAGGCAGGGGCCGAGATCGTAGCGATCGACGCCACCGGCCGCCCCCGGCCGGACGGCCGCCCCCTGCGCGACACCGTCGACGCGGTGCACCGGCTCGGCCGGCTGGTGATGGCCGACGTGTCCACCGCCGAGGAGGGTGTGGCAGCCGCCACGCTCGGCGTGGATCTGATCTCCACGACCCTCTCCGGTTACACCCCTTACAGCCGGCAGCAGTCAGGTCCCGACCTGGCGCTGATCGCCGAACTGGCGGACCGTGTCGACGTGCCGGTCCTCGCCGAGGGACGTCTGCACACCCCGGAAGAAGCGCGTGAGGCCATGGACTCGGGGGCCTGGGCCGTCGTCGTCGGCGGAGCGATCACCGCACCCGCCGCCATCGCGAGCCGGTTCGCGTCCGCGCTGCCGCAAGCTCAGTGAGGCAGTTCTGACGCAGTTCTGAGGTAGCTCCGGGGGAGTTCTGCGGTGGATTCCCCTGGCTGGGAGAAGCGGCCCTCCGGATGACCGGCTGGTCCGGTCCCGCCCGCCGGCTCGCGCTCGGTACGTAAGCTGGCAGGCATGCGGATGCGACCCACGCTGACCTGGGAGCCGACTGTCGGACTGCCCCCGGCCACGACCGACCTGAGCGCGGTGGCCGAGGCCGTGCGCGGGGGCAAGGTCGCCGTGCTGAGCGGAGCGGGGCTGTCCACCGAGTCGGGCATCCCGGACTACCGCGGGGAGCACGGCTCTCTGCAGCGGCACACCCCCATGACGTACCAGGAGTTCACCGGCGACGAGCAGGCGCGGCAGCGCTACTGGGCCCGCAGCCAGCTGGGGTGGCGGGCCATGACCCGGGCCCACCCCAACACCGGTCACGGAGCCGTGACCGCCCTGGCCGGAGCGGGTCTCGTCACCGGGGTGATCACCCAGAACGTCGACGGGTTGCAGCAGTCCGCCGGATTGCGGGACGTGATCGAGCTCCACGGGAGCCTGAGCAGGGTGGTCTGCCTCGGTTGCCGGCGCGTCAGCACCCGCTCGGAGCTCGACCGGCAACTGCGGGAGGCCAACCCGCAGTTCGAGGCGGCCGCCGAGCGCCACCGGGCCGTACGGGTCAATCCGGACGGCGACGTGGACCTCCCCGAGGAAGCGGTCCGCGAGTTCCGGGTGGTGGCGTGTACGGCCTGCGGCACCGGCGTGCTCAAGCCGGACGTCGTCTTCTTCGGCGAGAACGTTCCGCCGGAGCGGGTGGAGGTGTGCCGGCGCCTTGTCGATGAGGCCGCCGCCCTTCTGGTGCTCGGATCCTCCCTCACGGTGATGTCGGGGCTGCGTTTTGTGCGCCGGGCGGCACAGACCGGTACGCCGGTCCTGATCATCAACAGGGGGCCGACCCGCGGCGACCGATGGGCGGCCCACCGCGTGGATCTGCCACTCGGCCAAGCACTGACCGCCCTCGTGGCACTGGCGTGTCCCTGATCCCGGTAAGCGGTGCGCTTGGCGGGGTTATGTCGTGAATCCGTAACGGAGCCGAGCACGGCGCAACGGGCCGGCCACCCCCCTCATCTGGGTAGTCAGCGAGGCGCACCGAGCGCCTTCGCGAAGGGGTGGGTCTCACCAGGTGGGGAGATCCACGGGAGGGAAAGTCCATGACCAGGACGGAGAAGACCGGGATGAAGTCGCGGGGCGGCCGTGTGGCCGTGATCAGTGCACTGGGTCTGGCATCAGTGGCTCTGGCCGCCGCGCCGGCGTTCGCCAAGGGCAGTGTGGACATCACGGCGCCGCACACGGCACACGTCGGCAAGACCATCACCATCAAGGCGCACGGTGGCGACGACAGCGCCGGCTATCTGCATCAGCTGTGCCTGGAGGAGAACGGCTTCGGCGAGGGGTGGCACCAGGAGAACTGCAGCGCTGCGGTCAAGGGCGATGCGCAGGTCACTGCACACGGCACGTCCGCGCGCCGCGGCAACCTGGAATTCCGTGCGGTGCTCTACGGCCTGACCAGCAAGCACGACCACCATGCCGTGCGTCTGCACGCTTCTGACGTGGTGACGGTGCGCGTTCGCTGATTCCGGCAACGCGGCCACGGATGCACCGGTGCCCCCGACCGTGCTGTCGGGGGCACTGACCGGTTCGCGGGGGACGGCGGGTGCCGGTGCGGGGGGTGCGGTGGCGGGGAATGAGGACGAGGGCTGGGACGGGTTCACTCATGAACCTGTTCCAGCCCTCGCCTGGACCTGAGTCCTGCCGTCCCCGCTGGGGGGTTGGCCGTCCCACGGACTCAGGTGGTCGTGGGGTGTGGGGGTTCCGCTTGGTCAGTAGGCGGAGTTGACGTTGTCCATCGAGCCGTATTTGTCGGCGGCGTAGTTGGCTGCGGCGACGATGTTGGCGACGGGGTCGGTGAGGCTGTTCTTGGTGCCCTTGACGTGGTAGGTGTCGAAGGTGGGCTGGATGACCTGGAGGAGTCCCTTGGAGGGGATGCCGTTCTGGGCGTTGACGTCCCAGTTGTTCTGGGCGTGGGGGTTGCCGCTGGACTCGCGCATGATGTTGCGGTGCAGGCCTTCGTAGCTGCCGGGTATGTGCTTGGCCTTCATGATGGCCAGCGATTCCTTGATCCAGCCGTCGAGGTTGTTGCTGTACTTCGTGCTCTTGACGATCGCGGTGACGGCGTCGGCGTGCTTGGTGCTGGGGGCCTTCTTCGCCGCGGTGTGGTGGGCGGCCTGCTTGGCGTGGGCGGCCTTGGCTGCGTGGTCGGCCTGCTTGGTGATCTGGGCGGCGGTGGCGGCCGAGGCCGCGGCGGGTGCGGTGGGGGTGTGCTCGGCGGCGTGGGCGTGCGGGGCCAGGGTCAGGGCGCAGGCGGCGGCTGCTGCGGTGGCGATGGCGGTGATGGTGGTCTTGCGGAGGTTCAGGGTGTGGCGGGTGGTGGCAGTCATGGGTGTACCTCTCCATTCGGGGACGTCGTTTGGGGAGGCCGACTGGGGGGTCGGCGACACGGGTGGGCCGGTGGGGGCCGTGGTGCGTGTCGTGGGGCCGGTGTCTGGATGGCGGCGGTGTGTTCGCCCGGTCCGGCGCTCGGCTCCCCGGTACGTCCAACACCTTGCGAGACCGCCTTGGGCGTTGGCAATTGTGTGACCTACTACCCCAGATAGCGACAAACCGGACAGGGGTGGGGTGGGGCCCGCAATGAGCGGGAAAGGTCCGCCGTGCATCTACTAGGTGTCGTCCTGTGTGACGCGGGCCCTATGCCCGGGCTCACACCTCACCGGTCCCGACACCCCGAATTACCACTCCGCGTCACCACCCGTACACAGCAAAACCCACCCACTTGAGGCTCACGCCAACACCCGTGGGTGGGTCCAAGACAGCACACTCGGCGGCCGCGGGCCACAGGCTTGCGAGGGCTGCGCGGCGGCCGGTGGGCCAGTCAGCGCAGGATCGTCAACGGGATCCTGTACCGACAGCAAACCGGGGGAGGGGATACCTGCACGTCCCGGTGCGGCGGTGCTTACGGTTTGTGGGTGACCCAGAGGCTTTCTGCCGGCCAGTGGTGTGCCCAGTCAGGCGGGTCGGTTTGGTTGTAGCCGTTGGCTGTTCCGGGTTCGGGCCGGGGCTCGATGAGGTCGTCGATGACGAGACCTGCGCCGCGCAGGACCCTGATCCAGTCGCCGTAGGTGAGCTGATAGCTGACCGCGTCCTGGTCTTCGGCGATGGTGTCCAGCCCGAAGTAGTGCTGGTTCAGCGTCGTGGTTACGCGGCTGGCGGCTTCGTCGTAGCAGGCTTCGAACCATGGGCTGGCGACGTTGAACACCAGGCGCCCACCGCGGCGCAGGATGCGTGCGGCCTGCGGGACGGCCAGGTGCGGCGGCGCCCAGCTGAGCCCACCGTAGTCACAGAACACCAGGTCGAAGCTGTCGGCGGCGAACGGGAGGTGTTCGGCGGCCCCTTGCACCAGCGGGTAGCGGGCCGCTCCCATCGCGCCGGCTGCCGCGGCGAGTTGGGCTTCGGACAGGTCGAGCCCGACCACGGTGGCGCCCTCAGCGGCGAGCGCCCTGGACCACTGGCCGGCGCCGCAGCCCAGTTCGAGGACGCGCTTGCCGGTGACGTCGCCCAGGGCGCGCAGGTGCGCGTCGGGGATGGCGTATGTGCCCCACAGCCGGGGCGTTGCGCCGATCTGCGGGTCGTGCTTGTGCTGGTAGGCGCTGCTGAGCTGGTTCCAGAACCGCCTGTTGGCAGAAATGCTGTCCACGCGCCGACTCAAGCACTGCCTGCCGGGGGCGGTCAACACGATTGGGCTGCGGCTGTGCTGCGCCCGTGACGGTGCACCGGTTCACGCCCGGAACACGATCCCGTTGATCACCTTGCGATGATCGCTCCAACGTCCGCCGCGCTGTCCCGAAGCCTGCACGTGCGGCTTCAGCCGGACCCGCTCGGCATTCGTCAGATCACCCCGCCCCATGCGAGTGCCCAGTTGGCATGTGGGAACCGGTGTCGATGAACCTGTTCGAGACGCGCGGGCGAAGTCACCTCATCCGGCGGCTGGTGACTGCCGTGCACATCACCAGGGCACTACGCCGGCGTCCTCGAAGAACTTGCCGGTCGGGCCGCCGTCGGGCAGGGGCGCGAGTTTGGTGGCGATCGCCGCGCCCTGTTCGGGGGTACGCACACCGCGGAAGCCGTTGAGGTCGGTCGCGACGTAGCCGGGGCAGCCGGCGTTGGTCAGGATGTTCGTGCCGTTCAGCTCCCGGGCGTACTGGAGGGTGACAGCGTTCAGAAACGTCTTCGACGGCGTGTACGCCACGGCCACCGGACCCGTCGTCTGCTCGGCAGCGGTTCCCGACTGCCGGGTGAGGGAGCCGGCACTGCTGGGCATGTTCACGATCCGTGGTGAGGCAGAGCGGCGCAGCAGCGGCATCATCGCGTTGGTGACGCGGATGATCCCGGCACGTGAGGGGTGTGACGGATCATCGTTCGGGGTGTGTCCTGTCATCAGGCGTGGCGTGGGCGGGAGGTGTGACGATCGCAGGCATGACCATGACTGAGCGGGACCCTCAGGACAGCGCCGACGGTGACAAGGCCCAGGACGACACCAGCGGCAGCCAGGACGCCGTGGACGCGGACCGTGGGTTCGTCGCGCGCCTGGAGCCGGGCGTGGTGCGGGACGACGCGGGCCGGGTGGTCTGGGACGCGGACGCGTACGGCTTCCTGGACGGCGAATGCCCGCCCTCCGCGCACCCGTCGCTGTGGCGGCAGAGCAGGCTCGTGGCGCGGCAGGGCTTGTACGAGGTCGTGCCCGGCATCTATCAGGTGCGCGGCCTGGACCTGTCGAACATCACCTTCGTCGAGGGCGGACGCGGCGTCATCGTCATCGACCCGCTGATCAGTGCGGAGGTCGCGGCCGCTGCCCTCGCGCTGTACCGCGAACACCGGGGCGAGCGGCCCGTGACCGCCGTGCTCTACACGCACTCGCATGTCGACCACTTCGGTGGTGTACGTGGCGTCACCGACCCCGGCGACGTGGCTGCGGGGCGCGTGCAGATCATCGCGCCGTCCGGGTTCATGGAGCACGCCGCCAGCGAGAACGTCTTCACCGGTACCGCGATGGCCCGCCGCGCGGGGTATATGTACGGCGCTTCCCTGCCCAAGGGACCGGCCGGGCAGATCGGCTGTGGCCTCGGCCAGACGACATCGACCGGCACAGTCGGCCTGATCGCTCCGACGCTCGACATCACCCACACGGGACAGACCGAGACGGTCGACGGCGTCCGGATGGTCTTCCAGCTCACGCCCGGTACCGAGGCCCCGGCCGAGATGAACTTCCACTTCCCCGACCTGCGGGTCCTGTGTGTGGCCGAGAACGCCTGCCACACCCTGCACAACGTCCTGACCCTGCGCGGTGCACTCGTACGGGACCCCAGTGCCTGGGCCCGCTATCTGACGCAGACGCTCCGGCTCTTCGCCGATTCCACCGACGTCGTCTTCGCCTCCCACCACTGGCCCACCTGGGGCCGGGAGCGCGCCGTGCGGTTCCTGGAGGAGCAGCGCGACGCGTACGCGTATCTGCACGATCAGTCCGTTCGCCTGATCAACGCCGGGTACACGGGCGCGGAGATCGCCGAGGAGCTGCGCTTCCCGCCAGGTCTCGACCGGGCCTGGCACGCGCGCGGCTACTACGGCTCGCTGAGCCACAACGCGAAGGCGGTCTACCAGCGGTACATGGGGTGGTTCGACGGCAACCCGGCCCACTTGTGGCAGCATCCGCCCGTCGAAGCGGCGCTGCGGTACGTGGAGTTCATGGGCGGCGCGGACACCGTGGTCGCCAAAGCCAGGACGTCGTACGAGGCGGGGGATCTGCGGTGGGTGGCAGAGGTGCTGAGCCATGTGCTGTTCGCCGAGCCGGACCACTCCGAAGCCCGTGCGCTACAGGCCGAGACGTTCGAGCGGCTCGGCCAGGGGGCCGAGTGCGGGCCGTGGCGCAACTTCTACCTCATGGGAGCGGCCGAGCTGCGCGACGGCATTCTGGGCACCCCCACCCGCAGCGCACCGGACATCCTGGCCGCGCTCACCGCCGAGCAGGTCTTCCAGTCCATGGCCGTACGGATCAATGGACCGCGCGCCGCCGAGGCCGGACGGCTGCTGCTGCGCTGGGAGTTCACCGACACCGGTGAGACCTGGTCGCTACTGGTCTCCAACGGAGCGCTCACCTCGATGCCGGGGGACGCCCCGCGCGGCGAAGAGCCCCTGGCCACCCTCAGCCTGGCCCGCACCACCCTCAACGCGATCCTCGGCGGCGTCTCGACCTTCGCCGACGAGATGGCGGGCGGCAGCGTGGCCATCGACGGTGACGTCCAGGCGTTGATCACTTTCGCCGGTCTGCTGGACCGGCCGGACCCGGACTTCGCCATCGTCACGCCGTAGCGCCCAGTGCCAGGGCGGCCAGGGCGAGCGCGGCGTCCCGCGGCGCGCCCAGGTCGAGGCCGGTCAGCTCCATGATCCGGGTGAGGCGGTTGTCCACGGAGTTGGGATGCAGGTTGAGGAGGCGGGCCGTGACCCGGCGGTCCTGACGCTGTGCCAGGTGGGTCCGGAGCGTCTCGACGAGCTCGGACCGGCCGGCGAGCGGCGCCAGCAGAGCGGCGATGCGATCACTGCCCTCATTGGGCCGTGAGAGGTGGTACTCCAGGAGTACGTCGTCGAGCAGATGCAGCCCGGGCGGCCGGCCGCAGGCCTGGGCGATACGGACGACTTCGCCGACCATGTGAGCGGCACGCGGGATGTCGCCCGCCTCCGTCACCGCGCACGCGCCCAGCCGGGTGTCCGGTCCCGCGATCTCGCGCAGCAGCTCGGGGAGTTGGTCCGGTACCGCGGTGCACCCGGGAGCGATGGCGTGTCCGCCGGCGCCGTCGAGCAGGGTGAGCGCCTCGGTGCCGAAAGCCCGGTCCAGCGCGGCCTGAATGCGCCGCACCAGCCGCCGTACGGTGACGGGTGAACGCCCGCCGGGTCCCCCGGACCCGCCGCTCAGGTGCATGAACACCACAAGGGCGGGCCCGTCCGCGAGGGAACGCTCCGGGTGTGCGGTGCCGTCCAGCAGTGCCTGCGCCAACGACCGGCGCCGCTCCCGCTGTTCAGCGGCCAGCGCGGACTGCTCGTCGAGATAGCTCTCGGTGACCGCGCCCACCACCCGGTCCTGGACGGCGAACAGGGCGTCGCCCAGCTCGACCAGCGCGCCCTCCTCTCCAGGTTCTGACAGTTTCCGCAACTCCCGCCACAGCTCACGGGTGCCCATGCAGTACGTCCGCAGCAACAGCTGCAGCGGCATTCCCTCCTCGGCCCGCTGGGCCGCCCGTGTCTGGAAGGTCTCCAGCCCGTCGTCCGACGGGCGCGGGCCACGGACCGCGCTGCGCAGGAAGAGCCGCATGGCGTGGCGTGCCGTCGCGGCGATCTCCACGTCCTTCACATCGGCAGGCAGTTCGGCGTAGCCGCCCAGGTTCTCGAAGGCCCCGCGGGCCATACGACGGGCCAGTTCGTTCACCTGCGGTTCGCACCGCGCGGCCAGCTTCCGTGCCCCTGCGGACAGACCGGGCACAGACCCCTCCGGCTCCTCTATGTACGTCACGGTCGGCCACCTCACCTCGCTCCACCCCGCACCACTGTGATCCGTCACAGTAGCCAGCCGCCATCACTGTGACGCAAGCGGATGGAGTGGCGCCCTGTCCCACCCGCAGGATCGACACCGTCCGCAGGCACCCGCGGCCCCTCACCCAGGAACCGGTTCTTCATGACGCAGCACAGGCAGGCAGAATGAATCAGCGTTCACGGACTGAGCGTTCATGGGCACGGCGTTCATGGGCACGGCGTTCACGGACTCCGGGTTCACGGACTCCGGGTTCACAAGCTGAGCAGCGCCGCCGCGGCATGACCGGTTGGCGGACCACCTGGGCACTGCTGGCGTTCATGCTGGTCAACTTCGCGGACAAGACCGTGATGGGCCTGGCAGCCCGGCCGATCATGGACGATCTCGGTCTGACGCGGGAGCAGTTCGGCACGGCTTCGGCCGCCTTCTTCGCGCTGTTCAGCCTCTCGGCGCTCGCGGTGTCGTACTTGACGCGCACAGTGCGTACGACGGTTCTGCTGCTCGCCACGGCCCTGCTGTGGTCGGCCGCGCAACTGCCGCTGCTGTGGCAGGGGGCCGGTTTCGGCGTCCTCCTGGTCACCCGCGTTCTGCTCGGCGCCGCCGAAGGGCCCGCCGCTCCCGTCGCCACGCACCACCTGCACGGCTGGTTCGACCAGCGTGAGCGCACCCTGCCCACCGCAGTGCTGCTGACCGGCGCCGCAGCCGGCGTCGCGGTGGCCGCGCCCACCCTGACGTTCGTCATCGACCGCTTCGGCTGGCGCTGGGCGTTCGGCGCGGTCGGTGTGGCCGGGCTGGTGTGGGCCGGCTACTGGGCCCTGCGCGGCGCCGAAGGACCGTATGCTCCGGAAACCTCCGGGGACCGTGTCATCGGCCAGGACACCGTGCCGTACCGGCGCATCCTGCTCTCCGGGACCTGGCTCACGGCCGCACTCGGGTCGTTCGCCGCGTACTGGATGCTGAGCACCAACCTGACCTGGATGCCGGACTATCTGGAAGCGGTCTGCGGACTGAGTCTGCACCGGGCAGGGACCCTGGTGACCGTCGCCGCCCTCGCGAACGGCGTCGTCCTGGTCGCCCACGGCCTCCTGGCCCGCCGCCGCACGACACCGCCGCGCGGATCGGGCGCCGGCGTGGCGATGTGCCTCGCGGCCGGCGCCATCACCCTGTTCGCGATCACCGACACCACCTGGGTCAAGGTGCTGCTCATGCTCGGCCCGATGGCGCTGGCCAACGTCATCATGACCGTCGCGCAGACCGCCTGCGCACGCATCACACCCCCGTCCCAGCGCGGCGCGGTCCTCGGCGCGCTTGCCTTCGTCTACGCCCTGGCGGGAGTGCTGTCGCCCTGGATCGTCGGCCACGTCGTCGACAGCGCGGTATCGGTCACCGCCGGATACCGCACCGCCTTCCTGCTCACCGCGGCACTGGTCGGGCTCACCGGCCTGCTGGCCGCGGTATGGCTGCGCCCTGAGCGGGACGCACAAAGGGTGTCGGAAAAGCCGGCAACTGGTCAGCAATCGGTCCCCAAAACAATGGGCCGGCACGGCAATTGATCAGCACCGCGATGGATCGGCGTCAGTTCTCAGAGCCCTGGTGGGAGCTGACCGGACATGCCACTCGCTGTAAGATGGCAAGCCAGCACTTGACCTGCAAAAGCGCAGGCAGGGAGCCTAGAACCAGGAGTGCCCCGATGATGCGCACCATGTTCAAATCCAAGATTCACCGTGCCACCGTGACCCAGGCCGACCTGCACTATGTCGGGTCCGTCACCATTGACGCCGCACTGATGGAAGCCGCCGACCTGCTGCCCGGCGAGCTTGTGCACATCGTCGACATCGACAACGGCGCCCGGCTGGAGACCTATGTCATCGAGGGCGAGCGCGGCTCGGGCGTCATCGGTATCAACGGCGCCGCCGCCCACCTCGTGCACCCCGGCGACCTGGTGATCCTCATCAGCTACGCCCAGGTCGACGACGCCGAGGCGCGTACCCTCCGGCCGAGCGTCGTGCACGTCGACGCGGACAACCGGATCGTCGCCCTCGGCGCCGACGCGTCCGCGCCCGTACCGGGTACCGACCAGGTGCGTCCTCCGCACGCCCGGTCACTGGCCGCCGGGGCCTGACGCACCGGGCGCCGGGGGCTGACGGCACGGGAACGCATCCTGCCGGATGGCCCCCGACCTGCTCCGGCCGCGGCGCGGGGGCGTCGTTACCATCGCGGACATGCTCACGCTCCTGCACACCTCGCCCGTTCATGTCCCGGTCTTCGAAGAGCTGCGGGACCGGCACCTCCCGGGGCTTCCGATGCGCCACCTGGTGCACGAGAGCCTGCTGGCCGGTGCACGCGAGTCGGGTCCCGAATCGGTGGACGGCGAGGTGCGGCGGGTACTGGCCGGAGCCGCGGCTTCGGGCGCCGGCGCCGTTCTCTGCACCTGCTCCACCATCGGCGGGGTCGCCGAGGCGGCCTCCGCCGCGACGGGGGTGCCGGTCCTGCGCGTGGACCGGCCGATGGCTGCCTCCGCAGTGGCCATCGGGCCGCGGATCGCCGTCGTCGCCACGGTGGAGAGCACGCTGGCACCGACCACCGCGCTGCTCCACGAGGCGAACCCGGACGCCGATGTCTTCCCCCTGTTGGCGGAAGGCGCCTGGGAGCGGTTCGAGGCGGGGGACCGCGACGGACATCTGGACATGGTGGCGCGCACCGCCGACGCCGTGCAGGGCGTCGACGTGATCGTGCTGGCCCAGGTCTCCATGGCGGACGCGGCCGCCCGTACGAGCACTGCGGTGCCGGTGCTGTCGAGCCCGCTTCCCGGGCTGCGGGCGGCGGCCGGACTGGTTTGACCCGGCGCGCGTGGGCAGGCGGAGCGGGAGACATTGGTCAGGACACGCAGCCGTACTGTGGGAGGTCCACCGTGACGCATCCGTATCCCCGCCCTGCCCCGCCGAATCCGGGCGGTCCGGATCCTGTGCCGCCCTCGCCGACCCCGCCGCCGGGCCCCGGTCCGGCCCCGGAGCCGCCGCCGCTGCCCGATCCGCTGCCCGACCCCGTACCGCCGTCGCCCGGCCCCGAGCCGACACCGTCGCCCGGACCTGGCCCCGGTCCCGGCCCGGACCCGACGCCGGAGCCGCAGCCCGGCCCGGTGTCACACCGCTGACCGGGCAGCCGGTCGGACCGCAGCGCGTCGTAGCAGGCGGGCACCGCTGAGGAGGCCGGCACGGGGACACCTGGCGCACGGCGGCAACAACCACCGCGCGCCAGGGTGTCCTGAGCCCGCCGGTCTGCGGCGAACTTCTCGTCGACAGCAGTCGACAGCAGTCGACAGCAGTCGACAGCAGTCGACAGCAGTCGACAGCAGGGGCCGCGGCGACTGCTTCCGTTCGCGTATGCCCTTCCGTGTCACGGGCCGGTGCGGTGAGCTGCTGGTGGATCAGCTTTCGATTTCGGTTTTGTCCGCGCCCCAGAGGGTGTGGAATACGCCGTCGCGGTCGGTGCGGCGGTAGGTGTGGGCGCCGAAGTAGTCGCGTTGGCCCTGGGTGAGGGCTGCGGGGAGGCGTTCGGCGCGCAGGGAGTCGTAGTAGGCGAGGGCGGCGGTGAAGCCGGGGGTGGGTACGCCCTGGATGACCGCGGTGGCGGTGACGGCGCGCCAGTCGTCCTGTGCGGCGGCGATCTCGTCGGCGAAGCCCTTGTCGGCGAGAAGACTCGGTAGCTTGGGCTGGGCTTCGTAGGCGCCGGTGATCCGGTCGAGGAAGGCGGCGCGGATGATGCAGCCGCCGCGCCAGATCGCGGCGATCCTGCCGAGGTCGATGTCCCAGTCGTACTTCCGGCTGCCTGCGGAGAGTTCGTGGAAGCCCTGGGTGTAGGAGACGATCTTCGAGGCGTACAGGGCCTGTTCGACCTTGTCGGCGAAGGCCGCGGCTTCGTCCTCGCTCAGGGGCCGGGCGGTGGGACCCGCGAGATGCCGGGAGGCTTCGCGCAGGTCGGCGTGGCCGGAGACCGAGCGGGCGAAGACCGCTTCCGCGATACCGGAGACGGGCACGCCGAGGTCGAGGGCGATCTGGACGGTCCACCGGCCGGTGCCCTTCTGCTCCGCCTGGTCGAGCACGACGTCCACGAAGGGCTTGCCGGTCGCCGCGTCGACGTGCGAGAGCACCTCTGCGGTGATCTCGATCAGATAGGAGTCCAGGCGCCCGGTGTTCCAGGTGCGGAAGATGTCCGCGATCTGCGCCGGGGAGTAGCCGGCCACGTCCCGCAGTAGTTGGTAGGCCTCGCCGATGAGCTGCATGTCGGCGTACTCGATACCGTTATGAGTCATTTTGACGAAATGGCCGGCGCCATCAGGGCCGATATGCGTGACGCACGGAGCCCCGTCCTTGGCCTTCGCCGAGATCTTCTCCAGCATCGGCCCGAGCGACTCGTACGACTCGGCGGAGCCGCCCGGCATGATGCTCGGTCCGTTGAGTGCGCCCTCCTCGCCGCCCGAGATCCCGGTGCCGACGAAGTGGATGCCCCGCTCGCGCAGCTCCTTCTCGCGGCGCCTGGTGTCCTCGAAGTGCGCGTTGCCGCCGTCGATGATGACGTCGCCCTTCTCCAGCAGCGGGGCGAACTCCTGGATCACGGCATCGGTCGGGTCACCCGCCTTCACCATGATCACCAGCCGGCGCGGGCGCTCCAGAGCATCGACGAACGCCTCCGGGCTCTCCGCGGGCACGAAGGCGCCCTCCTCGCCGAACTCCTCCACCAGCTCGTGCGTCCTGGCCGCCGTGCGGTTGTGCAGCGCGACGGTGAATCCGTTGCGTGCGAAGTTACGGGCGAGATTGCGGCCCATCACCGCGAGTCCCGTGACGCCGATCTGGGCTGTTCCACTCATTGGCCGTGCTCCTCGGAATCGTGGGGGGATGCCACGCCTGGGCGTATACCCGGACCGTACGTCCGGCAGCCCGATCCCGTCGGGATCTGTGGGCCGGGCGGCGTACTGGTCAGCGCGGCCGTTCCGGGGATACGCCTGCCCCACTCCACGGGGGTCATCACACCGTTCACGCGGCCTTCCGCCCCCGGCCGCGGGTGGAGCGGACGATGTCCGCATACCGGTGCCCGCTGCTCTTGACGGTGCGCCGCTGCGTCGCGTAGTCGACGTGCACCAGGCCGAACCGCTTGTCGTAGCCGTACGCCCACTCGAAGTTGTCCAGCAGCGACCAGGCGAAGTAACCGGCCAGCGGGGCACCCCTGCGGGCGGCGCGGGCGCAGGCGGCCAGGTGCTCGTCGAGGTACTGGACCCGCTCCGGGTCGTCGACCGAGCCGTCGGCGCGGACCACGTCGGGGTAGGCGGCGCCGTTCTCGGTGACGTAGATCTTCCGCGCCCCGTACTCGTTCGCCACCCGCAGCAGGATGTTCTCCAGACCGTCGGCGTTGACCTCCCAGTCCATCGCCGTGTGGCGGGCGCCGGGCAGATAGACCTGCTTGGCGTGCGGCGGCGGACCCGTCGGGTCGTCGGTGACGACATTGCGGAAGTAGTAGTTCACGCCGAGCCAGTCGAGCGGGGTGGCGATCGTGTCGAGGTCGCCGGCACGGACCGGGAGGCGGACACCGTACAGATCGACCATGTCCTGCGGGTAGCCGAGCCCGTGGATCGGGTCGAGCCACCAGCGGTTGGTGTGTCCGTCGGCGCGGACGGCCGCCGCCCGGTCCTCCTCGCGTTCGGTGGCCGCCTCGCAGGGGCTGAGGTTGTTGACGATGCCGACGCGGGCCCCGGGGACAGCTGCCCGTACCGCCTGCGTGGCCAGCCCGTGGCCCAGGTGGAGATGGTACGAGGCACGGACTGCGGCGGTGATGTCCGTGAGGCCGGGTGCCATCCGGCCCTCCAGATGGCCGATCCACGACGAGCAGAGCGGCTCGTTCAGCGTCGTCCAGTCCTTCACGCGGTCGCCGAGCCGCCGGGCCACCACGGCCGCGTACTCGGCGAAGTGCTCGGCCGTCTCGCGGGCCGGCCAGCCGCCGCGGTCCTGCAGGGTCTGCGGAAGGTCCCAGTGGTACAGGGTCGGGAAGGGGGTGATGCCGGCTTCGAGCAGGCCGTCGACCAGCCGGTCGTAGAAGGCGAGCCCCTTCTCGTTGACCGGTCCGTCGCCGCCGGGCACGACACGCGGCCAGGCGACGGAGAACCGGTACGCGTCCACGCCGAGCTGCTTCATCAGCCCGATGTCCTCGCGCCAGCGGTGGTAATGGTCGCAGGCCACATCGCCGTTGTCGGCGTTGTCGATCTTTCCGGGAAGGTGCGAGAACGTGTCCCAGATGGAAGGCGAACGGCCGTCCTCGGCCACGGCACCCTCGATCTGATATGCCGCCGTGGCCACTCCCCAGGTGAAGTCCGCGGGAAGGGAGTTGTACTCGTTCACGGGCTGCCTTTCTGCTGCACGGTACTTATATATGCTGCTGTGCGCTGAGTTGTGATGAGCTGTGCCGAGCTGGGATGGGTCGGGATGAAATGAGCGCCACGGGAAGTGCTGGGCGGGGCGGTCACTTCACCGCGCCGGCGGTCAGGCCGGCGACGAGGTACCGCTGGAGGAGCAGGAAGCCGGCGACGACCGGCACGCTGACGACGAGTGAGGCGGCCATGATCTGGTTCCAGTACACGTCGTTCTGCGTCGAGTAGCCCTGGAGCCCCACGGCGAGCGTCCGCGTCGTGTCGTTGGTCATGACCGACGCGAAGAGCACTTCGCCCCACGCGGTCATGAACGCGTACAGGGTGACGGCGATGATGCCGGGGACCGCCGCGGGGACGATGATCCGGAAGAGCGCCCCGAGCGGCCCGCAGCCGTCCGTCATCGCCGCTTCGTCCAGATCCTTCGGGATGGAGTCGAAGTACCCGATGAGCATCCAGATCGAGAACGGCAGCGAGAACGTGAGATACGTGAGGATCAGACCGCCGCGGGAGCCATAGAGGCTGAGGCCGGTCGAGTTCCCGATGTTCACGAAGATCAGGAACAACGGGAGCAGGAACAGGATGCCGGGGACCATCTGGGTGGAGAGCACCGCGACCGTGAAGACCCGCTTGCCGCGGAAGCGGTAGCGGCTCACCGCGTACGCCGCGAAGATCGCGACCACCACCGAGCAGACGCTCGCTGCACCCGCCACGATCAGCGAGTTCATGAAGTACCTGGCGAGCGGGATCGTGCTCCAGATGTCGATGTACGGGCGAACGGTGAACCCGGTGGGAATCCAGGAGAACTTGCCCGCCACATCACCCAGCGGCTTCAGCGAGCTGCTGATCATGACGTACACCGGCACCAGGGTGAAGATCAACACCAGGGTGAGCAGCACGCGCCGGGTCCAGATGAAGGACCGCGGCGGCGCGGTGGGGGAGCGGTGGACGGTGGCCGGGCGCTGTGCGGCGGGGGAGTGTGGTGCGGTGCTGGTACTAGACATCGGCGCTCTTCCTCCCGCGCGACGTGAAGATCAAGTAGACGGCTGTCACCAGCAGCAGGAAGAGCAGGAGCAGCACGGACATGGCCGAGCCGCTGCCGAAGTTCCAGGTGTCGAACGAGGATTGATAGATGTGGATGGAGACCAGGTCGGCGGCTTCGGGTGCGGATTTGCCGAACAGGACGTACGGCGTGTTGAAGTCGTTGAAGGTCCACAGGAAGAGGACCAGGACCAGGACCTGATTGACGGAGCGCAGTGACGGCAGGGTGATCTTGCGGATCTGCTGCCACATCCCGGCGCCGTCGATCGCGGCCGCCTCGTACAGCTCGCGCGGAATGTTCTGGAGCGCCGCCATCACCATCAGGAAGGCGAACGGCCAGGACTTCCAGACGGCGACGATGACGAGGGCGTAGAAGCTGTTGTCGCCGATCAGCCAGAACGACGGCTTGTCGGTGATGCCCAGTTGGTCGTGGAGTACGTGGTTCACCAGCCCGTTGTCCCGCTGGAACATGAACGCCCAGGTGATGATCGCGGTATAGGCCGGCAGGGCGTACGGGATGAGGAAGACGGTCCGCAGCAGTCCGCGGCCCCGGAAGTCCTCCTGGAGCAGGATCGCCACACCGGTACCGATCAGCCAGGAGAGGCCGACGGCCAGCACGGTGAACGCGCAGGTGACATAGAAGGAGTGGAGGAGGGCCTCGCCGATCGGGGCGTTGAAGTCGACGGCGATCCTGAAGTTGTGCAGGCCTGTCCAGGGCGCCCGGTTCCAGTCGCGGATGAAGAACTGAGTGAGGCCGCGGAAGCTCATCACGATGCCGATGACCATCGGCAGGATGTGGATGAGCAGTTCGAGTACGAGCGCGGGCAGCAGCAGCAGGTACGGCAGGCCGCCGCGGCGGATCCGGTCGGGGATGCGCGGGGTGCGTGGCCGCCGCGCACCCCCGGACTTCAGGGCATCGCCGCCGGCCGCCGGCGGTAGCTGGGACGTGCTCTCCAGAAGGAGGGGCGCGGCGGATCCTCGGGTGACGGACTGGGGCTCTGGCGACGGAGGGGAGGTCATCGGAGTCAGTGCCTCACTGGGTCATCTGCTGCTGCGCCTTGGTGAGCTTGGACTTGACCGAGGCCGTCGTGATGGTCTTTCCGGCAGCGGCGTCGGCCCACAGCTCCTTGATGGCGGTTCCGACGGTCGTCTCGAACTGGGACTCCGAAGCCACCTGCGGCAGCGGCGCCGCACTCTGGGTCAGCGTGTCCTTGAGGACCTTCACCCCGGGCACGTTGAAGGCGGGGTCGGACTGGGCGGCCGTGACGGGAGGCACGGCGCCATAGGCCTTGTTGAGGATCTTCTGCTCTTCGTCGCTGGTCATGAACTTCACGAACTTCAGCGCGCCCTTGGTGTTCTTCGTGTTCTTGAAGACGGCCATGTTGATGCCCGCCACCATGGAGTTGACGTTCTTCCCCTGCCCGGGGGTGCCGGACTCGACCGGCGCCGGAGCAGCCCCCCAGTCCTGCGGCTTCATCCCCTGGGCGGCGAAGGTGGAAGCGGCGGCCTGCCACAGCACCATGGCGGTCCTGCCCTTGGAGAAATCGCTGAGCGACTGGTTCTGGGCGTACTCCGCGTTGCCCGGCGCGATGACCTTGTCCTTGCCCATGAGGTCGACGTACTGCTTCACGGCGGCCACGGCACCGGGAGAGGTGAAGGTCGGCTTGCCGGACGCGTCGAAGAAGTCGGCCCCGTGCTGCTTGCCGAGTACGAACGCCTGGTGGATGTTCTCCGAGAGGTTGCCGCCCTCGGCGCCGAGGCCCCACTTGCCGCTGGTGCCGTTCTTGGAGATCTTCCGGCCGTCGGCGACCAACTCGTCCCAGGTGGCCGGGGGCTTGGCTATGCCCGCGTCGGCGAACATCTTCTTGTTGTAGTAGAGCGCGTACGAGAGGGAGTACAGCGGGACGGCCGCCGGGTCCTTCTTCGGGGCGCCCGCCGATGCCACGGCCGCTTCGACGAACCGGTCGCGGCCGCCGATCGCGGCGAAGTTGGCCTTGTTCCAGGGCAGCAGAGCGCCGGTGGCCTGCAGCGAGGCCGACCAGGTGTTGCCGATGTTGAGCACATCGGGACCCTGGCCCGAGGTCGTCGCCCCGAGGATTCGCTTGAGCAGGTCGGCCCAGGGCACGACCTCCAGCTTGACCTTGATGCCGGTCTGTTTCTCGAACTTCTTCAGTTCGGGCGTGAGGATCCGCTTGTCGGCGGGGATGTCCGGTCCCTGGTTGGAGGCCCAGTAGGTGAGCGTCTTGGGGGACGCGTTGCTGCCCCCGCCGCTGGGGTCACTGCCTCCGCCGCACGCCGTGGCTCCGGCGAGCGTGGTGAGAGTGACGGCGACTGCTGCTGCGGCTCTGATACTGCGCATGTTCGTTGGCCCCTTCCCGGGGTGGCTGCGTTCAGGATTCGAACGGCCTTCACGACTTAATTCAGGTCGTGAGTTAAGTAGTGAGAGAAGGTCGGGTCAAGAGCTTTCACAGGGGTATGTTGCCTACCGGGAAGGAGCCACATGGCTGAACAGGGCAGACGAACAGTGCGTGACCTGCGGCGCGGCAACCGCGCAGAGGTAGTGCAACGGTTGTATTTCGACGGGCCGCTGAGCCGTCAGGAGCTCGGCGCGGCCACCGGTCTGAGCTCGGGTTCGATCAGCAATGTGGTCGCTGAACTGGCCGCCGACGGACTGCTCGAAGAGGCCGGGGTGGTCGAGTCGGAGGGCGGCCGTCCGCGTACGCTGCTGCGCGTCGCCCCCGCGAGCGGCCATCTGATCGGGATCGACGTGGGGGAGACCCGCGTCCGGGTCGAGCTCTTCGACCTGTCGCTGGGTGAACTGGCGCGTGCTGAACGTCCGTTGGTGCACCATGGCTATGACATCGGCCGGATCGTCGGCCATATCCGCGAAGCCGTCGCCGATGTGCTCCGGGAGGCGGACGTGAGCGCGGCCCGGCTGGTCGGCGTCGGAGTGGGCGTACCGGGGATCATCGACCGGGACGGGCCCGACGGCGTCGTCGTGCACGGCCAGACCGTCGGCTGGGACGCCGTCCCGCTGGAGGCGATGCTCCGCGAGTCGGCCGAACTCCCGTCCTGGGTACCGCTCTTCATCGACAACGGGGCCAAGACCCTGGGCCAGGCGGAGATGTGGTTCGGCGGCGGGCGTGGTGCGAGCGACGCTGTCGTGGTGCTGTTCGGTTCCGGAGTCAGCGCGTGCGTCGTCGTCGACGGCGAGCTGTACGGCGGTGCGGACAGCAGGGCCGTCGAGTGGGGGCACACCACCGTACGGGTGGGTGGGCGGCGTTGCCGCTGCGGTTCGCCCGGCTGCCTGGAGGCATACGTGGGCGCCGAGGCCATCCGGGAGCGGTGGCTGGAGTCGGGCGGGCCTCCGGCCGCGGCAGCCGACGAGGAGACGGCCCTCGCCACCCTGCTCGCCGCGGCGCTGCCCACGGCCGGCGGCAGTGCGGGCGACACCGCCGCTGCCGGGCTGCTGGACGAGACCGCCGAGTATCTGGGGGCGGGCATCGCCGATCTGATCAACCTCTTCCGCCCCGAACGGATCCTGGTGGGGGGCTGGGCCGGCCTGCTCCTCGGTCCGGCACTGCTGCCCGCTGTGCGCCGGTACGCGAAGGAGTACGCGATGCACCACCCGGCCGGGCGCGTCACCATCGACCTGGGCACGCTGGGCGCCGACGCGGTGACACTGGGGGCGGCCACTCTGCCGCTCGCCGATTTCCTCGCCCGCGGCGGCAGGCACCGCAGACACGATGCCCCGGACGCGGGCGCCGGACCTGCCGCGCTGCTGCGGGGGCAGGGGAACTGGCGGCCTGTCGTGGTCGAACGGCGATGAGGCGGGGGTCGGCATCCCTCCACGGTCGCGCTCGGGCGGGTGCCGGACCTGCCGCTTTGCCAGGCCCTCGCCGGCCCGGCCCCGTTCTCAGGCGTGCGGGGCGGCGCCGGCGGCGGTGGCCTTCGTCCGCGCGAGCAGACCGCGGGTACCGCTGACCGTCAGCGTCGCCACCAGTGCGGCCAGGGCCGCCGCCTGGATCTCACCGCCGACGATGGTGGAGTACGGGGCCTGCGCCGACGTCAACAGGCCCATCAGGGCGCAGCGTTGGGCCAGAACGACGGTCCCGAGCACAGCCAGCGCGAGCGGCAGGGCCGGTTCCGGGGTCCCCGCGCCGCGCCGCGACGCCCGGATCCGTGCGACCCACCAGGCGCAGCCCGCCGCGACGACGACGGTGCCACTGCCCCAGACCGAGTCCGCGCCCTGCGGCCACACCACCATCGAACCGCCCATGAGCACGCAGGTGCCCAGGAGCGCGGGGCCCGCCGGAGCGAACGGCAGCCGGGCGGGCGGGGCGTCCGAGTGGTACCCGCACCCGACGGCGGCGACCGTCAGCCAGGCCGTCGCGGCCGTCACGACCGTCAGCGCGGACGGCGCCACCCCGAGCCCCTGGCCCATCGGCCGGCCGACGAGGTACGACAGCGAGGGCGCAGCACCGAGCAGGGCGAGCGTGAACGCCGCCCGCCGGCGGTCCCGCAGCAGCGCGGCGTACGCCACCGGCCAGGCCAGCGGCAGCACCCAGAGCAGGGTCTGGGCCACCCCCATGAGCACCCCATTGCCGGTGAATGTCCTCATGAAGTCGGCCCGGTCCTTGGGGGCGGCGCCGGTGAGCCAGGCGGCGGGAAGCGCCCGCTGGGTGAGGGCGTCGGCTGCCAGGAGCGCCACGCTCAGCAGGGCGAAGAGGCGTACCGCCGATCCGATGGCCGCGTAGCGGGGCGGGGCACCCGCGCTGCCGAGCCTGGTGCGGACCGAGAGGGCGACGATGCTTGCCACCTCTCCCCACGCGGGGCGCGCGAGGTCCTGATCGGCCTCGTCCATGTCGTCCAGATAGGTCTCGACCATCTCCTCCTCCCGCTCGGCCCGGTAGTACGCGGGCAGCATCCGCAGCACCGTCCGGTAGCGCTGTTCGAGCAGTGTGGTCATGCGCCACCTCCTGCGAGGCCCGGGCGTCCTGGCCGGGTGGTGGGCTGCGCGCGGGCATCCGCCGGGCGGTGGGCGGCCATCCGGCGGGTCGCGGTACGCGCTCCGGCCGCCATCCGCTCGGCCTCGGCCGACAGCGCGGAGGCGCCGTCGTCGGTGAGGGCGTAGTACCGCCTGAGCCGGCCCTGCTGCGCCTCCTCGCGGTCCAGTTCGATGAGCCCGTCCGCCGCCAGCCGGTCCAGGACGCCGTACAGCGTCCCGACCCGGAGCTGGACCTCGCCGTCGGACAGCTCCTCGACCTCGCGCACGATGCCGTAACCGTGTCTCGGCTCGTCGATCAGTGCGGTCAGTATGAAGAACGCGGCCTGGGTCATGCCTCGGGAAGCCATGTGGGTCATGTTATATCGGCTTCCGATATATAGCGAGAGGGCGAGTGAGCGCGCCGTCGCCCGCCGCGCGGGGCCCTTACGCCGCTACGGGACCAGCCCCACGCCGACATAGCCGGGATACGGGATGAGCTCGGGTGCGGGCGTGTCCTTGAACCACTCGGGTGCCGTCACCACGCCCGGCTCCACCGGGTCGAGCCCGTCGAAGAACCGCACGATCTCGGCGCGCGCCCTGGGCCGGAAAGGGATGTGGCTGGAGTAGGTACGGGCCACATGCTCCTCGGCCTCCGGGAACGAGTCGAGACTGGCCTGCGCGAGGATGAGGCAGCTGCCGGACGGCAGCCGGCCGACCAGCTCGCGCACGATCGCGTGCGGGTCCTCCTCGTCCAGGATGAAGTGCATGATGGCGATGAGCGACAGGGCGACCGGCCGGCTGAAGTCCAGGAACGTACGGGCGTGTTCGAGGATCACCTGCGGTTCGCGGACATCGGCCTGGATGTAGTGGGTGGCGCCCTCCGGGGTGCTCACCAGCAGGGCCTCGGCGTGGCGCAGCACGATGGGGTCGTTGTCCGCGTAGACGACCCGGGCCGCCGGAATGATCTCCTGGACGATCTGGTGGAGGTTCGGCTCGGTCGGGATTCCGGTGCCGATGTCCAGGTACTGGTCGATGCCCTGGTGCGCGGCCCAGGCGGTGGCGCGGTGCATGAACGCCCGGTTCTGTTCCGCTCCGACCCGGATGAAGTCGGCCAGCTGCTCGCCCAGTTCACGGTCGACGAGATAGTGGTCCTTGCCGCCCAGCAGATAGTCGTAGACACGCGCGGGGTGCGGCTTGCTGGTGTCGATCTGGTGCTTGGGGTTGCCTGCCGTCATGGGTGCTCCGTTGCGGGTCCGAAGGGGGCGGGAGGGCGGCGGAGCCAGGCGCTCACGCACCGCTCAGCCGCCCGTCCCCACCTCGAAGTCTGTCACTCCGGGGCCGGTCGGTGCCGGGGCACGGTCCGGGCGCCGGGACCGCGAGTCCCGCCGTGCGGCCGCCCGCCCATCGGATACGGCCAATGCCCGCAGCCCGGCTGGTGGTTCGGCGTGGGTCATCCGACCGGATGCGCCGTCAGCCGCGGCACTCCGACCGCTCTCCGGGACCGCCCGCGAAGTTACGGTGCACACGCGCTCTTGTCATTCCCTCCACAGCGGCCTTACTTTTGCGCCCTGCGACGGGTCCGACGGACGTGACCGACGGGCGTGTCCGACGCGCGAGTGGGGGAGCCCAGCATGGCCGCATCCGGTCGTCATCGCCGTTACGAGCCGAGCCGGATCAACCGTGCCTCGCTCGCGGTCACCGCCGGCGGTGCCGGACTCGCGCTCCCGCTGCTCACCGCCGGTTCGGCCGGCGCGGCATCGGGGGACGTCTGGGACAAGGTGGCGCGCTGCGAATCCACCGGCGACTGGCAGATCAACACGGGCAACGGCTACTACGGCGGGCTCCAGTTCAGCCGGTCCACCTGGCAGGCGTACGGCGGTGGCGTCTACGCCGCGCGGGCGGACCTGGCGACCGAGCGGCAGCAGATCGCGGTCGCGGAGAAGGTGCTCAGGGCGCAGGGGCCCACGGCCTGGCCGGTCTGCTCGGTACGGGCCGGGCTCAGCAGGGACGACGCCGCCCCGGAGACCGCCGTACGGACGGGCACGGGAGCCGGAGCCCGCACTGGCACGGGGACTCGCACGGGGGCGCGGACCGCGAAGCCCCGGAGCGAGCCGGAGTCGCGGACCCGGCCGGCACCGTCCGCGAGACCGGCGGCGTCCACCGCCCCCGCCGCGCACCCTGCCGCCTACACCGTGGTCAGCGGCGACTCGCTCTCCGGGATCGCCGAGTCCGAGAACGTCAGTGGCGGCTGGCACCGGTTGTACGAGGGGAACCGCCGGGTGGTCGGCGCCGACCCCGATCTGATCCGTCCCGGCCAGCGGCTGAGCATCGGCGAGCAGCAGCAGAAGGCCACGACGGGTCACCCGGCCGGCCCCACCGAGCCCCGGTCCGCGAAGACCGCGCCCGCGAGGACCGGCCCCGCGAAGCCCCGCACGACGCGGACCGAAGCGGCCCCTGCCGAGCCCGCGGCGCCGCACTCGAAACCCCGCCGGACACCGCCGCCCGCGAAACACCACTCCGCGGAACACCACTCCGCGGCGCCGACCGCGGCATCGACGGCCCTGGTCGCGCCCGTACCCGGCCACCACACCACGCCCTACCGCGCGTCCGGCGGGTCCTGGTCCAGCGGCCACCACACCGGTATCGACTTCCCGGTTCCGACCGGCACCTCGGTGAAGGCGGTCGCCGCGGGCCGGGTCGTCGCCGCGGGCTGGGGCGGTGCCTACGGTTACCAGGTGGTCATCCGGCATACGAACGGCACGTACACCCAGTACGCCCATCTGTCCGCAGTGACCGTCCGAATGGGCCAGAACGTCCAGCGGGGACAGCGCATCGCCCGCTCGGGGGCGACCGGGAACGCCACCGGTCCGCACCTGCACTTCGAGGCGCGGACCGGCCCGGAGTACGGCAACGACACCGATCCGCTGGCCTACCTCAGGGCGGGCGGCGTCACCGTGTGATCGTCCTTCTTGGACCTGGTGCGCGCGGGCACCAGCCGCGGCGCCGGTCCCGCGGGGCGGCCGAGTGGCGGTACCTGGGCGGAGTTCTGCCGGTCCCCTGACACGCGCTCGTCCTCGGACCCCGGCCGGTCGGCGGAGAGCCGCTCCGTCGTCAGGAGGATCAGTCCGCCCGCCGCCACGACACCGCAGGCGAGCGCCAGCACCGTACCGGCCACCCCGTAACGGAACTGCTCGCCGAAGAGCGTGACCCCGATCGCCGCGGCCAGCACCGGGTTGACGACGGTGACGGTCGCCAGCGGGGCGGCGAGACCGGCTCCCCGGTACGACGCCTGCGAGAGCAGCACTCCGGTCGCCGCGAACCCGGCGATCGCCAGCAGGCTCGCCCACTCTGCGGTCGGCGTGTGCGAGGTCAGGTCCACCGCGACGGTCTTGGTGAAGACGGAAGCGGCGCCGAAGGCCACGCCCGCGCCCGTCGCCAGCACAATGCTCCGCACGACCGGCTTGCGCACGCGCAGGGCCGCCAGGAAGAGCACCGCGATCCCGCCGAAGGTCGCGAGCGCCAGTACGGTCCGCTCACCGCCGGGGAGCGTGCCGCTGTCCGCACCGCCGGTCAGCGCGAGCAGCCCGGCCAGACCCACGGCGGCCATGATCGCGCCGCGCCAGGCGGTAGCGCCCGCCTTGCGATGTACGAACACGGCGGCCATCGGTAGTGCGAAGACGATGGTCAGCGCGCCGAGCGGCTGCACCAGGCTCAGCGGCCCGTACGCCAGCGCGACCACGTGCAGTCCCGCTCCGAGGCCGTTCAGCGTCATGGCGGCCCACCAGCCGCCATGACGCAGAGGTGCGTACGGGCTGCCGGGGGTGGCCGCGGCGACGCGTTCCTGCACGATGGCTCCGGCCGCATACGCGACCGCGGAGACCAGCGACAGCAGCACGGACAGCGCGAGGGCACTCATGTATCAACGATCTCTCCTTTCGGCCGTAATGTCGTCGTACCCAGGCACCGAATCGTTCGTACTACCAGAGCAGTACGTGGCTGCCCGGGGCGTAGTCCTCGCGGCGGTCGTGCGGGAGGCCGGGATCCGTCCGGTGTGACGCCACGCGCCGCCCCGGGCGGCGGGCCGGGCTTCACAGCATCCTGCGGCGCCTGCCCAGCCAGGTCTGGGCGATGACCACGGCCGCCAGGAAGGCGCCGCTGACCACCTGCTGGTACGCGGAGTCCAGCGAGCCGATCTGGTTGATGACGTTCTGGATGACCTTCAGCAGCAGCACACCGACGAGCGAGCCGCTGATGAAGCCGAATCCGCCGGTCAGCAGGGTGCCGCCGATGACGACGGCCGAGATCGCCTCCAGCTCCATGCCCGAGCCGAGGATGGTGACACCGGAGACCAGCCAGGCCGCGTTGAGCGCCCCCGCGAGCCCCGCGCAGACCCCGGAGAGCGCGTACACGGTGGTCTTCGTACGGGCGACGGGGGCGCCCATCAGCGCTGCCGCGTCCTCGTTGCCGCCGACCGCGTACACGTACTGGCCGAAGCGGGTGCGGCGCAGCACCACCGCTCCCAGCACGAAGAGCGCCACCGTGATCCAGACGGGCACCCCGACGCCGAGCAGCTTGTTCTGGCCGAGACGGGCGAAGAACGACGTGTCGTCGACCAGATAGGTCGTCGCGCCCTCATGGGTGATCGCCAGCAGAATGCCGCGGGCGGCGAGCAGCGACGCGAGTGTCACGATGAACGGTGCCAGCCTGGCCCTCGCGATCAACAGGCCGTTGACCAGGCCGATCAGCCCGCAGACCGCCAACGGGAGGAGCAGGGCCACCACGGTCCCGTACCGCGAGCCCCAGGCGCCGAGCACGCCCCCCAGCGCGAAGAGCGAGCCCACCGACAGGTCGATTCCGCCCGTGATGATCACGAAGGTCATACCGAGGGCCACGACGGCGAGGAAGGCCGAGGAGACGGCCATGTTGCCGAGGTTGTCGGTGGTGAGGAAGGTGTCGAAGCTCAGCGAGGCAGCGATCACGGCGACGACGAGTGTCACCAGCGCGCCGTGCTGCTGGGCGAGTGCGCTGATCCGCTCCCCGCGGGTCGGGCCGTCCGGCCCGGCCCCTTCGGTCGGCCGGCCGGTCCCGATGGTCTGCACGGCGGTCACCGCTTCCCCCGTTCCCGTGCCGCGTACACCGCGAGCACGATCACCACGGCCTGAGCGATCTGCGTCCAGGACGGCGGCAGATCGTGCTTGATGAGCGTGGCGGTGAGCAGCTGGATGAGGACGGCCCCCGCCACGGTGCCGCCGATCCTGATGCGGCCGCCGCTCAGCGGCGTACCGCCGACGACCACCGCGGTGATCGCGGAGAGTTCCATCAGAGTGCCGAGCGAGGTCGGGTCACTGGCCTGCAGGCGCGCCGACGCGAGGACACCGGCGACGGCGGCCAGCACCCCGGAACAGACATAGACCAGGATCAGCACCCGCCGGACCGGAAGTCCCGCCAGCTGCGCGGCCGGCCGGCTGTCGCCGATGGCCAGCAGCTGCCTGCCGAACGTCGTACGTCGCACGGTGAACGCGACGACCAGGGCGAGGGCTGCCGCGATCAGCACCAGATAGGGGATGCCGAGCATGTCCCCCGAGCCCAGCGACGCCATCCCGGGGTCGTGGATGTCCTTGAGCTGGGGGAGCAGGACCAGGGCGACCCCGCGTCCGGCGACCATCAGCGCCAGTGTCGCGACGATGGGCTGGACACCGATGAACGCGATCAGCGAGCCATTGGCCACCCCCACCACGATTCCGCCGATGACGGCCGTGATGAGCGCGATCCACACCCCGTAGCCGAGATAGAGCGAGACCAGTGAGGTCGAGAGGGCCATCACCGAGCCCACCGACAGGTCGACGCCCTCGCTGCCGATCGCCAGCGCCATCCCGAGCGCCACGATGAGGACCGGTGCGACCTGCACGGCCTGGGTACGGAAGTTCTCCGCGGACAGGAAGTGCGGAGTGAAGGCGATGTTGGCCACGATCAGCACGGCCACCCCGGCGTACACCCCGTACTCCTGGAGGAGCCGCAGCAGCCGGTCGCGGTCGGCCGAAGTGCGCCGGAGCGCCAGGTCAGTCATCGTCCCCGCCCTTCGCCGCGATGGCCCGCAGCAACTGCTCCCCGGTGACGGCGTCACCCGACAGCTCCGCGACGACGGCGCCGTCCCGCAGGACGACCACCCGGTCGGAGCCCTCGATCAGCTCCTCCAGGTCCGAGGAGATCAGCAGCACGCCCAGTCCGTCCTCGGCGAGTTCGTCGATGAGTCTCTGGACCTCGGCCTTGGCACCGACGTCGATGCCCCGGGTCGGCTCGTCGAGGAGCAGCACTTTGGGCCGCATGGCGAGCCAGCGGGCGAGCAGCACCTTCTGCTGGTTGCCGCCGGAGAGTTCGCCCACCTTCTGGTGCGGGCCCGCGGCCTTGATCCGCAGACGCGTCATGAAGGTCTCCACGATGCTGTCGATACGTTTCTCGTCGACCAGGCCGAAGCGCGAGAGCCCCGGCAGCGCGGCGAGTGCGATGTTCTCCCGGACCGAGAGCCCCGGCACGATGCCCTCGGCCTTGCGGTCCTCCGGCAGCAGACTGATGCCCGCCCGGATGGCCGCGGGGGTTGATCCCGTACGGACGGCGCCACCCGCGACGAGCACTCGCCCCGATTCGGGCGACAGCGCGCCGGCGATGGCCTTGGCGGTCTCGCTGCGGCCCGAGCCGAGCAGCCCGCCGAGCCCGACAACCTCGCCGGGCCGGATGTCGATCGAAACATCCTTCAGGACATGGCGGATCGTCAATTCCTCGGCTCGCAGGACGGGTTCGGTCTCGTCGGCGTGCCCGCCGGTGAACTGGGTGAGGCCTTCGCTGCGCACCTCGCCCATCTCGCGCCCGAGCATCATGGAGACCAGCCGCAGCCGGCCGAGCTCGGCGATCGGTCCGGTGTGTACGACTTCGCCGTCCCGCAGCACGGTCACGGTGTCGCAGACCTCGTACAGCTCCTCAAGGCGGTGGCTGACATAGATCACCGCGATCCCGCGCTCGCGCAGCATTCGGATCACCCCGAACAGGGTCCGGACCTCCGCCGGTTCGAGTGAGGACGTCGGCTCGTCCATGATGACCACCCGCGCGTCGACCGAGACCGCACGGGCGAGTGCCACCATCTGCTGCGTGCCGACGCCGAGCGAACGCAACGGTCTGCGGACGTCGGTCCGTACCCCCAGCGAGCACAGTGCCTCGTCCGCCTCGCGGTGCATCCGGCGGAAGTCGATCAGGCCGATACGGTTGCGGGGCTCGCGGCCGAGGAAGAGGTTGCGGGCCACACTCAGCAGCGGGACCAGATTCACCTCCTGGTAGATCGTGGAGATCCCGGCGTGCTGTGCGGCGAGCGGGGTGGCGAACGACACCGGCTTCTGACGGTAGGTCAACTCGCCCTCGTCGGGGCGGTAGACACCGGTCAGCACCTTGATGAGGGTGGACTTCCCGGCGCCGTTCTCACCGATCAGCGCATGGACCTCGCCGGGCCGCACCGCGAAGTCCACCCCGTCGAGCGCACGGGCGCCCGGGAACGTCTTGGTCAGACCGGTGACGGACAGCACCGGCCGTTCCGGCGCCTCCCTGTTCACCGGCTGTTCCGGCGCCTCCACGCTCAGAACGCCTTGCCGATGTCGGACTTGGCGTTGTCCTTGCTGTACTCGCTGTCCTGGATGATGATGTTCTGCGGGACCTTCTGGCCCTTGGTGAAGTTGTCGAGCGTCTCGAAGGCGAGCGGTCCGAAGCGCGGGTTGGACTCCACATCTCCGCTCATCCAGCCGTCCACGATCTGCTGGACGCCGTTGCGCGTACCGTCCACGGTCACGATCTTCACCGCACCGGCCTTCTTGCCCGCGCCCTTGAGCGCGTTGACGGCGCCGAGGCCCATCTCGTCGTTCTCCGCGTAGATCCCGGCGATGTCCGGATTCGACTGGATGAGCTGCTCGGTGACCTGCTGGCCCTTCTCGCGGACGAACTCACCGGTCTGCTCGAAGACCACCTTGAGCCCGGGGGCCTTCGCCTTCAGCTCGTCCTTGAAGCCCTTGGTGCGTTCGGTCGTGACGTTGTTGCCCGCGGACCCGAGCAGAATGGCGAGTTTGCCCTTGCCGCCGGTCGACGCGATCATCTGGTCGGCCGCCCGCTTGCCCTGCTGGACGAAGTCGGAGCCGATGAAGCTGACGTAGTCCTTGCACGGGGTTGCGTTGATCTTGCGGTCGACGGTGACGATCGGGATGTGCTTCGCCCGCGCCGTGCGGAGCACAGGTCCCCAGCCGTCCGAGTTCAGCGGGGCGATGACCAGCAGGTCCGCGCCCTTGGCCATCAGGTCCTGGACATCGCTGATCTGCTTGGAGAACTGCGACTGCGCGTTGGCCGTGAGCAGTTTCAGGCCGCGCTTGTGGGCCTCGGCCTTCATGGAGGCGGTCTCGGCGATCCGGAAGGGGTTGGCCTCCTTCTCGGACTGGGAGAAACCGATGGTGGCGCTCTTGATGTCGAGCTTCTTGCCGCCGAACTGACCGATGGTGCAGCTCTTGGCGTCCCCGGCGGACGGGGTGGCGACGACCTGGCCCGAATCGCCCTTGCCGGACGAGGCGGAGGTGTCCTTCGCGCCGTCGTCCTCCGACTTGGCGCAGCCGGAGGCGAGCGCGAGGCTCGCGGCGAGACCGGTGGCGAGTAGGGCTTTGCTGGTGGTACGTCGAAGGAGCATGGTCGGATTCATGGCGTCCCCAGATGTGGCGCGGGCCCGTGGCAACGAGGCACGGGAGGCGGGCTCGTACGAGTCGACTCAGCGTTCCGGGCCACTTTTTACAACGTTAGAAGAGTCCTGTAAACCCTTCGCGTACCTGACAACCCGATATCGGGCCCGGCGCCGGAGCCGATACCGGGCCTGATGCCGCGTCACCGGCGGCCCAGGGTGCTCTCCCGCTCCACCAGCCGGAATTCCGCGGCGAGTTCACGTCCGGCCGGCGCGTCGGCCACCTGCCCCGGGTGCCGGCCGGAGCCGCTGCCGGATCCCGTTCCGGGGCCCCTTTCGGAGTCCTGGAGACCGTCGATGACCGACTCGACCGCGAGCCGGGCGATGGACTGCTTGTCCGGCGAGACGGTGGTGAGGGTGACCGCGCCGAACCTGCCCTCCGCGATGTCGTCGAACCCCACCACCGCCACGTCCCAGGGCACCCGCAGTCCCCGTTCCGAGAGCACCCGCATCGCACCGACCGCGACCAGGTCGTTATAGGCGAAGACCGCGTCCGGGCGCCGGCCCGAGTCCAGCAGCCAGGCCATCGCCTGCGCCCCGTCATCCCGGTCCCAGCCGCTGGTGGGAGCCACCAGAGTGTCCGGCGCCGGCAGACCGGCGGCGGTCAGCTCCTCGCGCCAGCCACGAAGCCGCAGCTGGGCGGGCCTGTTGATCCGGTCGGTGCGCGCGCCGAGGTACGCGATGCGGGTGCGGCCGAGTCCGATCAGATGCCGCACCGCGCTGCGCGACGCCGCGACGTTGTCGATCGCGATGTGGTCGTACGGCAGGTCGTACTCGCGCTCGCCGAGCAGCACCAGCGGGGCGTCGTGGATCCGGCTGCGCAGGTCGTCGGCCTCCAGCTCGATGGGGGAGAGGATCAGCCCGTCGATGACCCGGCCCCGGAAGCCCTGGCTGACCAGGATCTCCTGTTCGCGTTCGCCCCGGGTGTGGTCGAGCAGCACCGTGTAGTCGTGCTCGGCCGCCGCGTCGATGACGGCCCCCGCCAGCTCGGCGAAGTACGGGTTGCCCAGTTCGGGCACCGCGAGCGCGAGGATTCCCGTACGGCCTTTCCGCAGGTGGCGCGCGGTGAGGTTCGGTACGTAGCCGAGTTCGTCGATCGCCGCCTGCACTCTGGCCCGCATGGCCGGAGTGACGTGCTGGTAGTTGTTCACCACGTTCGAGACGGTCTTGATCGAGACGCCCGCGAGCCCGGCGACGTCCTTGAGGCTTACGCCCACTGAGTCTCCCCTCCGAGTGGTCATGCCGCTGGACAGCAGGCAGGAGTCGTGCTGTCATGCCAACTGCCGTTCCTTCCAACGTTGTACAGACTGTCGCAACGAGCCGCCACCCTTCCTCACCAAAGGAGGATCCGTGCGCATCCGAAGAAATCTGGCCCTACTCCTCGCCGCCGTCACCGGCTTCGCGGGGCTCTCCGCCCTGCCGGCCGCGTCCGCCACGCCCGCACACCCGAGTCCCGCCGTCACAGCCCACGGGCTGAAGGGGGAGTACTACACCCAATCGGCCCCGGGCGCCTTCGACTTCGGGCAGCTCAAGGCCACCGGGTTCGACCCGGATATCGACTTCCCCACCCTGGAGTCACGGCTCCAGTCCGCCACCGGACAGTCGGACAACGACAGCGTCCGCTGGACCGGGAAGATCGTCCCGGAGAAGTCCGGCGCCCACACGTTCTCGATGATCGGCGACAACGGTTTCCGGCTCTGGATCGACGGAAAACCGGTCATCGACCACTGGGTGGACGACTGGGAGAAGGAACAGACCTCCCAGCCGGTCGAGTTGACGGCGGGCAGGGCCTACGACATCAAGATCGAGTACTTCGAGCACGAGGGCGGGTCCGACCTCCATCTGAAGTGGACCCCGCCGGGCGGTACCAAGACGCCGGTCCCCCAGTCCGCGTTCCGGCTGCCCGACGGTTACGACTACGACGGTGCCATCGCCGCCACCGTCCAGAAGTCCGGCCGCACCCTCAAGCTGGACTTCGCGCAGAAGCTCGCGCCCCTGCCCGCCGGACTGGCGGGCCATCTCGATGCCGTCATCGGCGGCGCGACCTGGCCGCTGGGCGCCGTCAAGGCGGACCCGGCCGACCCGCGCAGCCTGATCGTGGCACTCAAGAAGCCCGTGGTGGGCAAGAAGGGCGGCGGCGCCAACGGCCTCGCGGACATCCGTTACGACGGCAAGGGCGCGCTGAAGGGCCGGGACGGCAAGACGGTCGGAGCTTTCTGGTCGAGCGGCGGCAACGACTCCGAGTACGAACTGCGCACCAAGTGGGCGGACGACGTCAGCCCGTCCAACGCGCTCCCCGAGTACCCGAGGCCCCAGCTCACCCGGGACGACTGGCAGAACCTCAACGGCAGTTGGCAGTTCGCCGCCGCCAAGGCGGGCGAGAAGCCGCCGGTCGGCAAGAAGCTGGCGGAGAAGATCCTCGTGCCGTACCCGGTGGAGTCGCAGCTCTCCGGGATCGAGCGGCACGAGGACCGGATGTGGTACCGGCGTACGTTCACCGTCCCCAAGGGCTGGAAGGTCGGCTCGGGCAAGCGGCTCCAGCTCAACTTCGGGGCGGTCGACTGGCAGGCCGAGGTGTACGTCAACGGCACCAAGGTCACCGAACACAAGGGTGGCTACGACAAGTTCAGCGCGGACATCACCGACGCGCTGAAGCCGGGCCGCACCCAGGAAGTGATCGTCGGGGTCTATGACCCGACCGACGCCAAGGGCGGCGAGAATCCGCCGATGGGCAAGCAGCGCCTGGACCCGAGCGGCATCTGGTACACCCCGTCGTCCGGCATCTGGCAGACCGTGTGGATGGAGCCGGTCGCGGCCGACCACGCGGACTCCCTCAAGCTCACCCCGGACATCACGGCGCAGCAGGTCGCCGTCGACGTGCGGGGCGTACGCGACGGGGTACCCGTCACGGCCACCGCGTACGACGGGAAGCGCAAGGTGGGCACCGCCACCGGCCGTACCGGTGCGGCACTGAACGTACCGGTGCCCGAGCCGCACCTCTGGTCGGCGGACGATCCGCATCTCTACCGGCTCAGGGTCACCGTCGGCTCCGACCGGGTCGGCAGCTACTTCGGGATGCGCTCCATCGCCGTCGAGAAGGTGAACGGCACCCCGCGCACCGTACTCAACGGCAAGCCCGTCTTCATGATGGCCACCCTCGACCAGGGCTTCTGGCCGGACGGCCTGTACACCGCGCCCACCGACCAGGCCCTCGCGTACGACCTCAAGATGCACAAGGCGATGGGCTTCAACGCGGTCCGCAAGCACATCAAGGTCGAACCCGACCGCTGGTTCTACTGGGCGGACAAGCTCGGTCTGATGGTCTGGCAGGACATGCCGGCCATGGAGGCGGGCACCAACCCGTCCCCGGCCGCGCGCACCGAGTACGAGCACGAGATGAAGCAGATGATCGACCAGCACAGCAGCCATCCGTCGGTCGTCATGTGGGTGACCTTCAACGAGGGCTGGGGCCAGTACGACATGGCGCGCATCGCCGACCAGGCCAAGGCATGGGACCCGACGCGGCTGGTCAACAGCATGTCGGGCATCAACCTGGGAACGGACGGCGGCACCGGCGACATCATCGACGAGCACGGCTACCCGAGCCCGGCCCTGCCGGCGCCCGACGGGAGACGCGCGCTGGTCAGCGGTGAGTACGGCGGACTCGGACTGGCCGTCCCCGGGCACGCCTGGGCGGTGCAGCAGTCGTACGTCGCGGTCGACCCGGCCACGTACACCGACGACTACCTCGCCAAGCTGGACGAGGTGCGCAAGCTCGCCTGCCAGGGCAGCAACGGCGCCGTCTACACCCAGATCTCCGATGTGGAGGGCGAGTTGAACGGGCTGATGACCTACGACCGGAAGATCGTCAAGCCCGATGTGAAGCGGGTCAGGGCCGCCCAGCAGGCGCTGATCCACGACGCGTCGCAGGCGGTTCCGGCAGGGTGCCCGGCCTCCTGACCGGTCCGGGTGCACCGGACCGCGCACGGCCCGGTGCACCCGGAGCGTTGCGGTCGGAACTCTTGCGCGGTCGGAACTCTTGACGCGAGCGCGACAGGAATCAACAATGATCGCGTTCTGACAACGTTGTCCAAAGGAGGCGGAGCGGCTTGTCCCATCACCCGTACGAGCTGAGCCCACGCCGCTTCGCCTACCGGCCGGCGGGTGAACTCTCCCGCCACGGCCAGGACAGCGCGCCGACCGCGGACGGGTCCGCCCGTTATGTTGCCCTTGCCCTTGCCGTTCCCGGCCGGCACTACGACGACGCGCCCCTCGTCCCGCTCGGCGCCTCCTGACCCCGGCGCCCGCCATCCCCGAAAGCCCCCCCCACAGCCCCGTACACACAGCCCGCCCTTCTTCCCCGTGGAGGTCTCCACCCATGTACTGGACACAACGGCTGCGCGGCGCAGGGACGGCCGTGGCCGCCGCCGCGCTGATCGGCGGGGCCCTCGCCGCGCCGACGGCCGAGGCGGCGGGAGCTCCTCACGGCGGCCAACTGACCGATCTGGTCAACCCGTTCATCGGCACGGAGAACGAGGGGAACACCTACCCGGGTGCCGCGGTGCCCTTCGGAATGGTGCAGCTCTCGCCGGACACCGGGCACAACACCGGCTACGACCACGCCCAGAACGAGATCCGCGGCTTCTCCAGCGTGCACATCTCGGGGGTGGGCTGCGGCCTCGGCGGCGATCTGCCGACCCTGCCGACCACCGGTGACGTCACCGAGACCGACTACGCCAAGTACGCGGCGAAGTTCAGCCACGACACCGAGAAGGCGAGCCCCGGCTACTACAAGGTCGGCCTCGACTCAGGCATCACCGCCGAACTCACCGCCACCAAGCGCACCGGGGTGCAGCGCTACACCTTCCCCGCCACCGACAAGGCCAACGTCCTGCTGAACGCGGGCCAGTCGCTGCACAAGACGGTCTCCACCTCCGTCGAAGTGCTCGACTCCCGCACCATCCGCACCACCATCACAGGCAGCGGTTTCTGCCAGGACACCAAGCCGTACACCCTCTACACGGTCACGCACTTCGACCGCCCCTTCACCACATCGGGCACCTGGAAGGACGGCACCGTCACTCAGGGCTCACGGAAGTCCACCGGGACCGGCGGCAACGGCGCCTGGGTGCGCTTCGACACGTCCAAGGACCGTACGGTCGAGGCCACCACGGCCATCAGCTACGTCGACGCGACAGGCGCGGCCCGCAATCTGCGCGCCGAGGGCGGCAAGAGCTTCGACCGGGTCCACCGCGCCGCGCAGGCGAGCTGGGAGGACCGGCTCGACGACGTCCAGGCGCAGGGCGGCAGCGACACCCAGCGCCGGACCTTCTACTCCTCGCTCTACCGGTCGTTCCTCGCGCCCAACATCGGCAGCGACACCGACGGCCGCTACACGGGCTGGGACCAGAAGATCCACCGCGCCAAGGGGTTCGACTACTACCAGAACTGGTCGTTGTGGGACACCTACCGCACCCAGACCCAGCTGCTCTCCCTCCTCGCGCCGCGCGAGGAACGGAACATGGCGATCTCCGTACTGAAGATCGACGAGCAGAGCGGCTGGCTGCCCAAGTGGGGCTACGGCACGGTCGAGACGAACATCATGACCGGTGACCCGGTCACCCCCTTCCTCACCAACGCCTACCGGCAGGGGCTGCTCAAGGGGTACGAGGAGCAGGCCTACCGCGCGCTCAAGAAGAACGCCGACGGGACCCCGCCCGCGGACTCCCCGGCGGTCGGCCGTGAGGCCAACGTGCAGTATCTGAAGGACGGTTTCGCGCCGTACATCAAGGACCGTCCCCATGTGAAGCCCGGCGACTCGGACTTCGACCACGGTGCGTCGGCCACCCTGGAGTACGCGCTGTCCGACGCCATGCTCGGTCAGATGGCGGGCGACCTCGGCCACCAGGCGGACGCCAAGCGCTACGCGGCCCGCGCCCAGAGCTACCGCAACATCTTCGACCCCTCGACCGGCTTCTTCCGTGCCCGCGACGAGAACGGCAACTTCACCGGTCCGGCCGACCCGGCGCAGGGCGAGGGCTTCCACGAGGGCACGGCCTGGCAGTACCAGTGGATGGTCCCGCAGGACCTGTCCGGCATGGTCGGTCTGATCGGCGGCAAGGACGCGGCCAACAAGCGCCTCGACTCCTTCTTCGCCTACGACCAGCTCCTCGCCGACCCGGCGAAGACGGCCACCGACGTGTGGGTCAACGGCCCGTACGACTACTACAACGCGGACAAGTACAACCCGCAGAACGAGCCCGACCTGATCGCCCCGTACACCTATCTCTCCACCGGCCAGCCGTGGAAGACGACCGATGTGGTGCACGCCGCGCTGACCCTCTTCACCGACACCCCGACCGGTATGACGGGCAACGACGACCTGGGCACCATGTCCGCCTGGAACGTCCTGTCCTCCATCGGTGTCTTCCCGGTCCAGCCGGGCACCGACACCTGGGGCCTGTCGACGCCCGCCTTCCAGCGCGTCGATCTGAAGCTGGACCGCCGCTACTACCCGCACGGCGGCTTCACGGTGAAGGCGCCGGGAGCCTCGGACACCGACCGGTACATCCAGTCGGCGGCCGTGGACGGCACGGCCCACGCCAAGACGTATCTCACCACCGACGAGATCCGCTCGGGCCGCACCCTCTCCTTCAACGTCGGAGCCAAGCCGTCCGACTGGGGTACGGACGCCTCCGCCGCCCCGCCCGCCGTTCGCTGACCGGCTGATCAGGACCGCCCGCTCCCGTACCGCCCGCTCCGGTGCTGGGGGGCGGGCGGTCCCCGTCGCGTGCGGGCAGGACGCCCACCACAAGACCGGCCACGGCTGCGACCACCCCGGTGCCCACCACCGCGGGCCAGCCGCCGCCCGCCCACGCCAGCGAACCCACCAGTGAGCCGAGTGCGATTCCCAGGAAACGGAAGGTGAAGTAGAGGGTGTTGAGACGGCTGTGGATACGCGGGTCCAGGGTGAACAGCACGGTCTGGCTGACGGCCTGACCGCCCCAGACCCCCACATCGAGCACGATCACCCCGGCCACCAGCCACCAGAACCGGGTGCCGCCAGGCAGCAGGACCAGCCACCCCGCGACGACCAGCCCGATCAGCGCCGCCAGCGCGCCGCGCCGGCCGATCCGGTCGGCCAGCCGCCCGGCGAACGGCGAGAGCAGAGCACTGGCCGCCGCGACCAGACCGAAAAGCCCGATGCCGGTCGGACCGACGCGGTAGTGCTGCTCCAGCAGAAACGTCAGCGTGGTCCAGAAGGCGCCGAACGCGATCCCGACCAGCGCCCCCGACACGGTGATCCGGCGGACCAGCGGGTGGGCCAGGAACAGCCGCGGCAGTGAGGACAGGGTGGCCCGGTACGAGGCTGCGCCGGTGGCGGCCGGGACGTACGGCAGGGCCCCGCGCAGCACGAGCACCAGCAGCAGGGTCAGCAGGCAGGAGCATCCGAACACGGCGCGCCAGCCCGCCAGTTCGGCCAGGGAACCCGAGTAGGCGCGGGACGCGAGCACGCCCATCAGCAGGCCGCCCTGCACGGTGCCGACGATCCGTCCGGCCCCCGGCCCGGTCCGTCCGTCGCCCGCCAGGGCCACGGCGAGCGGAGTGACCAACTGCGGGACGGGCGAGAGCAGACCGACGGCGAACCCGGCGACGACGAGCCAGCCCACCGAAGGGGCCAGCGCGCACCCCGCGAGCGCGACGGCCGACGCCGTACCGAGTCCGAGGATCAGCCGTCGCCGGTCATGGCTGTCCCCGGCCGGCACGAGCAGCAGGATGCCTGCCGCATAGCCGAGCTGGGTGGCCGTCGGAACGGCCGCGAGGGCATCGGGCCCGGCGCGGAGCGAGGCGGCCGCCGCTCCCATGAGCGGCTGGCTGAGATAGACATTGGCAGCCGTGACAGCGCTGGTGGCGGTGAGCAGCAGGGTGAGCCGCCGGGTCCCGCCGCCGCTCGCACGGCTCTGGCCTGCGGAAACGTTGGATTCGATCACATAGGTCGACGTTAGGGCGGGCAAACAGTGGCAGACTTTCTCTGCTACGCCAATGTCTATCGAGAATGCGCCAATGTACGGGAAGAGCGAGCAGCGCGACGACTACCAGTCGGTCCCCAGACCGCTGGCGGCGATGGCCAGGGACCTGCCCGACGGCCACCACATCCCCCCGCACCACCACCGGCGGGCCCAGCTGATCTATGGCACGACCGGTGCCATCACCGTGGTCACCGGCCACGGGGCCTGGGTCGTCCCGGCCACTCGCGGGGTCTGGGTGCCGGCCGGCCTCACTCACGAGATGAGCTGCGCCGGGGCGGTCGCCATGCGCACCCTGTACGTCGAGCCGCAGCCGGACCTGCCGCGGGAGCCGACCGTCGTCTCGGTCTCGCCGCTGCTGCGCGAACTGATCGAGGAGGCCGCGCGGCTGCCCGTGGAGTACGACCCGGAGAGCCGCGACGGCAAGGTCATGGAGCTGCTCCTCCTCCAGCTGACCCCGCACCCGGTCCCCGCACTGCATCTGCCCGCCCCCGCGGACGACGCTCTGTCGTCGCTCTGCGCTGCGGTCGTACGGGAGCCCGGAGCGGCCTGGGGGACGAAGGAGGCCGCGGCCTTCGCGCATCTGAGCCCGCGGACCCTGCAGCGCAGATTCCCGGCCGCAACCGGAATGAGCCTGGCCCGCTGGGTTCAGCAGGCCAGGCTCATTCACGCGGTGACACTTCTCGCCAGGGGAGTGCCGGTCACATCCGTGTCCGGCGCACTGGGCTATGCGACACCGAGCGCGTTCACCGCGATGTTCCGCCGCGCGCTCGGTACCAGTCCCACCGGGTACTTCACCCCGGGGCGCTGACACGCCGGGGTGACGAGCATCCCGGCGCGCTCAGCCGATGGGGCTGATCAGCCCATGGCGCCCTTCGGCACCGAGTTGAGCATCTCGCGGCTGCTGCGGTCGACGTCCTTGCAGTACTTCACGAAGCCGTGGTTGTCCATGTAGCGCGCCGAGACCCACACCTGACGGTCACGGAGCAGGTACCAGACGGTGTTGCCCTCGATGTTCTGGGCGCGGACCTTGCACTTCAGGGCAACCGTCTGGCGGAAGTGCAGCGATCCCCGCACGGACGAGTCGGTGCTGGGGTACTGGCGCTCGATCAGGCCGGTGCGGGCGGTGACCGTGCCGTACGGGCCGTGCGGATCGGCCTGGGCCGGGGCGGCGGCCATCAGCGTGGCTCCGAGGGCCACGGCGGTGGTCAGCGCGCCTGCGCCCGCGATGACGTTCCGGCCGCGGAGGGTACGGAGGACAGCGGTTGTGGACAAGAGGGTCTCCTGGTTCGTGAAGCGCAATGACACTCATTGACGCGAGTGGGACATTACGCCGCAAAACGCCCAACAAGTGGGATAAAACGCGGTGTTGGGCCGAACGTGTCAGGCCACATCCGGCCTTCGCCGGGCAGGAGGCACTGGCGTGTGGCCCGCGGGGCCGACCGGGTGTGCGGCCGCCGTTTTTGGTATCCCGCCCGGCTGCGTATATCTTCGTAAGTTGGTCGATGGCCGACTGCTGACCTGGGGCTCTGCTGACCTCGGGCTGGGGAACACAGAGGAACGACGATGACGGTGACAGAGGACAGCCAGGCATTCGGCCCCGGCATTGATCCGGAGCGGCTGGCTCTCTGCCTCAGCGTGCTCGACGAGCTGGAGAAGATCGACGTCGACCACCCGGACGCCGTCGCGGTACGCCGTGCCACTGCCGGTGTCTACCGCACGGTGAAGCAGCGCCGCAGGCAGGAGCGCCGCGCCGCCAAGACCGCCCATGACAAGGCCGTCACCGAAGCCACCGCCACCGGCTCCGCCGAGCGCATCGACGACGAGACGCAGGGAGTGCTGCCCTCGTCGAGCGCCCAGGGCGAGATCGCGGGCGTACTCCAGCGCCCCCGCTCCTGCTACATCTGCAAGACCCGGTACGTCGAGGTCGACGTCTTCTACCACCAGCTCTGCCGCGACTGCGCCGCCGAGAACCGCGCGCGCCGCGACGCCCGTACCGACCTCACGGGACGGCGGGCCCTGCTCACCGGCGGCCGGGCCAAGATCGGCATGTACATCGCGCTGCGGCTGCTGCGGGACGGCGCCCACACCACCATCACCACGCGTTTCCCGAAGGACGCGGTCCGCCGCTTCAAGGCGATGCCCGACAGCGACGAGTGGATCCACCGTCTGAAGGTCGTCGGCATAGATCTGCGTGACCCGGCCCAGGTCGTGGCCCTGGCCGACTCGGTCGCCGCCGAAGGCCCGCTCGACATCCTGATCAACAACGCCGCGCAGACCGTGCGCCGCTCCCCGCAGGCGTACAGCGAGCTGATCGCCGCCGAGGCCGCGCCCCTGCCCGCGGGCGAGCTGCCCTCCTCGCAGGTCATCGGCGCGTTCGGCAGCGGGGCGCAGGTCTCGCTGCCCAGCGCCAGGCCCGGTGGGCTGAGCGCCCAGGACGTGGCCGAGCTCGCGCTGGTCACCGGATCCGCTTCGCCTGCCCGGATCGAGGCGGGCACCGCGATCGACGCGGGTGGACTCGTGCCGGATCTGCACGACACCAACAGCTGGATCCAGACCGTCGAGGAGGTCGACGCGGTCGAGCTCCTGGAGGTCCAGCTCTGCAACTCCACCGCGCCGTTCATCCTGATCAGCCGGCTGCGCCCGGCGATGGCGGCAGCGGCGGCCGACCGTACCTATGTGGTCAACGTGTCCGCGATGGAGGGCGTCTTCAGCCGCGGCTACAAGGGGGCCGGCCACCCGCACACCAACATGGCCAAGGCCGCGCTGAACATGCTGACCCGCACCAGCGGCCAGGAGATGTTCGAATCGGACGGCATTCTGATGACCGCGGTGGACACCGGCTGGATCACCGACGAGCGCCCGCACCCGGACAAGATGCGCCTCGCGGACGAGGGCTTCCACGCTCCGCTGGACCTGATCGACGGTGCGGCCCGGGTCTACGACCCCATCGTGCGCGGCGAGGCGGGCGAAGACCTGCACAGCGTCTTCCTCAAGGACTACGCGCCCGCGAACTGGTAGGACCTCCAGCTCCGCCGCTCCGTCCGACGCCACCGGTCCGTCCTCCCGGAGTGCCGTCGGGCGGATTCGAGCAGATCATGGCCGGATGGAAGTCCCTCTGAACGGAAGGCAAAGAAAACTTGGCCATCCGACTGTCGCCCCTATCGAGCGGAACCCCGCTCATTTGGTTACTCTGATGCGGACGGACAGTCGATGGGGTTCCACCAAATCTCTCGTCCCGTCCTGGGACAGGTACGCACCACGGCCGCGGTCCCGCCCGAAAACCGGCGCCACCGCGTCCGAGCTGCCCCCGTCCATGCGGTTACGCGACACAAAGGAGTGCGCGGTGACATCAGAGACCATCACGAAGCGCGAGCAGCGCCCGGCGGAACGTACCGGGACTGTCCGGCCCGAGAAGCTCCTCAATCTCGACGTCTGGGCCAGGTCGGCCCCGATCAGGCTTGCGGGCTACGAGGACGACCTCGCCGAGCCCCACATCCTGCAGGGGATCGACTGACCGCTGCACGCACGCCCCAACGGCCCGCTCCGCATCCGGAGCGGGCCGTTCGCGTGGTGCGGACAGGGTTTTCGCCGGCCAGCTGAAATCGTCAGGCATCCGATGTCTGGTGGAGGATTATTTCTCCATGCCGCTTTCTGTGCTGTGAGGTGTATTGACAGGCACTCGTCATGCTCCAATCATCGGACCTTATGACCGAACTTCCAAGACGCCATGTACTCGGAATGACGGCGGGGGCGGCAGTCGGCGCCGCCCTGCTCGCCCCGGCCACGGCCGACGCGGACACCGGCACGCAGGGGGCCCGGACCCCCGGTACGGGAACGGCGGTTCCCGGCGCACGAACGAAAGGCGGCTGGGGGCAGGTTCCGGCCGCGGTCCCCGTACCGCTCGACCAGTGGTTCGACAACGACGGCATCGACACCGCGGACGCCCGCGGCGGCGATTTCGACGGCTCCGGATACACCTTCCCCGGCGAGGAACTTCCTTCCGGCGCCGTGCAGTTGAACGGCATCGCATTCGATTTCCCGGTCGCGACCGCGGGGGCCAAGAACAACGCCGTCGCCCTCGGGCAGCGGCTGGACCTGCCCCGGGGGCGCTATCTGTCCGGGGCGTTCCTCGTCGCGTGCAGTTACGGGGAGGCGTCAGGTCAGGCGACCCTGCACTACGCGGACGGCTCCACCGGCACCGCAGGTCTCGGCGGACCCGACTGGTACACCGGCAGCGGTCCGCTCTCGGCCCCCTACCGCTACACCTCGTCCGGCGCGAAGGACCAGCATCAGGTCGTCATCGGGGTCTCCGAACTGGCGGTGGACGCCGCCCGGGAACTGGTGGGGATCACCCTGCCGAAGACGAATCCGGCCGAGGCCAACAAGGCTTCACTGCACGTCTTCGCCCTCTCTCTGCAGCCGGCGGCCGAGGGCCGCGTGCTGGCCGTACGTGACGCCCACTCCACCACCAGCCTGCTCGACTCGGGCGCCCAGAGCGTCGAGGCCACCGTCGTCAACGCGGGCACGGTCGCCGTGCTCGGCTCCGACGCCCTCACCCTCTCCGTCGATGTGCAGGGCGCCCGTACGGTCGATCCCGCTCGCGTCCCGCGGCTCGCCCCCGGCGACCAGGCGAGGGTCCGGATCGGTATCCGCAGCAAGCCCGGGGTCAAGCCGGGCACCGCGCGCGACGGCCGCGTCGTGGCGCACGGCCGCGGCTCCGACGCGGCCACGGCGGCGAGCAGGCTCACCCTCGGTGTTCCGGAGTTCGAGGCCACCGACGCCTCGCTCTCCACTCACCAGGCGCCGTACTGGTTCCAGGACGCCAAGTTCGGGATCTTCATCCACTGGGGTGTCTACTCGGTGCCCGCCTGGGCGCCGGTCGGCAAGCAGTACGCCGAGTGGTACTGGAACCAGATGCAGGACCCGAACAACCCCACGTACGCCCACCACCGCGATGTCTACGGCGAGAACTTCAACTACGACGACTTCATCCCGAGGTTCACAGCCGAGAAGTTCGATCCGCGCTCCTGGGTCGAGCTGTTCCGGGACGCCGGAGCGCAGTACCACGTCCTCACCTCCAAGCACCATGAAGGCTTCGCGCTGTGGGACACCAAGGTCTCCGACCGCAACGCCGTGAAGATGGGGCCGAAGCGCGACCTGGTCAAGGAGCTGTTCGACGCCTCCCGCCGGTACGCGCCGGAGCTGCACCGGGGGCTGTACTTCTCGATGCCCGAGTGGTTCAACCCGGACAACCCCTGGAGCGGGCAGCTCTATCCGCCGCGCAATCCGTACACCCTGGAGCCCGTCCCGTACACCGGCTACACGGCGGGCAAGGACTACATCAAGGACTACCAGGCCCCGCAGATGCTGGAGCTGATCCACGGATACGACCCCGAGGTGCTCTGGTGCGACATCGGCGGGCCGAACGACAGCCACCGGGTGATGGCCGAGTACTACAACAACGCCAAGGACCGGGCCCGGCCGATCGGGGTCGCCGTCAACAACCGCTCCGGCATCGGGCCGCACGACTTCACGACCCCCGAGTACGCGACGTACGACTCGATCGTCACCGACAAGTGGGAGGCCAGCCGGGGGCTCGATCCCTACAGCTACGGCTACAACCAGGCCACCCCCGACAGCATGTACATGTCGGCGGAGGAGATCGTGCACACGCTCATCGACACATCGAGCAAGAACGGCAACTTCCTCCTCGATATCGGGCCGCGCGCGGACGGCACCATTCCGGAGATCATGCAGACCAGGCTGCGGCAGACCGGCAAATGGCTGGAGGTCAACGGCGAGGCCATCCACGGCAGCACCTACTGGGCGCGGATGCCCCAGCTCGGTGACGATCTGCGCTTCACGGTCCGGCCCGGCAAGGCGTTCTACATCCACTCGCTGGTCCGGCCGGGCGCCACGCTGACCGTCGAGGCGCCGGTGCCGATCCGCAGCGGGGACCGGGTGACCATGCTCGGTTACCGGCGGCCGCTCACCTGGCGTACGAGCGGGGACAAGCTGGTGATCGACGTACCCGCGGGTGCGCGCTCCGCCGGCGAGTACGCCTGGGTCTTCAAGGTCGAGCAGAGCAGGTAGCCGCACCGGGGCCCGCCGGGGTTCCGACCCCGGCGGGCCTTTCCCTTTTCATCCTTCCTGACCCGCCGAAAATAGAACAACCATTCCCTTCTGAGGTGGTGAGACCTCTCGAAGAATTGGACAAACCATGACAGAGTGATCGCATGGTTGAACGGGCAGAGGGCGCCCTGTCCCTACCGGCGGACTGGCCCGCCCACCCCGATCTGAGTCTTGCCCTCAACCGCATGGGCAGCTTCGACTGGGATCTCGACACCGGGCTGATGCACCTCGATCAGGCCGCCCTCGACGTGTTCGACCTCTACGCCGACGAGTACGACGGCCGTCCGGCGACGCTGGCCCGGCGGGTGCCGCCCGATGAGTCGACCCGGCTGGACGCCATGGTGTCCCAGGCACTCAAGAGCGGGGCCGCCTTCTACGGCGCGTACTTCCGCATCCGCCGCCGCGACGGTTCGCTGCGGTGGACCCATACGCAGGGCGCCGTCCGGCGTGACGTCTCGGGCCGGCCGCACCGGATCATCGGCATCGTCAGGCACGCGGCCCAGGAACTCGCGGACGCCTCGGTCCGTATCGCCCTGGACGACGAGGGCCGCCGGAGAACCAGCGTCGTCGAGGGCACCACCGCGGCCCTGGCCCATGCCCGTACCGTCCAGGACGTCATCGATGTGCTCAACGACGCTCAGGGACTCGAATACCTCGGCGCGACCAGCCTGGTGGTGGGGCTCGTCGACGGCGGGCGGATCCGGCTGGTCGCGGACGGGCCCGAGGGGAGCTTCGTGCCCGGCACCCGCTACACCCGGGTGGACGAGCAGTACCCGATGGGTGAGGTGATCCGGACCTTCGCGCCCCGTTTCATCGAGTCGGCGCACGACTTCGCCGTCTCGTACCCGGGGCTGTGGCCCCACATCAAGGGCCTCGGCATCACGTCGGCCGCCTATCTTCCCCTGATCGCGCAGGCCAGACCGATCGGCGCGATCGGCCTGCTCTACCGCGACAAGGTCGGCTTCAGCGCGGACGAACGCGACCTGCTGATCGCGCTCGGCAGCTCCATCGGGCAGAGCCTCCAGCGGGCCGTGCTCTACGAGCAGGAGCACGACCTGGCCCAGGGGCTCCAGCAGGCCATGCTGCCGCGCCGCATACCCGAGGTCACCGGCGGCCAGGTCGCGGTCCGCTACCGCTCCGCCGGGATGGGCCGTGACATCGGCGGCGACTGGTACGACGTGATCCCGCTGCCCAGCGGCAGATTCGGCATGATCATCGGGGATGTGCAGGGGCACGACACCCACGCGGCCGCCGTCATGGGCCAGCTGCGCATCGTGCTGCGGGCGTACGCCGCCGAGGGGCACAGCCCGGCGACCGTGATCGCGCGAGCCTCCGACTTCCTGCACGAGCTGGACACCGACCGCTTCGCCACCTGTCTGTACGCGGAGGTCGATCTGGCGACCGGAGTGGTCCAACTGGTCCGCGCCGGGCATGTCGATCCGCTGCTGCGGGCGCCCGACGGCACCTGTCGCCGGGTGCCGGTGGACGGCGGGCTGCCGCTGGGGCTCTCGGCGGAGTTCGCCCGGCTCGACTACCCGGTCACCACCCTGGAACTGGATCCGGGCCACACCCTGCTGCTCTTCACCGACGGGCTGGTCGAGGAGCCGGGTGCCGACCTGGACGACGGGATGCGACGGCTCGCCACGGTGGTCGAGCGCGGTCCCCGCGACCTGCAACTCCTCGCCGACCAGCTGTGCGAGGTGGCCCACGAGTGGAGTGGCCCCGACGATGTCGCGCTGCTCCTGCTGCGCAGACAGGGGCTGGACGCCCCGCAGAGCGGTGGCAGGCTCCAGCAGCACGTGGCGCAGTCCGACCCCGACGCGCTCACCGCCGCACGCCGCATGGTCCGTGCGGCGGTACGTGCCTGGGGTGCGGCGGAGCGCGCCGACGACATCGAGCTGGCAGCCGACGAGCTGATGACCAACGCCCTGACGCATACGGAGGGCGAGGCGGTGATCACCCTCAGAGTGCTCGCCCGGCCGCACCGACGGCTGCGGGTCGAGGTCGACGACTGCTCCAGCGCGCTGCCGCGCCGCCTGGACGCGGGGGAGACGGGGGTGTCCGGACGGGGCCTGCTGCTGGTGGACCGGCTCGCGGACCGGTGGGGGGTCGAGTCGCGGGGCGGCGGCAAGTGCGTCTGGAGTGAATTCGCGGTGCCGGAGAGGACGTCGATGTGAAGGATACCCAACGGTAACTGTCAGTATCGAGATCGTACTTGACCGTAACTGACCCATGGAGCTTGACTGCTGCTTCCCGGATGTCTGTCCATGACATCGCGGCACCGGCTCCCGACGACATCGAGGTTCTGTTGAGCTCCGAGCTGCTGGCCCCGCTTGATCTCGCGTTCTGGCACCTCGAATCCGCCGAGCACCCCATGCATCTCGGGGCGCTCGCGGTCTTCGGGCCCGGTCCCGCCCCGGGGCCCGGCCCGCAGGAGGTCATGGACCTGCTGGCGGAGCGCGCCGCCGCGATCCCCCGGCTGCGGATGTGCGTACGCCCGGTACTGCTGCCGCTCGGCGGCGCGGCATGGTCCGAGGACAAGCACTTCGACGTACGCCGTCATGTGCGGCACGCCGTCCTGCCCGACGGCGACTTCGCCACCGGGGCCAACCGGCTCGCGGGCGAGCTGATGGAACGGCCGCTGGAACGCGGGCGCCCGCCCTGGGAGATGTACGTCCTGACCGGACGCTCCGGCGATCCCTTCGCCGTTCTGGTCAAACTGCACCACGCGCTCGCCGACGGGATGCGGGCCGTGGCGATCGGGGCCGGGATCTTCGACCAGATCGCGGGCGGTCACGGCGCGGACGGCAGGAGGGCGCGTCCGGTGCCCCCGCGCTCATGGCTGCCGGGGCCCGGTCAGTTCGCGGGATTCGCCCGGGAGCGGATCGAGGAGCTGGGCCGGGCCGTGGGGATCGGCGCCTCCGTCATGCGGGCCAGCCGCATCGACCTGTGGGCCGGATCCGCACTGGCCGCCAGCTCCAGCGGCACCCGGCGGCTCGCCACCGCCGTGCTCGACCAGGACGACGTGCTGCGGGTGCGCAGGGAGGCGGGTGGCACCGCCAACGACGTGCTGCTCGCGGTGGTCGCGGGCGGGCTGCGCCGGTGGATGCTGGAGCGCGGTGAGCGGCTGCCCGGAGCCGATCCGCGGGCCCTGGTCCCGGTGTCCCGGCGCCGCCCCGGCTCCCCGCCCGGCTCGGCGAACAAACTGTCCGCGTATCTGCTCGGGCTGCCGGTCTCGGAACCCGACGCGTGGCGCAGGCTCGGCCGGGTCCGGGCCGCCATGGACCGCAACAAGGCGGCGGGGCCCGCGCGCGGCGCCGGTGCGGTGGCCGTACTGGCGGACCGGCTCCCCCCGCTGGCTCACCGGGTGGGAGCCCAACTGGCCGGGAACGCGGCGCGGATGCTCTTCGACGTCCTGGTGACCAGCGTGCCGCTGCCGCGCTCCACGCTGTCGCTCGGCGGCTGCCCGCTCCGGGAGCTCTACCCGCTGGCGCCGCTCGCGCACGGGCAGTCCCTCGCCGTCGCGCTCTCCGCCTACGGCGGGCGGGTCCATGTCGGCCTGGTGGCGGACGGCAAGGCGGTGCCGGACGCGGGACTGCTCGCCCAGTGTTTCTCGGACGAACTGGCCGAACTGCTGAAAGTGACGGACGAGAGATCATGCAAGGGTGTTGACGCCCTGAAGTGATCCGATGAATATTCGTGTCATGCGGCGCAACAAGATCGGAAACAGCACGGTCGACATCACCGAACTGTCCTTCGGGGCAGCCGGGATCGGCAATCTCTTCACCCCGGTGGACCCGGCGGAGGCCGACGAGGCAGTGGATGCTGCCTGGGAAGCGGGGATCCGTTACTTCGACACCGCTCCGCACTACGGGCTGGGCCTCTCCGAGCGCCGGCTCGGCGGTGCGCTGCGCGACCGGCCCCGCGCCGAGTATGTGCTGTCGACCAAGGTCGGACGACTGCTGGAGCCGGGGCCGGGTCAGGGCGACGACATCGGAAACGGGTTCGCCGTCCCCGCGACCCATCACCGGGTCTGGGACTTCAGCGCGGACGGGGTGCGGCGCAGCATCGAGGACAGCCTGACCCGGCTCGGCACCGACCGGATCGACATCGCCTATCTGCACGACCCGGACGATCACGCCGAAGACGCCTTCCGGCACGCCTACCCCATGCTGGAAAAGCTGCGCTCGGAGGGGATGCTCGGCGCGATCGGTGCCGGGATGAACCAGACGGCGATGCTCACCCGCTTCCTCCGCGACACCGATGCCGACGTGGTGCTCTGCGCCGGGCGCTGCACCCTGCTCGACCGGTCCGCCCTCGACGCTCTGCTGCCCGAGGCGCAGGCGCGCGGCCGGAGCGTCGTCGTCGGAGGGGTCTTCAACTCCGGCCTGCTGGCCGACCCCAGGCCGGACGCCCCGTACGACTACGGGACGGCGCCGGCCGGCGTCCTCGACCGGGCGCTGCGGATGAAGGACGTCTGCGGACGGTACGGGATACCTCTGCGCGCCGCCGCCCTCCAGTTTCCCCGGCGCCACCCGGCGGTGGCGAGTGTGCTCGTCGGTACCCGCTCGGCCGCCGAGGTGCGCGACGCAGCCGAGATGCTGCGGCTCGGCATACCGGAGGCACTCTGGGACGACCTCACCGCACTGTGGGAGGGCTGAGAGCCGATGCGGATCATCGACGCCCACCACCATGTGTGGGACCTCGCCGTACGGGACCAGGACTGGATCACCGGACCGGAACTCGCCCCGCTGCGACGGAACTTCACACTCGGTGACCTCGCACCGCAGGCCCGGGCCGCCGGCGTGGCGGCCACCGTCCTCGTCCAGACCGTCACCGTCGCCGACGAGACCCCCGAGTTCCTGGCCCTGGCCGGGCAGAGCGACCTGGTCGCCGGAGTCGTCGGCTGGACCGATCTCACCGACCCCGGGATCGCGGACACGCTCGCCGCGATGCGTGAACTGCCCGGCGGGGAGTGCCTGGTCGGCATCCGCCACCAGGTGCAGGGCGAACCGGACCCCGGCTGGCTGCTGCGCCCCGACGTCCGGCGCGGTCTCGCCGCCGTCGCGGCGGCCGGTCTCGCCTACGACCTGATCGTCCTCGACCACCAGCTGCCCGTCGCCGCAGCGGTCGCCGCGCAGGTCCCCGAACTCCGCTTCGTACTCGACCACTTGGGCAAGCCGCCCATCGCCGACGGCGCACTCCAGCCCTGGGCATCCGACGTACGCGCCCTGGCGGCCCGCCCCAACACCGTCTGCAAGCTCTCCGGCATGGTCACCGAAGCGGGCGCGGACTGGACGACGGACGGACTCCGCCCGTACGCCGACACGGTGCTCGAAGCCTTCGGCCCCGACCGGCTGATGTTCGGCTCGGACTGGCCGGTCTGCACCCTCGGCGCTTCCTACGGCGAAGTCGTCGACACCACACACCGGTTGACCGGCCGGCTCAGCGAATCGGAGCGTGCCCAGGTACTCGGAGCCACCGCCGCACGGATCTACGGCATCTGAGGCGCACACCGGCCCGTACACGCCTGGCCGTACACTCCGGGCCATGCTGCGCGTACTGGCCGTGGACGACGAGGAGCCCGCCCTCGAAGAGCTTCTCTACCTGCTCCGCAGCGACCCCCGTGTCCACAGCGCGGACGGCGCGCTGAACGCCACCGAGGCACTGCGCCGTATCGGTGACGCGCTCGGCCCGGGCGCCGACGAGGCGCCGGCCGTCGACGTCGTCTTCCTCGACATCCACATGGCCGGGCTCACCGGCCTCGACATCGCCCGGCTGCTCGCGGGGTTCACCCGGCCCCCGCTGATTGTCTTCGTCACCGCGCACGAGGGGTTCGCCCTCCAGGCCTTCGACCTCCAGGCCGTCGACTACGTGCTGAAACCGGTGCGCAGAGAACGCCTCGCCGAAGCCGTGCGCCGGGTCGCCGAACTCGTCACCGACCGCGCGGCCCCCGTACTGGACGCCGCCGCCGACCAGATCCCGGTCGAACGTGGCGGTGTCGTCCGCTTCGTGGCCGTCGCCGACATCACCTATGCCGAGGCCCACGGGGACTACGCACGGCTGCACACCGCCGACGGCAGCCATCTCGTCCGCGTCCCGCTCTCCGCCCTGGAGGAGCGGTGGCGCTCACGCGGCTTCGTCCGGATCCACCGCAGCCATCTCGTCGCGCTGGACCGCATCGACGAACTGCGCCTGGACGCGGGCTCCATGAACGTCCGGATCGGTACGGCCGAACTCCAGGTGAGCAGACGCCATGCCAGGGCGCTGCGCGACCGGCTCATGCGGCGCCCCGGCCGCTGAACCCCGCACGAGTGGTCCTTCGCCGTTTCCCTCCCGGCGGCTCGCCGCGCTGCGTACACTCCGCGCCATGCCCGCAGAGCCGCCACCCCGACGCGAGACGGTGACGGGCGAGCCCCGGCGGGTGCGGCCGCTGCCCCGCCACCGGACGCAGTCCGAGATCGACGAACAGACCGCGCTGGGCGACGCCTACGTACGCTCCCTGATGCGCGGTCAGCTCCGCGCCGGACTCGGTGCCTTCACGCTCGTCGCGCTCCTCGCCGGCACCCTGCCGCTCGCCTTCACCGCACTCCGCAGCGACCTGGCCGTCTGGGTCGTCCTGGGCCTCTGCGCCTACCCGTTGCTGGTGGCCGTCGCCTGGTGGTACGTGCGCCGCGCCGAACGCAACGAACAGGACTTCGCCCGTCTCGTGGAAGGCCGCCCCGCGCGGTGAGCCGCACGTACGCCGTGGTGGCGGTGGCCGTCGTCGTCCTCGCCACCGTCCTCGTCGGAGGCTTCGGCCTGCGGATCTCCCGTACGACGTCCGACTTCTACGTGGCGTCCCGCACCGTGGGCCCACGGCTCAACGCCGCGGCGATCAGCGGCGAGTACCTCTCCGCCGCCTCGTTCCTGGGGATCGCCGGACTCGTCCTCGTCCACGGCCCCGACATGCTCTGGTACCCGGTCGGCTACACCGCCGGATATCTGGTCCTGCTGGTGCTCATCGCCGCACCGCTGCGCCGCTCCGGCGCCTACACCCTGCCCGACTTCGCCGAAGGACGGCTTGAGTCACGGCAGGTCCGCGGCCTGGTCGGGGTCCTCGTCACCGGCGCGGGGTGGCTCTATCTGGTGCCCCAGCTCCAGGGCGCCGGGCTCACCCTGGAGATCCTCACCGGTGCGCCCGGCTGGCTGGGCCCGGTGATCGTCGCCGCGGTCGTCGTGCTCTCGGTCGCCGCGGGCGGAATGCGGAGCATCACCTTCGTCCAGGCGTTCCAGTACTGGCTCAAACTCACCGCGCTGCTGGTCCCCGCGCTCTTCCTGGTCCTCGCCTGGCAGGGCGACGGACGCCCGCGGGTGCCGTCCGTCGGCCCCCAACTGGCCGTCGCCGCAGGCTTCGACCGGGCAGGACACCCGCTGTACGCGACCTACGGACTGATCATCGCGACCTTCCTCGGCACCATGGGCCTGCCCCATGTCGTCGTCCGCTTCTACACCAGCCCGGACGGCCGCACCGCCCGCCGCACCACCGTCGTGGTCCTCGCACTGATCGGCGCCTTCTATCTGCTCCCGCCGGTGTACGGGGCGCTGGGACGGCTGTACGCATCGGAGCTGTCCCTCGGCGGTGACGCCGACGCGGCCGTGCTTCTGCTGCCGGGCCGGGTGATCGGCGGCACCGGCGGCGCCCTGCTCGGTGCGCTCGTCGCGGGCGGGGCCTTCGCCGCCTTCCTCTCCACGGCCTCGGGACTGACCATGGCGGTCACCGGTGTCCTCACCCAGGGGGCCCGCGGGGTACGGCACTTCCGCCTCGCGACGCTGCTGGCCATGGGCGTACCGCTCGGCGCCGCCCTGCTGGTCAGTGGCGTACCGGTCGCCGACGCCGTCGGGATGGCCTTCGCCGTGTCCGCCTCGTCCTTCTGCCCGCTGCTGGTCCTGGGCATCTGGTGGCGCCGCCTCACCCCGCCCGGCGCCGTCGCGGGACTGCTGCTCGGCGGGGGCTCGGCGCTGATCGCCGTCTCGGTCACGATGGGCGGGGGCGTGCCGCCGGGCTGGGCGCACACCCTTCTCGCCTGGCCCGCCGTATGGTCCGTACCGGTGGGCTTCCTCGCGATGATCCTGGTGTCGCTGGCCACCCCTGGCCGTATCCCGCCGGGCACCAGCGCCGCCATGGCCCGCTTCCATCTGCCGGAGGCGCTGGCCGCGGCCCGGGGCGGCGGCCGGTGAGCGGGGCCGCACTCGCCGCGCTGATCGTGCTCGGACCGCTGCTGGTGGCCGGCGGGTTCCTGCTCGGCCGGCGCACCCGCCCCGCACGCGGCAGCGGCGTCGGAACGCCCGTCGAGCACGCGACGTTCGAGACGCTGCACGCCGCGTCGCTCGCCGCCCCGCCGCTGCGGGCCGGGCTCACCGGGGAAAGCGCCCGCAAGGCCGCACGCCGGCTGCGCTCCCTGCTCGGCACCGACGCGCTCTGCCTCACCGACGGCGAGCGCGTCCTCGCCTGGGACGGCATCGGTGACCACCACCGCGCCCCCGTCATGGAGCAGTTGGGCGCCCTCCTGGAGACCGGCAGGGACCAGGCGTTCAGCAGTGCCTGCGACGATCTGGACTGCCCGCTGCGCTGGGCGGTGGCCGTCCCGCTGACCGTCGACGGCGGGGTGCTCGGCGCGCTCGTCGCCTACGCACCGCGCGAGTCGGCGGTGCTCGCCCGGGCGGCCGGGGAGGTGGCCCGCTGGGTCTCCGTACAGCTGGAACTCGCCGAACTCGACCGTTCCCGCACCCAGTTGATCGAGGCAGAGATCAAGGCCCTGAGGGCGCAGATCTCCCCGCACTTCATCTTCAACTCCCTCGCGGCCATCGCCTCGTTCGTCCGCACCGACCCCGAGCGGGCACGCGAACTGCTCCTGGAGTTCGCCGACTTCACCCGTTACTCCTTCCGCAGCCACGGCGACTTCACCACGCTCGCCGAGGAGCTGCACTCCATCGACCAGTACCTGGCCCTGGTGCGGGCCCGCTTCGGCGACCGGCTGGGTGTCACGCTCCAGGTCGCGCCGGAGGTCCTGCCCGTGGCGCTGCCGTTCCTCTGTCTGCAGCCGCTCGTCGAGAACGCCGTCAAACACGGGATCGAGGGGGAGACGGGACAGAGCCGCGTCACCATCAGCGCGCTCGACGCGGGGGCCGAGGCCGAGGTGGTGGTCGAGGACAACGGCGTCGGCATGGAGCCGGACCGGCTGCGCCGGATTCTTCGCGGTGAGGCCGGGACCTCGTCCGGCGTCGGACTGCTGAACGTGGACGAACGGCTGCGCCAGGTGTACGGGGACGAGTACGGCCTCGTGATCGAGACGGCGCGCGGCGCGGGGATGAAAGTGACTCTGCGCATCCCGAAATACCGTGCGGGCGTGCACGGTTCGTGATCCCCGCGCCACAGGGCCACGGGACGGGTGGTGGACCGGCGGCTCGTGGCGCCCGGGTCACCCCCTGGCGCGTTCGATGCGCAGTGCCACGCCGTCGAGGAAGGTCGACAGGACCATCTCGAAGACTTCCTCGTCCTTGCGGAAGAGTTCGGTGAGGCGGGCCGCGCTCTGCTGGAGCAGCGGGAAACGGTCGGCCGGCAGCAGGCCGTACTTGACGGCCCAGGCAGAGTCGTCCTTGGCCTGGGTGTCGGCGTCGAGGACGAGGAACGAGGCGTTGGTGTGGATGAACGCCAGCGTCAGGTCCACGGCCATCCGGTAGCACTCGGCCGCCTCGATCACGGGCAGTCCGGCCTGGTGGAGTACTCCGATGATCTCCTCGACGCTCTCGGTCTCCGCCGGTCCGGCCGTGGTGCGTCCGGCGGCGAGTACCGCGAGGACCGGGCGGCGCAGGTAGACGGTGCGCAAGGCGCGGGCGGTGGCGGTGAGCCAGCCGCGCCAGTCCTCACGGCCGGGCGCGTCGGCGGCGGCGAGTTCCTCCGACTCCCGGACCAGCACTTCGCTGAGCGCCAGTACGAGTTCGTCCTTGTCGCGGAAGTGCCGGTAGACGGCGGTGGGGTCGGCGCCGAGCTCTTTGCCGAGCCGGTTGAAGGTCAGGACCGCACCGCCTTCGGGTGAGCACACGTGCAGCGCAGCCTCCAGGATCGACTCCCTGGTGAGGGCCGCCCTGCGTGTGCGGCCTGCTACCGCGGTCGGTTTGGCCTGACCCATCTGCGCTCCATCCGTCGGTCGGCCCCATAGGCGGCCGGGTTGATCCGATCGTAACCGAGCATCGTTGTCAACGCCGTTGACAGTGAGATTGACATCGGCTTTGCTGCTCGATCATCCGGCAGTGCCACTTCCCACTACGGAGGCCCCGTGCCCCGCGATCACCACTTCGCCGACCTGGTCTTCACCGGCGGCCCCGTCTACACCGTCGATCCGGCCCGCTCCTGGGCCGGCTCCGTCGCCGTCCGTGACGGCCGGATCGTGGTAGTCGGCGACGACCACGACGTCCGGCATCTCATCGGAGCGAACACCGAAGTCGTCGATCTGGCAGGGAAGTTGCTCCTGCCGGGATTCCAGGACTCGCATGTCCATCCGGTCCTCGCCGGGGCCGGTCTGCGCAGTTGCGCCCTGTACGACCTGGAGGAAGCGGATCTCTACGTCGACGCCGTAGCCGCCTACGCCGCCGCGTATCCGCAGCGCGAGTGGATCACCGGCGGCGGCTGGAGCATGGAGGCGTTCCCGGGCGGCACTCCGCACCGCTCCATGCTGGACGCCGTCGTCCCGGAGCGCCCGGTCGCCCTGCCCAACCGGGACGGACACGGCCTGTGGGCCAACTCCCGCGCCCTGGAGATCGCCGGCATCGACCGCGACACACCGGACCCGGCGGACGGCCGCATCGAGCGGGACAGCGACGGCGTCCCCACCGGGATGCTCCAGGAGGGGGCCGCCGACCTGGTGACCCGTCACATCCCGGCCATCACGGACGAGGAGTTCTACGAAGGCCTGCTCGAAGGGCAGCGCCATCTGCACGGCTTCGGCATCACCGGCTGGCAGGACGCCGCCGTCGGCAGCGGCTTCGGTCCCGGTGATGTGTACGGCGCCTACCTCGTCGCCGCCGGCCGGGGAACGCTCACCGCCCGTGTCCGCGGCGCCCAGTGGTGGGACCGGGACGGCGGACTCGAACAGCTCGCGGGCTTCGCCGACCGACGGGAGCAGGCGGCCGGCGCGGGGGAGGGGCGCGGACGGTTCCGGGCGGGGAGCGTGAAGATCATGCTCGACGGTGTCGCCGAGAACCACACCGCCGCGATGCTGGAGCCCTATCTGGACGGCTGCGGCTGCTCCAGCGGCGAGTCCGGGATCGACTTCATCGACCCGGGCAAACTCGCCGAGTACGTCAGCGAGTTGGACGCGGCCGGATTCCAGGTGCACTTCCACGCGCTGGGCGACCGCGCCGTGCGCAGCGCCCTGGACGCCGTCGAGGAAGCGCAGCGGCGCAACGGCCGGCGGGGGAACCGGCACCATCTCGCGCACCTGCAAGTGGTCCACCCCGACGACATCCCGCGCTTCCGGGCGCTGGGCGCGACCGCCAACATCCAGCCCCTGTGGGCGATGCACGAACCGCAGATGGACGAACTCACCATCCCCTTCCTGGGTGAGCGCCGGTCCGGCTGGCAGTACCCGTTCGGCTCACTGCTGCGCGCCGGGGCGATGCTCGCGGCGGGCAGCGACTGGTCGGTGAGCACCCCGGACGTGATGCTCGGAGCCCATGTGGCCGTCAACCGGTGCGGGCCCGAGGACGGCGAACGGGTCTTCGGCCCCGAGGAGCGGATCGACCTGGGCGCCGCCATCGCGGCGTACACCGCGGGCAGCGCGCGGGTGAACCACCTGGACGCGGAGACCGGTTCGGTACAGCCCGGCAAGTACGCCGATCTGGTCGTGCTGGACCGCGACCCCTTCGCGGGGCCCGCCCGGGACATCGGCCGCACCGGGGTGGACCGCACCTACGTCGAAGGCGTTCTCGTGCACGCCGCTTCCTGACCTCACCGCGTCCTGACCTCACCGTCCTTCAGTAACCCTCCCTCCCCTTCGCCGTCCTACGGAGAGGCACCACCATGCAGATGAAGGCACCTATGAAGGCGCGCCCGACCAGACGCGGCCGGCTGCGCGCCGCCGTCCCGGTCGCGGCCCTCGCGCTGCTCGCCACCGCCTGCGGCGGATCCGGCACGCACGCCGACACCTCCGGCTCCCGCAGCAACTTCAGCGGCACGCAGGTCACCACCGCCCCCGGCAAGGGCAGGATCGGCAACCTCACCTGGTCCGGGGACTACCACGCCCCGTACTCCGAGGACCCGCTCAAGACCGCCGACTACCCGGAGGAGACCATCCTGGGCAATGTCTGCGAGCCGGTGCTGCGCACCGCGCCCGACTACAGCCTGCGACCGGGCATCGCCAAGTCCTGGAAGCAGCCCGACGCCACCCACCTGGTACTCGACCTGGACCCGCGCGCCGTCTTCAGCGACGGTCATCCGGTCACCGCCGAGGACGTCGCCTTCAGCCTGGCGCGCAACCAGGACCCCAAGGTGGCCAGCAATTTCTCCGACAGCTACGCCGACGTCAGCGCGATCAAGGCCACCGGCGCCGCCCAGGTCACGATCACCTTCAGCCGGCCCGACTACCTGTTCGTGCACGACCTGGGGGTACTGGCCGCCGCTGTCGTGGAGAAGGAGTTCGCGGTCAAGGCCGGGCAGCACTTCGGCAGCCCCGGCACCGGCGTGGTCTGCGCCGGTCCGTACACCGTCGGGTCCTTCGACGGCACCAACACCATGGTCCTCAAGCGCAATTCCCGGTACTGGGACCCGAGTCGGGCCGGCAAGGCCGACAGCATCACCTTCAAGTTCCTCACCGACCCGTCCGCGCTGGCCAACGCGCTCGCATCGGGCAGCCTCCAGGGCGGCTTCGACCTGCCCGCCTCCGCCATCGGCAAGCTGAGCAGGACAGCCGGCGGAAAGCTCTACGTCGGCGCCAAGGGATCCACGACCCAGAACATCGACCTGATCGTCACCCGGTTCACCGGCGGCCTGGCCGACCGGCGGGTGCGGCAGGCGCTGTCCATGGCCATCGACCGCAAGGCCATTGCCACCACCTTGTTCAATGGCGCAGCCGACCCGCTGTACGCGGTGGCGGGCCCCGGATTCTGGCAGGGCAGCCCCGCGAAGGCCACCTACTCCGCCGGATACAACAGCCTGGCCAAGGCTCCCGACGTGGCTGCCGCCACCGCGCTGGTCAAGCAGGCGAAGGCCACCGGCAAGAAGATCACCATCGGCTACGCAGCCGGGACCCCCAGCCAGGCCCAGCTTGCCCAGGTACTGCAGGAGACCGGCAAGGCCATCGGCCTGAACGTGAAGATCACCGGACTGCCGGATCAGCAGTACGGACAGCTGTTCACCGACCGCAAGGCCCGCTCCGCCTATGACTCGTTCCTGACGGTCAACTACCTGGAGTTCCCCGAGGCCGCCACGATGTACGCCAGCTACGCCACCGATACCGGCGCACAGAACTTCAACGGCTACTCCGACCCCACCGTGAAGCAGGCCCTGCTGCAAGCCCAGGGCGCCGTCAATCCGCAGGCGCGTGCGGCCCATGTGCTCACCGCGCAGAAGGTGCTGGCGCGCGATCTGCCGTGGATCCCGATCGTCGCGCCGCGCGCCGTGCTGTTCCAGAACAAGGCGGTCACCGGCGCGCCGCTGACCTTCTCCTACATGGCCTCCGCCTGGGCCGCGGCCATCGGTGCGCCCTGATGGGGCGCCTGCTGCTGTACCGCCTGGGCGGGATGGTCACCACACTGCTGCTCTCCAGCATGCTGGTCTTCGGCAGCCTCTACCTCGCTCCGGGCAGCCCGGAGAACGTCCTGTTCGGCAGCCGCGCGCCCTCTGCGGAGGCGCGGGCCGCGGTCCGCCACCAACTCCACCTCGACCAGCCGCTGTTGGTGCGCTACTGGGACTGGCTCACCGGGCTGCTGCACGGCGACCTCGGCCGCTCCATGGTCACCGGACAGCCCGTCAGCGACCGGGTGGGCGCCGGACTCGGCACCACCGTGCTGCTGGTCGGTCTGAGCATCGTGCTGGTGGTGCTGCTCGGGCTGACGCTCGGAACGGCCGCCGCACTGTGGCCCGGACGGGTGGACGGCGCCGTCAACGCCATCACCTCGGTGTCGGTGACCGTACCGCCGTTTGTCGCCTCCACCCTGCTGATCTCGGTGTTCGCGGTACGCCTGGGCTGGTTCCCGGCGTCGGGAACCAGCAGCGGGTTGAGCGGGACCCTGCACGGCCTGGTGCTGCCGTCCTGTGCGCTCGCCCTGATCTCGGCCGGCTTCCTGGCCCGGATCACCCGCAACGCCCTGCGCGAACAGCTGGACCGCGAGCACGTACAGACCGCGCTGGTACGGGGCCTGCCGCGGCGGGTGGTGCTGCGCGACCACGTGTTCCGCAATGCCCTGCCGCCGGTGATCACCGCCGTCGGGCTGCTCACCTCCGGTCTGTTCGCCTCCACGCTCGTGGTGGAGTCCGCCTTCGCGGTGCCCGGCATCGGACAGCTCACCATCCAGTCGGTGGCGCAGAAGGACTTCCCCGTGGTGCAGGCCGTCGCGCTCCTGCTGGTCGGCGCGTTCGTCGTGTGCAACGCCGTCAGCGACCTGGTCCAAGCCCTGATCGACCCACGCCTGCGCACCGCGGGGAGGACCGCATGACCGCGCTCACCGATTCCACCGGCTCCGTCGAAGAGACCGCCGGCAGCCCAGCCGATACCGTACGGTCCGCCCCCGCGGCCGGCTGGTCGCGCAGGGCCCGCGCCGCCCTCGGCGTCTCCGGGATCGCGGCTGCCGCCTTCCTGCTGCTCGTCCTGGTACTCGCGGTCGCGGCGCCGCTGCTGGCGCCCACCGACCCCAACACCCAGAGTCTCCTGGACTCCTACGCCGCTCCGTCCGGCGCGCATCTGCTGGGCGCCGACGGCCTCGGACGCGACATCGCCTCCCGGCTCGTCTACGGCTCGCGCACCAGCCTGCTCGGGCCCGCACTCGTGGTGGCGGTCTCGCTGCTGATCGGCATCCCGCTGGCACTGGCCGGATCCTGGTACGGCGGAGCGGTGGACGCCGTCATCGCCCGTGTCTTCGACCTGGTGTACGCCCTGCCGGGGCTGCTGCTCGCGGTGCTCGCCGTGGCGCTGTTCGGACCCGGGCTCACACCGGCGGTCGCCGCGCTCTCCATCGCCTACATCCCCTTCCTCGGCCGGATCGTGCGCGCCGCCGCCCGCCAGCAGCGTGTCAGCCCCTATGTGGACGCGCTGGCCGTCCAGGGGTTCGGGACGCTGCGCATCACGGTCCGTCACATCCTGCGCAACATTACCCCGGTGGTGCTCGGCCAGGCCGCCATCGCCTTCGGCTACGCCCTGCTGGACCTGGCGTCGCTGTCGTATCTGGGCCTCGCCGTGCAGGCACCTGGATCCGACTGGGGCGTCATGGTCAGCGACAGCGACGCCCTGGCCAAGGGCTACTGGCTCACCGTCATCGCTCCCGGGGTGCTGATCGTGCTGTGCGTACTGGCGCTCACCGTGCTCGGCAGCCGGATCAGCGGCGAGCGCCCCCAGCCGTATCTGCGCCGCCGCCGCACACCCCGCCGCACTGCCCGAACCACCGGAGCCCTGTCATGACCGACACGACACCATCCCCACCACTGCTGGAAATCGCCGGCCTCAGTGTCCATCTCGCCGCGCAGGACACCCTGCGGCCGGTCCTCGACGGCATCGACCTCACCCTCGCCCCGGGCGAAGCACTGGGTCTGGTCGGCGAATCCGGCTCGGGCAAGTCGATGACGGTGCGTGCCGTCACCCGGCTGCTGCCGGCCGGGGCCCGCGCCGAAGGCGTCCTGCGCTTCGAAGGCCAGGACGTCGGCGCGATGGACGCCGCTGAGCTGCGCCGCTACCGGGACAACCGCGTCGGCATGGTGTTCCAGGACCCGCGAGCCCATATCAACCCGATCCGGCGCGTCGGCTCCTTCCTCACCGAAGCCCTGGTCCGCAACCGCGGCGTCAGCCGGAAGGACGCCCGGGCGCGCGCCGAGGCGGTACTGGCCGAGGTCGGAATCGACGACCCGGCCCGGCGGCTGCGGCAGTACCCGCACGAACTGTCCGGCGGCATGCTGCAACGCGTGATGATCGCTTCGGTGCTGCTGGCCGAGCCCCGGCTGATCCTCGCCGACGAACCCACCACAGCGCTGGACGTCACCATCCAGGCGGAAGTCGTGGGCATCCTGGACCGGCTGCGCCGTGAACGCGGCATCGGCATGGTCTTCATCACCCACGACCTGGACCTGGCACTCGCGGTCTGCGGGCGCGTCGCGGTGATGTACGCGGGCCGGATCGTGGAGATCCGCGCCGCCGACGAACTGCACCACCGGGCCTCGCACCCGTACACGCTGGGACTGCTGGGCTCGCGGCCGTCCATCGATGCCCGGATGGAGCGGCTGGACGCCATTCCGGGACGCCCGGTCTCGGCGTTCGAAACGGGCCCGGGCTGCGCGTTCGCCGACCGCTGCGCGCATGCCCAGGACATCTGCCGGCGCAGCCGTCCGGAGCTGCTGCCCTTCCAGGACGGTCTGGTGCGCTGCCACCGGGTCGCCGAGATCTGCGCCGAGGAGGCGAGCGCATGACCAGCGCCGTACAGCACCAGCCCGACCGGGCCGCGGCCGACGCGGTCTCCGTTCACGGCCTGGGCAAGGTCTTCAAAGTGCCGGACGGCAGCGGCGGCCAGACCCGCCACACCGCTGTCGCGGACGTCGACTTCACCGTGCCGGCCGGCGGTTCGCTCGGCATCGTGGGGGAGTCCGGGTCCGGCAAGACCACCATCGCCCGGATGCTGGTGGGCCTGGAACGCCCCACCAGCGGGACCATCACCGTCCTGGGACGCGACCGTTCCCGGCCGGGCCGTGGCGCCGCCGAACGCCGCCGCAGGGCACGGGAGGCGCAGATCGTCTTCCAGGACCCCTACACCTCTCTGGACCCCACGCAGAGCGTACGGTCCGCGGTCGAGGAGGTGCTGCGGCACCAAACGGACCTGACGGAACCCCAACGTGCCGCCCGGGTGGATGAGCTGGTGGACCAGGTCGGACTGACGGCCCGTCAATCCAATGCCAAACCCAAGGAGTTGTCGGGGGGTCAGCGCCAGCGGACAGCCATCGCCCGCGCTCTCGCGGCCGAGCCGCGAGTACTGATCCTGGACGAGGCGGTCTCCGCGCTCGATGTCTCCATCCAGGCGCAGATCCTCAATCTGCTCGCCGACATCCGGGCCGAGACCGGGATCGTCTATCTGCTGATCTCCCACGACCTCGCGGTGGTCAGGCAGTTGTGCGACAGCGCGCTGGTGCTGCGGCGCGGCCGGGTCGTGGAGCAGGGCAGCTGCGCGCAGGTACTGGACGCCCCCGCGGACGAGTACACCCGCGCCCTGCGCGCGGCCGTCCCGACACCCGGCTGGCGGCCCGGCGGGTGAGGAGCGCGCCTCAGAACAGATGGATCGCCAGATGGCCCAGCGGCAGCCCCAGCTGCCAGGCCGGGGTCCACACCCGGGGCTCGTCGTCCCGGCCCGGCACCGCTCCCGGTGTGACCGCGTCGAGATCGGCCGCGAACAGCTCGGTGTCCTCCAGCCACCGCCAGGCCGCCAGAGCCAGCGGCAGGTCGGGCCCCTGCCCGCCCGCATCCACCAGCTCCCCGATGCGGCGGCACACCCACTCCCGCCAGCGGGCGTCGTACGCGGTGAGTGACAGCCATTCGTCGAGCCGCGCCACCACCCGCGCGCCGCCGACCGGGCCGTCGGAGAGGAAGACGGTCAGCGCCAGCGCGTCCCGTCCTGCCTGGTACTCGATCGTCGTCGGCGGCATGAGATCGCCGGTCCGCAGCAGTTCATCCGCGATGTACTCGGCGTACATCCAGTCCATCGGGACCAGTAGTTCGCCACCACTGGTCCCGTTGGTGCTCTCGGGACGCATCCCGTCTCGCCTCTTTCGTCTCTCGGCCGGGCAGTTCTCCGACTCGTCGGCAGGCGCGCCGTCAGACGCTCCACGGAGCATTGAACCCGTGCCGGGAGCCCCACGTGGCCATAAACCCAGGATTCACCGGACGGCGCCCTGTGGACAGGGAAGACCGGCTTCCCGGCGGGCCCGGCTTCCCGGCGGCTCAGCGGACCCCGTCCGGATAGCCGGGCAGGCTGCGGCCCAGGGCGCGCAGGGCGTAGTACGCACGGGACTTGACGGTCCCTGCCGGAATCCCGAGCGCCGAAGCGGCCTCGTGCACACTCAGCCCGCGGAAGTAGATCTGCACCAGCACCTCCCGGTGTTCCGGGCTCAGGGTCCGTACCGCCTCACGGACGTCGAGGGCGGCGGCCGACCGCTCGGCGGGATCGCCGTGCGTGGCGGCGGACTCCAGCAGCCGGTCGCTCACCTCGGCCGGGCGCGCCAGCCGGGATCTGCGGGCATCGATGGCCAGCCGTCTGCCCACCGTGAACAGCCAGGGCCGTATCGACTCGTACGGACCCTCGAAGGCCTCGGGGTGCTGCCAGGCACGCACCAGGGTCTCCTGCACCAGGTCCTCGGCGCGCTGCCGGTCTCCGTACGTCAGACGCAGCAGGAACTGCAGCAGCGCACCGCCGTGGCTGCGCTGGAGTTCGAGGAGATCCCGCTCGTCCGTTCCGCGGCGCGTCTGTGTGGAGGTCACCTCCGTATACGAGCGCAGCACGGCGGGGAGGGACAGCGGCCGGGCACGGCTCTGCGGCGAGCGGTTGAACGGTGCGACGAACGGCACGGTGAGCGGTCGGCGTGCGCGCCGGGCTGTGCCCTGCGCGGATTCTGCGCGACCTGGGAGGAAGCCGGTTACGGGACGACGGTGACCGGCCAGCGGCCGGCCTTGACCAGCCGGACGGCCACCGATCCGATGATCCGGTGGCCGGCCGACTCGGAGGCCCCGACCACCACGGCGTCCGCCTTGAGCTCGTCGGCCGCGGTGACCAGACCGTTGTACGGATCGCCGCGGAAGGTGTGGAACTCCCAGCGCACGGCGAATATCTCCTTGACCCGCTCGGTCGCGGTCCGGATCTCGGCGACCAGTGCCTCGGCGATCTCCCCGGTGGTCTCTCCGACCGGGGCCCCGAGGGACACCCCGGCGGAGAGCACCGGCTGCACGTACACGATGGCGAGCAGTGCGTTCTGCCGCCGGGCGAGTCCCGCGGCGTACGAGGCGGCCCGGAGCGACGGCTCCGATCCGTCGATCCCGACCACGATCACCTTGGGACCGTCTGTACCGCGTTCGAACTGGTGAGGCTGCTGATCTGTCACGCCGAGAGGTTATCGCTCCGGCGTTCGGGCTCCTATTTTCGACCTTTCCGGGGCTCCCGAAGCTCCCGAGGCCCCTGGGGCTTTCGGGGCTATTTCGAGGCGTGCGGGAAGAGGTCGAGGAATGGACCGGCCGTGGCGGAGATGACGCCCCGGCCGAATGGCGCGTCGAAGTCCCAGATCAGGAAGAGCAGGAAGGCGATCAGCGCGCTGAAGAGCCCGGCGAGCAGCAGTTCCTTCGGGGAGCGCCGGATCTGCAGGGTGAAGATCAGCCCGACGGTGATCACCGCACCGGTGATGAGACCGAACCAGACGACCCCCGGCATCGTCGCCTGCGCGCTCTGCGCCCGTGAACTGCGGGCGTCGTCGGCCGCGGCCACCTGGTCGACCAGCGGCTGGTAGGCCTCCCCCTCGTGATCGTTCGCGGGCTTGTAGTCGGTGACGTCCCGGCGTACCTGGTTGAGGAGTTGCGCACCCCGGTCGGTGAGGTCGCCGTGCTCGCCCATGTGCTTCCACTCGGTGTCCAGAACGTAACTGACATAGGTCTCCACGTCGTTGTGGATGCGCTGATGGACAGCGGGCGGATAGACGGCCGAGCGGGCGTCGACCTCGTGCAGGGCCTGGGCCTCCGTACGGACGGATTCCTGGGCGGCGCCGAGGCCCTCCCAGACGCCTGCGATGGCCAGGCCCAGCACGATCGCGTAGATCACGCCGATCATCATCGTCATGTACTCGATGACGTCGGGGGTCTCCGACGGGTCGTCGTCCTCGGGGATCCGGCGGTTGCTGAGCAGGGTGATGGTCAGGACGACGGCACAGGCGGCCGCCATCGCGAGAGTGAGAACAAGCCATTCCGACACGGGTGTCTCCGTCGGTGAGCGGGCGGATCAGCGGGAGGAGCGCGGGCGCAGCACGGCCACGGCGAAGACGGCGGGAGCCGTCACCAGAAGCATCAGCGTGACGATGGGCGGCCCGGTGTGCGGCTTCTTCCGCACGGGGGCCTTGTAATCCGGGAGGGCCACGGGCTTCGGCGCCGGCGGTCGCGGGCGTACCGAAGGCTTCGGTGGTGCGGGCCGTGGCGCGGGGGCCGGCGGTGGTGCCGGGGCCGGCGCGCGGTGCTGGACGGGCGGCGGGTGGTACACCGGCGGAGGCGGCGGAGGCGGCGGAGGCGGCGGAGGCGGAGGTGGCGGAGGTGGCGGGGCAGGCGGTTTCGGCCGCGGCGGCGGGGGCTTCGGCTTGTGGGTGTGCTCAGCCGTGCAGCTGCTGCTGCCGCCGATGGCGACCGCTCTCCCCGAAACGGCTTGACCCGACTGGGAGATGGAGGCGTAGGAGCAGTCGGAAGACGCTGCGGGCACGGGTATCAGCGGCAACCAGAGGAGGCCCGCCACCGCCAGCAGCCGGCCGGTGAGCGGAACGAGTGTCCGCGGCGATCGGTACATGCCGAGCAGCATGATCCGCCCGGCACGTCAGCACTCCGGCGTTGTCGCCGATTCGCCGGAAGGGGGGATATCTGCGCCTTTGTGTTTGAGTCGGCCATCTCACGTGTCACCCGCGGGAATTGCCGCGGAGGAGGGTGCTTACGATGGGCTCCGCCACGCTCGCACGGAGCGCGTGGCGGCAGGCCGGGAGCACTTGCCAGCTGCATGTGACCAATAACGGACCGCCAATTTCCGTTTTTGCTCGCTCTCTTGCCAGGTGGTCAGTAGATTCGGCCCCCACAGTCACAGTGGCCATGGACAATGGCCGACCGTCGTGCCGACCTGTTGGAGACATTGATGGAGCGTCCTGCCTGGGCCCCGCAGGGCATCGATCTTTCGGTGCCGAGCGTGTCGCGGATCTACGACTACTACTTGGGCGGTTCGCACAATTTCGAGGTGGACCGCGAGGCCGCCCGCAAAGCCATGGAGTTCATGCCTGGACTTCCCAAGGTGATGCAGGCGAACCGGGCCTTCATGCGCCGGGCGGTGCGGTTCGCCGTGGAACGGGGAATCACCCAGTTCCTCGACATCGGCTCCGGCATACCGACCTTCGGAAATGTGCACGAGGTCGCCCAGTCCGTCGATCCCGGTTCCCGGGTGGTGTACATCGACCACGACCCGGTCGCCGTCGCCCACAGCAAGGCCGTGCTCGAAGGCAACGACCTGACCGCGGTGGCCGCCGCCGACCTGCGCAAGCCCCAGGACATCCTGAACTGCCCCGAGGTAAAGGCCCTGCTCGACCTCGACCGCCCGGTGGCGCTGCTGCTGGTGGCCGTACTCCACTTCATCGAGGAGGCCGACGACCCGTACACGGCGGTCGCCACCCTGCGCGACGCCCTCGCGCCCGGCAGCCTGCTGATCCTCACCCACGCGTCGTACGAGCGGATGACGCTCCCGCAGGAGCAGGCGGGCGGTGCGGTCGGCGTCTACCGCAGCATCCGCAACCCGCTGGTGATGCGCTCGGGCGAGGAGGTCGCCCGGTTCTTCGACGGGTACGAACTCGTACAGCCCGGACTGGTCGCCATGCCGGAGTGGCGGCCGGAGACCCCGGTCGACCAGGAGGACCCGTACGCCTTCGCGGGTGTCGTGGGAGTGGGACTCAGGCCGTGAACCTGCCGAGGCAGAAGTCGGCGTCCCCGGCCGACCAGGACAGTCCCGAGGACAGAATCGGCCGCTTCGCGACCATCTGGAGCCGGGCCATCTTCCCGTCCACCGCCACCTCGCTGACCAGGCCCGAGTTCGAGCAGCATCTGCTGCCGCTCGCGCGTGGCCTCAGCGAGGCGCTGCACGCCTGGCCCTTCGACCCGGCGCCCGCCCACCGGATCGGCGGCGAACTGGTGGCCGCCCACTGCACCGACCCCGACGCCCTCAGCCGGACTCTCGGGGTGGTCGACTCGTATCTGGTGCTCTACTGCGGCGCGCTCGACACGGGCCCCGACCTGACCGCCGAGGAGATCCGCAACCGCTGCGCCCGCCTCCAGCACTCCCTGGCCGCCGGGTTCGCCCAGGCGCTGCGCGAACGCACCCTCGCGGAGCAGGAGGCCATCGCCCGCTCGGCGCTCTCCGCGCGCAGCGCCGCCGAGAAGGCGCTGCACGTCACCGAGACGCGTTTCCGCGCGGTGTTCGAGGACGCGGCGGTCGGTATCGGCATCGCCGACCTGGACGGCAACATCCTGGAGATCAACGCGGCCCTGCTGCGGATGTTCGGCGGGGTCGACCACCATGTGCGCAGCCGCAAGGTCAACGAGTGGGTGCACCCCGACGACGCCCCGCAGGTCTGGCGGCTCCACGCCGAGCTGGTGCGCGGCGACCGTGAGCACTACCGGGTCGAGAAGCCGTACTACCGCAACGACGGCACCGTCCTGTGGACCAACCTCACGGTGTCGCTGCTGCGGGACGCGGAGGGCAAGCCGCAGTACCAGCTGGCGCTCATCGAGGACACCACCGAGCGGCGGCTGCTCAATCTGCGGCTGCGGTACGAGGCGACGCACGACGCGCTGACCGGACTGCCCAACCGCACCCTCTTCTTCGAGCGGCTGGACAAGGCGGTCACCGCACCCGACCGGATGCGCTTCGGCCTCTGCTATCTGGACCTCGACGGCTTCAAGGCGATCAACGACAGCCTCGGGCACTCGGCGGGCGACCGGATGCTGGTCGAGGTCGCCGACCGGCTGCAGAGCTGTGCGACGGCGTCCGGCGAGATGGTGGCCCGGCTGGGCGGTGACGAATTCGTCGCGCTCACCACGGGGTACGAGTCCGCCGACGAGGTCGAGGAACTGGCCGTACGCATCCTGTCGGTGCTGGCGGCCCCCATCCGGATCGACGGCCGGGAGCTGACCGTCCGGGGGAGTATCGGGGTGGTCGAGGGGCTGTCCGGGACACAGAGCGCGGCCGAGGTGCTGCGCAGCGCCGACATCACGATGTACCGGGCGAAGGCCGCGGGCGGCAACCGCTTCCAGCTGGCCGACGCCGAGGCGGACGCCCGCGCCATCACCCGGCACGGACTCACCACCGCGCTGCCCGCGGCTCTGGAACGCGGCGAGTTCTTCATCGAGTACCAGCCGCTGGTGCACCTCGGCGACGGCACCGTGCACGGGGCGGAGGCGCTGGTGCGCTGGTCGCATCCGCAGCACGGGATACTCGGGCCCGACCGGTTCATCTCGCTCGCCGAGCACACCGGACTGATCGTGCCGCTCGGCCGCTGGGTGCTGGAGGAGTCCGTACGGCAGGCGAGGGGCTGGCAGCAGCTGCACCCCGCGCACAGCGACGGCGGGCCACTGCGGATCAACGTCAACCTCTCGCCCACCCAGCTCTACCACCCGGGGCTCGTCGCCGACACGGTGGCGGTCCTGGAGCGCACCGGCCTCGATCCGGGCGCGCTCTGCCTGGAGGTCACCGAGTCGGCGCTGATCGGCGCCGACGACGACCTGCTGAAGCCGTTGCGGCAACTGGCCGACATGGGCGTGGACATCGCGCTCGACGACTTCGGCACCGGATACTCCAACCTCGCCAATCTGCGCAGGCTGCCGGTGAGCGTGCTGAAGCTGGACCGGTCGTTCACGCAGTCGATGCAGCAGCATCCGGCCGACCCGGTCGACCTCAGGATCGTCGAGGGGATCGTCGCGCTGGCGCACAGCCTGAAGCTGGCGGTCACCGTCGAGGGCGTGGAGACCGGCGCGCAGGCCGACCAGCTGAAGGAGCTGGGCTGCGACACGGCCCAGGGCTGGTACTACGCACGGCCCGGCGCACCCGACCGGATCCACACGCTGTCGCTGGCCGACGCTGTGTGACGTGGCCGGGCGCGGCTCACTGATCCGGCCCGGCCGGCCGAGGGCGGCTCAACCGGTCCGGCCCGGCCGGAGCTCACCGGTCCAGGCCGGCCGGCCCTGCGCCGCTCAGCAGGATGTCCTGGAGGACCCGGGCGGCACGCGGCGGCGCCACATCGCTGCGGTGGGCCAGCGCGATCGTACGGCGCAGTCCGGGGCGGGCCAGCGGGGTGACCCGCAGCCCGTGACCGGCCCGTGCCGCGATCATGCTGGGCACGACCGCGATGCCGAGTCCGGCCCGTACGAAGCCGAGCACGGCGTCCATCTCGCCTCCCTCGACGGTGAAGTACGGCTCGAACCCCTTGGCCCGGCAGGCCGACAGCGTGAGGTCCCGCAGGTCGTAGCCGTGCCGGAACATCACCATCGGCTCGCCCTCCAGATCGGCGACCCGCAGCGGTGAGCGCGGTGCGGTGGCCGCGGGCGACGAGACGACGACCAGGTCCTCCTGGAGCAGTTCGACGGTGGTGAGCGCCGGCGAGGGCGTGGGCAGCGGGAGGACGACCAGCGCGAGGTCGAGCGTGCCGCGCGCCAGCTCCCGTACGAGGTCGTGCGAGCCGCCTTCCTCGATCATCAGCTGGATGCCGGGGTGCTGGTCGTGGAAGGTGCGCAGGACATCGGGGAGCAGGCCGGTGCAGAGGCTCGGCGTCGCGCCCAGCCGTACCCGGCCGCGCCTCAGCTGGGCCAGTTCCTGCACCTCGTGGCGGGCCGTCTCGGCGTCGGCGAGGATCCGCCGGGCGAGCGGCAGCAGCGTCTCGCCGGCGCCGGTGAGGGTGATGTTCCCCCGGGCCCTGCTGAACAGCTCGGCGCCCAGCTCCTTCTCCAGCGCCCTGATCTGCTGGGAGAGCGAGGGCTGGGCGACATGCAGCTCCTCGGCGGCACGGGTGAAGTGGCGGGTCTCGGCGACGGCGACGAAGTAGCCGAGCTGCTGGAGCTGCATGTCTCCCACGGTAGCCGACCACGATAGCCAGTGCCTATGGAGATGAGCCGCATCATGTCTTGGACCTCTGGCCATCCGGAGCCGTAACGTCTTCTGACATGGCACTGGCAACAAAGACGGACCAACGGCCGTCCATGGCGCGATCGGTCTGGGGATCGACCGTGGGCAAGAAGACGATCATGGCCGTGAGCGGTCTGATCATGCTGCTGTACCTGGTCGTCCATATGCTGGGGAACCTCAAGATCTTCTTCGGCTCCGGGCAGTTCAACAGCTACGCGCACTGGCTGCGCACCATCGGCGAGCCCTTCCTGCACTACGAGTGGGCGCTCTGGATCATCCGCGTCGTGCTCGTCGTCGCTGTGGTGCTGCACGCGGTCTGCGCCTACCAGCTCAGCCGCCGCGACCTGCGGGCCCGCCCGGTCGCGTACGCACACAAGCGCCCGCGGTCCAGCTACGCCACCCGCACCATGCGCTGGGGCGGCATCATCATCGTGCTGTTCATCGTGTGGCACCTGCTGGACTTCACCACCCTCACCGTCAACAACAACGCCCAGCCCGGGCACCCGTACGAGAACGTCGTGGCGACGTTCCACACCTGGTACGGCGACGTCATCTACATCGTCGCGATGCTCGCGCTCGGCCTGCACATCAGGCACGGTTTCTGGAGCGCGGCACAGACCCTCGGCGCCGGGAAAGCCACCCGCGACCGGGTGCTCAAGGCCACCGCCAACATCCTCGCGCTGGTGCTGACGGTGGGCTTCATCTCGGTACCCGTCGCCGTCATGACCGGAGTCGTGAGCTGACATGACCGACTACACGCAGTACACGACCGGCACCCCGGCCGCCGACACCAAAGCCCCGCAGGGGCCCGTCGCCGAACGCTGGGACACCCGCCGCTTCGAGGCCAAGCTGGTCAACCCCGCCAACCGCCGCAAGCACACCGTCATCGTCGTCGGCACCGGGCTCGCGGGCGGCTCTGCGGGCGCCACTCTCGCCGAACAGGGCTACCACGTCGTGCAGTTCTGCTACCAGGACTCGCCGCGCCGCGCCCACTCCATCGCCGCGCAGGGCGGGATCAACGCCGCCAAGAACTACCGCAACGACGGCGACTCCGTGCACCGGCTCTTCTACGACACCGTCAAGGGCGGCGACTTCAGGTCCCGCGAGTCCAACGTCCACCGGCTCGCCCAGATCTCGGTGGAGATCATCGACCAGTGCGTCGCCCAGGGCGTGCCGTTCGCCCGTGAGTACGGCGGACTCCTGGACACCCGCTCCTTCGGCGGCGTCCAGGTCTCCCGTACCTTCTACGCCCGCGGCCAGACCGGGCAGCAGCTGCTCCTCGGCGCCTACCAGGCGCTGTCCCGGCAGATCGCGGCGGGCACCGTCGAGATGCACCCGCGCACCGAGATGCTCGATCTGATCGTCGTCGACGGCAAGGCCCGCGGGATCGTCGCCCGCGACCTGATCACCGGGAAGATCTCCAGCTACTTCGCGGACGCGGTGGTGCTGGCCAGCGGGGGCTACGGCAACGTCTTCTACCTCTCGACGAACGCCATGAACTCCAACGCCACCGCGGCCTGGCGCGCCCACCGGCGCGGCGCCTGGTTCGCCAACCCCTGCTTCACCCAGATCCATCCCACCTGCATCCCGCGCACCGGCGAACACCAGTCGAAGCTGACCCTCATGAGCGAGTCGCTGCGCAACGACGGCCGGATCTGGGTACCGAAGGCGAAGGGCGACGACCGCCCCGCCAACGAGATCCCCGAGGACGAGCGCGACTACTACCTGGAGCGCACCTACCCCTCGTTCGGGAACCTCGTACCGCGCGACATCGCGTCGCGCGCCGCGAAGAACGTCTGCGACGAGGGACGTGGCGTCGGCCCCGGCGGCCAGGGCGTCTACCTGGACTTCGCCGACGCGATCAGGCGCATGGGCCGCAGGGCGGTCGAGGAGAAGTACGGCAACCTCTTCGACATGTACGCGCAGATCACGGCGGAGAACCCGTACGAGACACCGATGCGCATCTATCCGGCCGTGCACTACACGATGGGCGGCCTCTGGGTCGACTACGACCTCCAGACCACCATCCCTGGCCTGTTCGCGGTCGGTGAGGCCAACTTCTCCGACCACGGCGCCAACCGGCTCGGCGCCTCCGCACTGATGCAGGGGCTCGCCGACGGCTACTTCGTCCTGCCGTCCACCATCAACGACTACCTCGCCCGCAACCCGCACCACGAGGAGGTCACCGCCGACCACCCGGCGGTCGCCGAGGCCGTCGCCGAGACCGAGGACCGGCTCAACCTGCTGCTCTCGGTCGACGGCGACCGCACCCCCGACTCCTTCCACCGGGAGATCGGTGAACTGATGTGGGAGCTCTGCGGGATGGCCCGTACGGCGGACGGCCTGCGCAAGGCGCTCGACCGGCTGCCGGAGATCCGCGAGGAGTTCTGGCGCCGCATCAAGGTGCCGGGCACCGGCGAGGAGTTCAACCAGTCGCTGGAACGCGCCAACCGCGTCGTGGACTACCTGGAGCTCGCCGAGCTCATGTGCCTCGACGCGCTGCACCGCGAGGAATCCTGCGGAGGCCACTTCCGCGAGGAGTCGCAGACCCCGGACGGGGAGGCCGCGCGGCGCGACGAGGAGTTCTCGTACGCCGCCGCCTGGGAGTTCACCGCCACCGGCGACGCCCCCGTCCTGCACAAGGAAGACCTGGTCTTCGAGTACGTCCACCCCACTCAGCGGAGCTACGCATGAAGCTCACCCTGCGCGTCTGGCGCCAGCAGAACGCGGCCGCCCCCGGCGCCATGACGACCTACGAAGTCGACGACATCTCACCGGACATGTCGTTCCTGGAGATGCTCGACACCCTCAACGAGGAACTCACGCTCAAGGGCGACCAGCCCGTCGCCTTCGACCACGACTGCCGCGAGGGCATCTGCGGCGCGTGCAGCCTGGTCATCAACGGTGACGCCCACGGCCCGGAGCGCACCACCACCTGCCAGCTCCACATGCGCTCCTTCCGGGACGGCGACACCATCGACGTCGAACCGTGGCGCGCCTCGGCGTTCCCGGTCGTCAAGGACCTCGTCGTGGACCGCTCGGCCTTCGACCGGATCATCCAGTCCGGCGGATACGTCAGCGTCCCGACCGGCGCGGCGCCCGAGGCGCACGCCACGCCCGTACCGAAGCCGGACGCCGACTTCGCCTTCGAGCACGCCGAGTGCATCGGCTGCGGTGCCTGTGTGGCGGCCTGCCCCAACGGCTCCGCGATGCTGTTCACATCGGCGAAGGTCAACCACCTCAACGTGCTTCCGCAGGGGGCTCCCGAGCGTGAGACGCGGGTCCTCGACATGGTCGCTCAGATGGACGACGAGGGGTTCGGCGGCTGCACGCTCACCGGGGAGTGCGCCACCGCCTGCCCCAAGGGCATCCCGCTGCCGTCGATCACCGCGATGAACAAGGAGTGGCTGCGCGCCACCCGCAAGGTCAGCCGCTGATCCCGCCGGCTCTGCTCGTTCCGGGGCCGCTGCGCGGGGTGTGACAGGGCGTACGGTGTCCCGTCACACCCCGCGCAGCGCGCGCGTCAGATACGGCGCGGTCCGGCTGCCGGGCGCGGCAGCCACCTCGGCCGGCCGGCCCGCTGCGACGATCCGCCCGCCGTCACCGCCCCCGCCGGGCCCGAGGTCGATCACCCAGTCGGCGCCGGCCACCACCGCCATGTCGTGCTCGACCACCACCACTGTGTGGCCCGCGTCCACCAGACCGTGCAACTGCCGCATCAGCACCTCGACATCGGCCGGGTGCAGCCCGGTGGTCGGCTCGTCCAGGACGTACAGGGTGTGCGCCCCGCGGGCCCGCTGGAGCTCGCTCGCCAGCTTGATGCGCTGAGCCTCACCGCCCGACAGCTCGGTCGCGGGCTGCCCCAGCCGCAGATAGCCGAGCCCCACGTCGAGCAGCGTCCGCAGACTGCGTGCGGCGGCCGGCGTACCGGCGAAGAACTCGGCGGCGGCCTCCACCGTCAGATCGAGCACATCGGCGATGGAGAGCCCCCGGTGCCTGATCTCCAGCGTCTCCGGGTTGTACCGCGCGCCGTGGCAGTCCGGGCACGGCGTGTAGGTACTGGGCAGGAACAGCAGCTCGACGGAGACGAACCCCTCGCCCTGGCAGGTCTCGCACCGCCCGCCCGGCACATTGAAGGAGAACCGGCCCGCCCGGTATCCGCGGGCCCGCGCCTCGTCGGTGGCGCTGAACAGCTTCCGTACGGTGTCGAAGAGCCCGGTGTACGTGGCGAGGTTGGACCGGGGAGTACGGCCGATCGGTTTCTGGTCCACCGTCACCAGCCTCTTCACACCCGGAAGTTCCTCGGTGATCTCACCGACCAGGGTGGATTTCCCGGAGCCCGATACGCCGGTCACCGCGGTGAGCACACCGAGCGGGACCGTGGCCCGCAGGGCGTCGAGATTGTGCCGGGTCACCGGGCCGATCTCCAGCAGCCCGGACGGCTCCCGCGCCGAGCGCACCGGAGCCGGGGACTCGTCGAAGAGATAGCGCCGGGTCACCGAATCGGCCACGTCCGCGAGGAGCCCGGGCGGCCCGCTGTGCAGCACCCTGCCCCCGTGCTCACCCGCGTCCGGCCCCACATCGACCAGCCAGTCCGCACGGCGTACGACGTCCAGCTCGTGCTCGACCACGAAGACGGAGTTGCCCGTCTCCCTGAGCCGGTCGAGAACCACCAGCAACGCCTCGGTGTCCGCGGGGTGCAGCCCCGCCGACGGCTCGTCCAGCACGTACACGACACCGAAGAGGCCGGACCGCAACTGCGTTGCCAGCCGCAGCCGTTGCAGTTCACCCGAGGAAAGGCTCGGGGTGCTCCGGTCCAGGCTCAGGTACCCCAGGCCCAGTTCGGTGACGACCGCGATGCGCGCCAGCAGATCGGCGGTCAGCACCTTCGCCGTCTCGCTGTCGTGCTCGCCGGCCAGCACCCCGGCCAGACCGGACAGCGGGAGCGCGGCGAGTTCGGCGATCGTACGGCCGGCGAAGGTCACCGCGAGCGACTCGGGGCGCAGCCGGCGGCCCCCGCACAACGGGCACGGGGCGCTCGTCAGGAAGCGCTCGGCCCTGGCGCGCAGCGACTGGCTCTTCGAGTCCGCGAAGGTGTGCAGCACATACCGCTGCGCGCTCATGTACGTGCCCTGGTACGGGCGGTGGATGCGCCCCGCGTCCCGCACCGGGTGCACGGTCACCACCGGCTGCTCGTCGGTGAAGAGGATCCAGTCGCGGTCCTGCTGCTCCAGGTCGCGCCACGGCCGGTCCACGTCGTACCCGAGTGCGTCGAGTACATCGCGGAGGTTCTTGCCCTGCCAGGCCCCGGGCCACGCCGCGATGGCACCTTCCCTGATGGAGAGTGAGGGGTCCGGCACCAGCAGCGCCTCGCCGGTCCGGTGCACCCGTCCCAGGCCGTGGCACTCCGGACAGGCGCCGGCCGCGGTGTTCGGCGAGAACGCGTCGGAATCGAGCCGCCCGGCCCCCGCCGGATAGTCGCCCGCACGCGAGAAGAGCATCCGCAGCGAGTTCGAGAGCGTGGTGACCGTCCCGACCGACGACCGGGAGGTGGGTGCCGATCTGCGCTGTTCGAGCGAGACCGCGGGTGGCAGACCGCTGATCGAGCCCACCTTCGGCGCCCCCACCTGGTGGATGAGCCGCCTGGCGTACGGGGCGACCGACTCGAAGTACCGCCGCTGGGCCTCCGCGTAGACCGTCCCGAAGGCCAGCGAGGACTTGCCCGAGCCCGAGACCCCCGTGAACACCACCAGGGAGTCACGGGGGATGTCCACATCGACGCCGCGCAGATTGTGCTCGCGGGCATCACGGACACGGACATACGGGTCATGAGGGCTTTGCATACCGGAATTCTAGTGCCGCGGTACCGGAGAACCCGGGTGGCGGTTGCCCTGCGCGGCCGCCGTCACAGGCCGACATCCCGGCGCCGTACGTCGTCCAGCGACTCCCGGCGTACGAGCACCCGGGCGGCCCCGTCCCGCACCGCGACCACCGGCGGGCGGCCGATCAGGTTGTAGCCGGATGCCATGGACAGGTGGTACGCCCCCGCGGCCGGTACCGCCAGCAGATCGCCCGGCCGTACGTCGGCGGGCAGCGGCACCCGGTCCGCCACGACATCGCCCGCCTCGCAGTGCCGCCCCACGACGGTGGCCTCGGCGGGCCCTGCGGCGGAGCGGCGGCCCACGAGCCGGGGCGCGTACCCGGCTCCGTACAGCGCGGGCCTCGGGTTGTCGCTCATTCCGCCGTCCACGGCGACGAAGGTGCGCTTCCCGGTCCGTTTGACCGACAGCACCCGGTAGAGGACCACTCCGGCGGGCCCGGTGATGGCCCGGCCCGGCTCCAGGGTCAGCCGCGGTACCGGCAGCCCGGCCCGTGCACAGCCGTCGGCCAGCTCCGCGCGGACCCGGGAGGCCAGCGTGTCCGGACCGAGGCTCTGATCACCCGGACGGTAGGCGATGGCATGACCACCGCCGATGTCCAGCCGGCGCAGGGTCACACCGTGCTGGTCCCGTACCCGGGCCAGCAGCCCCACCATCCGCCGGACGGCGGCGGCATAGGGCTTGGCCGATGTGATCTGGGAGCCGATGTGGCAGTGCAGCCCGACGAGGTCGAGTCCCGGCTGGCCGAGGATCTTGGTCACGGCGTGCGCGGCGGACCCGTCGGTGAGGGAGAGGCCGAACTTCTGGTCGTCCGTGCCGGTGCGGACCGCCGCGTGCCCGCCGGCCGACACACCCGGGACGACCCGCACCATGACCGACCGGGGCGGGCCGGGCGGCACGGCCGCGGCGAGCCGGGCGATCTCCGACGCGCTGTCGACCACGATCACTCCGACGCCGAGCCGGACCGCCGCACTGAGGTCCTTGGGGCTCTTCGCGTTGCCGTGCATCACGATCCGTTCGGGCGGGAAGCCGGCGCCGACGGCGAGTTCCAGCTCGCCCGCCGAGCAGACGTCGAGCCCCAGCCCCTCCTCGTGGACCCAGCGGGCGACGGCCCGGCACAGGAACGCCTTGGCCGCGTAGACGACTTCGTCGTCGGGGAAGGCGGCCCGGTAGGCCCGGCAGCGCTCCCGGACCTCGGCCTCGTCCAGCAGGTAGACGGGCGTGCCGAACTCCTCGGCGGCCTCGGCGAGGGAGACCCCGCCGACGGTGACATCCCCGTCGGGGAGCGGGCGGGCGGAGGCCGGCCAGACGGACAGCGCACCGGCCTCGGCGGGATCCGTGGCAGCGGTCTCCGGGACGGCGGAGGACGAAGCGGAGGCGGCGGTGGCGGATACAGCGACAGGAACGGACATGGTTCCCCCTCAGCCGATCAGCAGATCGAGGCGGGTGGTGACGGCGGCTGTTCCGGTGCCGGCCGGGGCACCGGTGCGCCGCCCGACGCGGCCGGAGCGGGTCGCGGTGGGCGCGGAGAACTGCGGGTCGACGGTGAGCACGGCGACGCCCAGCGGCCCGACCAGGGCGCGCAGCGCCGGTTCGGAGAGCCTGATCCACGCCTGGTCCCGGCCGAGGGTGTTCCGCAGCCGCGCCTCCGATGTGAAGCCGACCGCGGTGCGCGCGCCGGGCGGGGTGCGGAAGACACGGGCCGAGCAGCCTGCGGGTCCCGGCCGGACGGGAACGAAGAGAGGCCCGGCCGGGGGCTGTTCGGGAGGTTCGGTGGCGTCGGCGTGGGTGCTCGTGGACATGGCGGCTCTCCTGGAGGAAGAAGGCGGTCGGTGCCCCGGCCGGGTCGGGCCGTGGCTGCATCGATGACGCTATGCCCGCAGGGGGAGGGGGCCGGTGTGCCGCTGACGGACACTTGACGCGCGGCTGCCCGGTACTGACGCGATGCTGACGCGCGGGCGCGGATGCGGGTGCGCGTACGGGCGCGGATACGGGGCGCGGATACGGGGCGCGGTCCGGCCGGCCGGACGGTGCCCGGTGCGCCGGGTCAGCCGACGTGGACGCGGGGCCGCCGGGCCGGATCGGGCTCCGCCCGGCGCAGGACCTCACGGGTCACCGGGGCCACCTCGCCGTGGCCGAAGACCAGGAAGCGCAGCAGATGGCCGACCGGGCTGCCCTCGGTCCAGTTGAAGTAGGCGTGCGGTACCCGGCCGGTGCGGTCCCTGAGCTGGAGGAGTACAGCGGCGATGGTGTTGGGCACTCCGGGGCCGACGACGCGCAGGATGCGCACCCCGTACCGTTCGCCGCCGGTCACCGGCATGCTCACTGTGAAGTCGGAGGAGTCCTGCACGGTGACTTCGAGGAAGAGGACCGGGCTCCCCTCGGGGATGTGGGTCTCCTCGCGCTGGCTGCCCTCCTTCGCGCGATACTCCGCCGCGTCGCGCTCGTGCGGCTCGTTGGCGATGACGCGCAGCGGCCCGAGCCGGGCGGCCGCGTCCACCAGCCGGGCGGCGGTGTCGTCGAACGTGACGTCGGCCGCGCGCAGTTCGAAGGCGCGGTGCACCCGGGACGCGAACGAGGTCAGCAGAATGCCGACGATGAACAGGGAGGCGATCTTCAGCCCGTCGGGGCGCTCGATCACATTGGTGACCAGGGTGTACGCGAAGACCGCCGTGATGAGACCGAAGCCGGCGGCGGCGCGCCGGCGGCCCCGGTGCAGGACCGCGACCGTCGAAGCGAAGGACGCGGACAGCATCAGGACCAGCACCCCGGTGGCGTACGCGCCGCTCTGCTTGTCGACGTTCGCGTCGAACTGCCAGGTGACGAAGAAGGCGATCGCCACGAAGATGAGGACGAGCGGCCGCACGGCGCGCGCCCACTCGGGCGCCATCCCGTAGCGCGGCAGATAGCGCGGTACGAGGTTGAGCAGCCCGGCGAGCGCCGACGCGCCGGCGAACCACAGGATCGCGATCGTGGAGATGTCGTACACCGTCCCGAAGACCTGGCCCAGATGCTCGTGCGCCAGATAGGCGAGGGCCCGCCCGTTGGCCTTGCCGCCGGCCTTGAACTCGGGGGCGGGGATGAGGATGGTGGTGGCCAGGCTGGAGACCAGCAGGAACCCGCTCATGATCAGCGCGGCGGTGGTGAGCAGCCTGCGGGTGTCCCGGATCCGTCCGGCGGGCTTCGCATACGTGTCCGTCGCGTCCCCCCTGACCTGCGGCATGACGGCGACCCCGGTCTCGAAACCGGACATGCCGAGTGCCAGCTTGGGAAAGACCAGCAGCGCCACACCGATCATCGCGAGCGGCGAGGAGTGCGCGGCCCTCGCCGCCTGCCACCAGTCGCTCACGTCCACGGGGTGGGTGGCCACGTTCCACACCGAGTTGGCGAGTACGACCAGGTTGAGCCCCAGATAGATCCCCACGAGGACGACCGCGATACCGATGGCCTCCCGGAAGCCCTTGAGGAAGATCGCGCCGAGACCGGAGACCAGCGCCAGGGTGATCCAGAGATTGGCGCCCTGGAGCCAGTGCGGTGCGAACGGGTTCTCCACCACATGCGCGGAGGCGTCTGCGGCCGACAGAGTGATGGTGATCATGAAGTCGGTCGCCGCGAAGCCGAGCAGCACGAGGACGAAGAGCTTCCCCGCCCACCACGGCAGCAGCCGTTCCAGCATGGCGATCGAGCCCTCGCCGTGCGGGCTCTCGCGGGCCACCCGCCGGTACACCGGGAGCGCGCCGCCGAGTGTCAGGGCGAGCAGCACCAGGGTGGCGAGCGGTGAGAGCAGACCGGCGGCCAGTGCGGCGATGCCCGGCTGGTAGCCGAGCGTGGAGAAGTAGTCCACACCGGTGAGGCACATCACCCGCCACCAGGCATGCCCCTTGTTCTCGGCGGGCGGTGTGCCGTGCGGGCCGGGGTGCCGGGCCGACTGCTCGACCAGGCCTTCCAGCAGCCAGGCCCGCCAGCGCGCCGTGGGGCGCGCGGGCTGCGGCGGGGGCGCGGCCTGGCTGCCGGTCATGCGGGGATCCCCCTGTTGTCTCTGGCGGCTCTGCTGGCTGCGGGGTCTCGCCCTCAGAGCCGAGGGGCAGCGGTGTCCCTCACATCGTTACCCGGCCTGCCGCGGTGAGCGACCGCGCCGCCGTACGACGGCCGCCGCCAGCTCGCCGATCAGGCGCTCGGTCTCCTCCCAGCCCACGCAGGCGTCGGTCACGCTCCGGCCGTACGTCAGCGTGCTGAGCGGGCCCGGCTCCTGACGGCCCTCCAGCAGGAAGCTCTCCACCATCAGCCCCGCGATGCCCTCCTCGCCGGCTGCCACCCGGTCGGCGACCTCCCGTACGACCTCCGCCTGGCGCACCGGGTCCTTGCCGCTGTTGGCGTGGCTGGCGTCGATGACCAGACGGCCCGGCATCCCCGCCTTGTCCAGCAGTGCGAGGGCGTCGCTGATGTCCTGCGGGCCGTAGTTGGGCCCGCCGCGGCCACCGCGCAGAATCACATGGCAGTCGGGGTTGCCGGACGTCGAGACGACCGAGCCGTGGCCTTCGCCGTCGATCCCGAAGAAGACATGGCTCCCTGCCGCCGCCCGGCAGCCGTCGACCGCGGCCTGGACGTCGCCGTCCGTCGCGTTCTTGAATCCGACCGGCATCGACACCCCGGAGGCGAGCTGGCGGTGCACCTGGCTCTCCGGTGTCCGTGCGCCGATCGCGCCCCAGGTCACCGCGTCAGCGATGTACTGCGGGCCGGTCGGCTCCAGGAACTCGCAGCCGACCGGGAGCCCGGTGCCGAGCACGTCGACCAGCACCTGGCGGGCTGTGCGAAGTCCCCGCTCCACGTCGTGTGTGCCGTCCAGACCGGGGTCGTTGATGAGCCCCTTCCAGCCGAGCGTCGTTCTCGGCTTCTCGAAGTAGACGCGCATGACGACGCAGAGCTCACCGCTCAGCGGTGCGGCGGCCGCCGCCAGCCGCCGGGCGTACTCCAGTGCTGCCGCCGGGTCGTGGACGGAGCAGGGGCCGACGACGAGGAGGAGTCTGTCGTCCTCCCCGGCGAGTACGGACCGCACCGCCTCCCTGCTGTCGCGGACCAGCGCCACGCGCTCGGCGTCCAGGGGGAGTTCGTCCCGCAGGGCCGACGGTGCGACGAGGCGCTGGAAGCCGGTGACCCGCAGGTCGCCGGTGTCGGACGCTTCGGTGGTGGAGGTGTTCATGAGGGCTTCCCGTTCTGCTGCGGCGGGAGGCCCTGTGCGTGCGGTGCACGCCCGCCCGGTACCAGCCCGCCTGTACGACGAAAGGCAGAGACGATGCGTCTCTGCCTTGCTGGCTCCGGGTGATCGGTCGGTCAGCGCACGTGACCTCCGGCTCCACCCGGAGCCGGCTCATAGCGCTGATACCAACGGATCACTGACATGCGGAAACCGTAGCAGAGCCGGAGCGGCACCCGGACGGGGAACCTCCGGTTGATAGGCAACCATATGGTTGCCTATACTTCGGGTGTGAGCATGGATGAGGCGTTCCGGGCACTGGCCGATCCGAACCGGAGGCGGCTGCTCGACCGGCTCAACGCCCGGAACGGGCAGAGCCTGCGGGAGCTGAGCGAGGGCCTGGAGATGAGCCGGCAGGCGGTGAGCAAACACCTCGCGCTGCTGGCCGGGGCCCATCTGGTGACGGCCGTCAGACATGGCAGGCAGAAGCTGCACTACCTCAACCCCGTGCCCATCCAGGAGATAGCCGACCGCTGGATCGGCCGGTACGAACGCGGGCGGCTGACGGCGCTCTCGGAGCTCAGACAGACCTTGGAAGGACCAGCCATGGACAAGCCGGAATTCGTCTACGTCACCTATATCCGCACCACCCCCGAGAAGCTCTACGAGGCCCTGACCGACTGGGAGTTCATCAAGCAGTACATGGACGGCTGGGGGCCACGCTCGGACTGGGAGCCGGGATCGGTGGTCGAGTGGAAGATGGGTCCCGACGGGGATTTCGAGGACCTCGGCCAGCGGGTCATCGAGGCCGAACCGGGCAAGCGGCTCTCGTACACCTGGCACACGCTCCAGTCCATGCACCGGGAGATGTCCGACGACGTGTCGGACGAGGAGTTCGCGGAGGCGAGCAAGGAGCGATCCAGGGTCACCTTCGACATCGAGCCAGCCGAAGTGCCGTCGGCCGGGGTCAAGCTGACCATCACGCACGACGGCTTCGACAGCCCCGCGAGCAAGATGCTGGAGGGCATCAGCGGCGGCTGGGTCCTCATCCTCTCGGCACTGAAGACCCTGCTGGAGGGCGGCCGGACGGTCGCCGAGTAGTGCGGGGACAGCGGCCGCGGCCCGGTGTGTCAGCCGGTGATCCGCGCCAGCCGCCGGTAGGAGTCGAGCAGCGCCGTACGGTCGTACGTACTGGTCGTGACCAGGAACTCGTCGGCGCCGCTGCGGCTCAGCAGCTTCTCCAGACCGTCCGCCACCTCGTCCTCGGTGCCGTGCAGCTGGCCGCGCCGGGCCTCGTCGAAAAGGGCCCGCTCCCGTTCGGTCATCCGCAGACCGGTGATCCGCTCGGCGGGGGCGAGCGGCGGGAACACGCCATGGGTGCGCGAGTAGGCCGTGGACCAGGCCTCGGGCAGCAGGATCCGGCGTGCCTCCTCGGTGGTGGGGGCAACGGCGACGGTGCCCGAGAGCACGACGTACGGGCGCTCGCCCCAGGCCGAAGGCCGGAACGCGTCGCGGTAGCCGTCGACGGCGCGCAGCATCTCGTCCTCGCCGCGAACGGCGGCGATCACCAGCGGCAGTCCCGCCCCGGCCGCCACCTGTGCTCCCGCGCCGGTCGCCAGGACGAAGGCCGGCAGCCGCAGCCCCTCCGCCGGACGGGCGTGGACCTGGGGGTGCGCGGTCTGGTCGCCGGAGAAGTAGCCCAGCAGCTCCGCCAGCTGGGCGGCGAAGTCCTCGGCGTCCTGCCTGCCGTGCCCCAGTGCCCGGCGGATGCCGTCGGTGAACCCGACGGACCGGCCCAGGCCCATGTCGATCCGGCCGGGGAAGAGCGCTTCGAGCACACCGAACTGCTCCGCGACGACGAGCGGCCGGTGGTTGGGCAGCATCACCCCGCCGGTGCCCACCCGGATCGTCGAGGTGGCGGCCGCGACGGCGGCGGCGAGGACGGTGGGCGCGGAGCCCGCGACGCCGGGCACGCTGTGGTGCTCCGAGACCCAGAACCGGTGGTAGCCCAGCGCCTCGGCCTGTTGCGCGAAGCGCACGGTGTCGCGCAGGGCCTCCGGGCCGTCACGCCCTTCGCGGGTGCGGGAGCGGTCCAGTACGGAGAACGGGGTCGAGGAGATCGCAGAACTCACAACGGGTTCAACGTCCGTGCCGGGCGCGCATTCCCCAGCCTCTTCCGCCGGGCGGGGGAGTGCGCCGGGTCACCCCTCGTCCTCCAGCCGGAAGCCGACCTTCAGGCCGACCTGGTAGTGCTCGACCTGCCCGTCCACGATCTGCCCGCGCACCTCGGTGACCTCGAACCAGTCGAGGCCCCTGAGCGTGCCCGCCGCGCGCCCCAGACCGTTGCGGATGGCCTGGTCCACGCCCTCGTGCGAGGTACCGACGATCTCCGTCACCCGGTAGGTGTGGTCCGACATGACCCGCTCCTTTCGTCGCCTCCCTCCACGGTGCCGTACGGAGCCGTACTCCGCGCGCCGCCGACCGGGCCGCGGGGCTGACGGGCCGCTGTGCCCCGGCGGTCATCGCAAGTGCGGGCGCCCCGGGCCTTGACCGCGAGGATTGGTCTGTACCAAAATCCAGCCAACCCGTTCAAGCCGTCCGCGCTTCCCCCACGTCGGGTCATGAACTGCCGTGTCCTTACGACAGAGGTGACCTCCGTGAAGAACCGTCCCGGCCTGAGCCGCGCCGTCCTGCTCGCCACCGCACTCACCGCCACCGCGCTCACCGGCTGCGGCCGGCTGCCGGGCATGGGTGACAGCACCACCACCGTCACGGTGTGGCTGATGAAGGGCAGCGCGTCCGACGGCTTCGTCCAGCGCTTCACCAGGGAGTACGAGAGTGAGCACAAGGACGTCAAGCTGGCTGTCCGGATCCAGGAGTGGGGTGGAATCGGCGCCAAGGTCACGGCGGCCCTGCGGTCCGGCCACGGCCCGGACCTGATCGAGGTCGGCAACACCCAGGTCGCGATGTACGCGGAGAGCGGCGGGCTGCGCGACCTCACCCTCGAATCGGCCCGCGACCTCGGCAGTTCGGACTGGCTGCCCGGTCTCGCCGACCCCGGAAGCATCGACGGCGCCCAGTACGGCATCCCCTGGTACGCGGCCAACCGCGTCGTCATCTACAACAAGGACCTGTTCCGGAACGCCGGGATCACCGAACCGCCGAAGACCCGAGCGCAGTGGATCAAGGACACCGAGGTGCTCGACCACGGCGGCCGGCAGGGGATCTACCTGGCCGGACAGGACTGGTACACCCTCTCCGGCTTCATCTGGGACGAGGGCGGTGAACTGGCCGAGGAGGCCGGCGGTAATTTCACCGGGGCCCTGGACAGTCCGGCCGCGATCAGGGGCATGGACTTCTACAAGGAGCTCCAGGGCCTCGGCAACGGGCCCAAGAACGCGGACGAGGCCCATCCGCAGCAGGCCGACGTGTTCGCGGGCGGCGATGTCGCGCAGATCATCGCGGTGCCCGGCACCGCGCAGACCATCCTGAAGAGCAATCCGGGGCTCAAGGGCAAGCTCGGCTTCTTCCCGATCCCCGGGAAGACGGCGGCCAGGCCGTCGGCGGTGTTCACCGGCGGCTCCGATCTGATCATTCCCGACAAGGCACCCCACGGTGACGCGGCGGTCGGAGTCGTCGAAGCCCTGGCCGGACGCAAGTGGCAGACCGAGCTGGCCCGGACCATGAGCTATGTCCCCAACAAGGCCAAGCTCGCCGGCGTGGTCAAGGGCGAGGAGGGGACCGCCGCGATGGCCGCGGGCGCGGCACGCGGCCGGGCCACCCCGAACTCGCCGCGCTGGGCGGCGGTCGAGGCGGACAACCCGATCAAGCCCTATATGACAGACGTGCTCACAGGGCAGGACGCCGGAACAGCCGCGAAGAAGGCGTCGAAGCTCCTCACGGACGAGCTGGTGGACCGCTGAGCGACAGCGCGAACCGCCCGCCGGAATCCGTCCACCAGTGGTCCAATGCCAGGCCCGCCGCGCCCAGTTCGGTTCGCACCCCCTCCTGGCGGAACTTGGCGGACACCTCCGTCCGCATCTCCTCGCCCGCCGCGAACGGCACCGCCAGATCCAGCTCCGGGATCTTCACGGTGAACGCCCCGCGGGCCCGCAGCCGCATCTCGATCCACTCGTTCTCGCTGTCCCAGACCGCGAGATGGTCGAAAGCGTCCGGATCGAAGTCGGCCCCCAACTCCCGGTCGATGACGCTCAGTACGTTCTTGTTGAAGGCGGCGGTGACACCGGCCGCGTCGTCGTACGCCGGGACCAGCACGCTTTCCGCCTTGACCAGGTCCGTACCGAGCAGCAGGTGGTCGCCCGGATCGAGCAGATTCCGTACGGATCGCAGGAACGCGGCGCGCTCGGGCGGCAGCAGATTCCCGATGGTGCCGCCCAGGAAGACGACGAGCCGGGGGCCCGGGGCGGCCGGCAGTGCCAGCTCACGGGTGAAGTCCGCGATCAGCGCGTGCACGGCGAGCCCCGGCCGCTCGGCGAGCAGCGCCTCCGCCGCCGCGGTGAGCGCGCTCCCGCTCACGTCCACCGGGATGTACGCCTCCAGCGCGGGCAGCGCGTCGAGCAGATGCCGGGTCTTCTCCGATGACCCCGAACCCAGCTCGATCAGGGTGCGGGCGCCGGTGGCCTCCGCGATGTCGCCCGCACGGGCGAGCAGGATCTCCCGCTCCGCCCGGGTCGGGTAGTACTCGGGCAGCGCGGTGATTTCCTCGAACAGCTCACTGCCCCGCGCGTCGTAGAACCACTTGGGCGGCAGTGTCTTGGGCGTACGGGTCAGGCCCTGGAGCACGTCCGCGCGCAGGGCGGCGTCCGTCGCGTCCTCGGGCAGGGTGCGGGTCAGCTGGAACGGACTCACGCCGTGGGCTCCTTGAGTGGGGTCAGCTGGACATCGGTACGGGTCGCCACGAGCAGGGTGCGGTCGGGGACCTCGCGCCAGCCCGGACCGTCGTCGTACGGCTCCGAAGCGACGACTGTGCGGCCGGCGTCGGCGCCGGTGCTGCCGGTGGTGGTGGAGGCGGTGGAGGCGGTCGTGCCGGACTCCGTGAGGTACCAGAGTGTGTCGCCCCAGGTTGTGGCGGCGATGGCGGTGCCGTCGGTGAGCAGCAGATTGAGCCGTGAGCCGGGCGCGGCCGCCGCGAGGTCGGTGACGCTGTCGGCCAGCGCCTGGCCGAGCGGATCGCCCTCCCGCAGCCGGTGCAGGACGAGCGCCCAGATCAGCGCGGAGTCGCAGCGCGCCGCCATCCCGAGCAGCTCGGCCGGCGGGAGCGTGGCGGCGAGCGGTGCCGCGCTCACGGGCCAGCCCGTGAGCGCGCCGTTGTGGCTGAACAGCCAGGGACCCGCGGCGAACGGCGCCGCCGCGGCCTCCCCGTCGGCACCCGCCTCGGTGGCGTCGCGGACCGCTGCCAGCACCGCCCCGCTGCGTACGACCCGGGCGAGATCGGCGAAGGAGAGGTCGGCCCAGATCGGTCCGGCGCGCCGGTAGCGCGCGGGCACCGGGTCGTCATCGGCGTACCAGCCGACCCCGAACCCGTCGGCGTTGACTGTCCCGTGGCGCTGCCTGCGCGGCTCCCAGGACTGGCGGACCAGCGCGTGCCGAGGCCGCACCAGCACCTCACCCAGCGGCTCCGACGGCCCCAGGCAAGCGATATGACGGCACATCAGGCGTCCCTCGCGGTCCGGAACCCGGCGAAGATCTGACGGCGCACCGGCAGATCCCAGTTGCGGAAGGTCGCCCGGCAGGCCACTTCGCCGACGGAGAACGCGCCGCCGCGCAGCACCTTGTGGTCCGGGCCGAAGAACACCTCCGAGTACTCGCGGTACGGGAAGGCGACGAACCCCGGATAGGGCAGGAAGTCGCTGGCCGTCCACTCCCACACATCACCGATCAACTGCCGTACCCCGAGCGGCGATTCACCGTCCGGATAACTGCCCGCCGCCGCCGGGCCGAGGTGGCGCTGGCCCAGGTTCGCCCGCTCGGGGGTGGGGTCCTCGTCACCCCAGGGGTAGCGGTACGAAAGGCCGGTCGCCGGGTCGTGGCGTGCGGCCTTCTCCCACTCGGCCTCGGACGGCAGCCGCCGCCCCGCCCAGCGGGCATAGGCGTCCGCCTCGTACCAGCTCACATGGAGCACCGGCTCGTCGGGAGCGACGGGCTCCACGGCGCCGAAGCGGCGGCGCAGCCACTGGCCGCCCTCCCTGCGCCAGAACAGCGGGGCGGCCAGCTCATGGCCGCGGACCAGGTCCCACCCCTGCTCCGTCCACCAGCGTTCGTCGCGGTACCCGCCGTCCTCGATGAACCGCAGGAACGCGCCGTTGGTCACCGGGGTGGTGTCGATGTGGAAGGCCGGCACCAGCCGCTGGTGCGCGGGCCGTTCGTTGTCCAGCGCCCACGGCTCGTCCGATGTGCCCATGGTGAACGGGCCGCCGGGAACGAGGATTTCGTCCGCAAGACCGGTGCTGTCGGCACGCGGCGGCGCGGGAGCGGTCAGCGCGGCGGGGCCGCTGCGCAGCTGATGGGTGATGAGCATCGTCTCGTCGTGCTGCTGCTCGTGCTGGGCGATCATGCCGAAGGCGAACCCGGCGTCGACCAGTGGCCGTCCGCGCAGCGGGGCGCTCTCCAGTACGTCGACGACCCGGCCCCGTACCTCCGACGCGTAGCGCCGCGCCTCGGCGGGCTGGAGCAGCGGAAGCGTGGGACGGGTCGCCCTCGGGTGCTCGAAGGCGTCGTAGACCGAGTCGATCTCGGGGCGCATCGCCTCGCGGCCCGCGACCGCCCGCAGGAGCCACTGCTCCTCCTGGTTGGAGATATGAGCCAGATCCCAGACGAGCGGGGACATCAACGGCGAGTGCTGCGCGATGAGTTCGCTGTCCTCGACGCAGTCCGTCAGAGCGCTGGTACGGCTGCGCGCCGCGGTGAGCGCGTCGAGCGCGCTGCGGCGCACAGCGGTGGGGTCGGCGGTCATGGGCGGAGATCCTTCCCGTGGTCGGGATCCAGCAGATCGTCGGCGGGGCACCTGCCCCGAGCGACATAGCGTTCGGTGAAGGCGGCGACCGCGTCCTGCACCGCGGTGGCGGCGCCGAGCCGGGGCAGCGCCTCCTGCGCGGCGGCGAAGCAGAGCACCGCGGCGGCGCGCAGCTCGGGGTCGGCGAGGCCGGTCCTGGCCGCTGCCTCCCAGAGCGGGTTGCGCGGCGCGCGCGCCCGGCCCGCGGTCTCCGCGAGGGGTTTGACGGCGCGGTACACGGTCTCGGCGGCGGCCGGGTCGTCGAAGAGCGCGGCGGTCACCGCGAGCGGCACCGTCCAGCCGTCCTCGCCCGCCTGCGCGTCGATCATGCGCAGTTCGAGATGGCCGCGCGGCCGCACCGGAGGGAACAGCGTGGTCAGGTGGTAGTCCAGATCCTCCCGGGTCGGCGGCCTGGGCAGGCCGGTACGCAGCCACTGCCGGAACGAGAGGCCGTCCGGCACCGGCCAGGGCCCCACGTCGGCCCGGATGCACATCACCGGAGCGTCCAGGACGTGCGCGGCCCAGGCCTCCCGCGGCTCCAGGCAGTCGTCCGGCGCCAGCGACCGCACCGGGTCGATGTCGGCCCACTGGGACTGCCGGGTGGAGAGCCAGCCGGTGGTACGGCGCTGGCGGTGCGGCGAGTTGGCGAACGCGGCCACCAGCACCGCGCCCAGCAGATGCGCCAGCTTCCAGCGCCTGCCGTAGCCCAGCGGCCCCGGCTCGGCGTGCCCCGCGTCCAGGCAGACCTGGATGGAGGCCGAACCGCACATCATGGACCGGCCGGCGGTCCCGTGCCGGTCCAGATACGTCTCCATCGCGTCGTAGCGCGGTTCACGCAGCAGCCTGCGCGGCGGGTGCCAGGGGTCCTGGCCGAGACCGGTGAGTACCAGCCCCTCGCCACGCAGCGCGCCGCGCACCGCGGTCAGGTCGGCGGAGACCGAGTCGACGCACTCGGTCAGTGATGCGGCGGGCTGCGAGCTGAGCTCCAGCTGCCCGCCGGGCTCGAAGGTGAGCGCCGAGACGAGCGGCAGGGCGCGCACCACCGTCTGTGCCCGCCGGATCCGATCCTCGGACACCGGCGAATCGGGGCGGTGCAGGTCGTGGACGAGCCATTCGAGCTCGACCCCGACGGTACGGGGCGGTCCTGTCTTGAAGCAGATACATCGGAGCAGGTGCTCCGCATCGACTTCGGTCAGCAGCGGCATGGTCATGATCGGCTCCTCGTGGCGAAGATACCTTCAGCCGTTGTCCGGTGCCTTCCGGAAAACGGTCCGTTCCACCTAAGCCACTGCCGACGGTCCGCACAAGAGCGCCCCGGGCGGCCGGAAACACTGTTGCCCGGGAGTTCCCGGGACCATCACGGCCCGGCTACGTCCGCCGGGTGCCGCTCGGCCACCCGGGGCGCCCCTGTCACGACCTGCGCCGGTCAGTCGTCATGGCGCCCGGACGGCACGGCCCAGAACGGCTGACCGGTGCCGGTCAGCTCCAGCCGTAGCGCTCCCTGAGCCGCTGCACGACGGCGTCGAACCGCGGCCGGTCGAGCGCACAGGCCTCGCGCCGCATCCCGCCCTCGTGCACCCGCAGCACCCGGTCCAGATCGACCCAGGACTCGCGCCCCTCGCGGTCCCACGGTCCGGCGCCGATCGCCAGCCACTCCCGGTCCCGGTCGTGCGGCTTGCTGGAGAGACGGACGGCGAGCAGGGTGTCCGCCTCCTCCCTCGCCACCACCAGGACCGGGCGGTCCTTGCCGCGGCCGTCGTTCTCCTCGTACGGCACCCAGGTCCAGACGATCTCGCCGGGGTCGGGATCGCCGTCGTGGGCGGGGGCGTACGAGGTCCTGACGGGTCCGATGCCGCTTGGTTCGGCGTCAGTTGTGGCGGTCGGGCCCGTGCTGCCGGGCAGGTCGGTGTGGTCACCCTGGTATGTGGTCATCCGGGTCACGTTAGAACCTGGACGGAGCATCCCGCAGGGCGGGACCCGGCAACGGCCGCCACTCTCTGCCCATGATCACTGCGCGTACATCCCGCAAGGCCCTTTCGCTGACGGCCCTCGTCTGCGCCCTGGCCACGGCGCTCCCCTCAAGTGCCGTCGCATCCGGCCCGCGCGACACCCCGGACACCGGGGCGGCCCACCGGACCGCCTCGGCCTGGCTCCCTTACTGGGACCAGGAGAACGCCTATCAGGACGCCCTCCGCCACGCCGGTCAACTGCACACCGTCAGCCCCTTCTGGTACAAGGCCGCAGCCGCGGACCGCATCGAAGGACATCCCGGCGCGGGCGACGCACGCATCATCACCGGACTGCACCGGGCCGGGATCGACGTCGTCCCCACGGTCATGGACATGGACACCATGAAGCCGGGCGAGCTGGCGAGGATCCTCACCACACCCGCACTGCGCGCCGCGCACACCGCGGCCCTGGTCCGGCTCGCGCGGAGCCACGGCTATGACGGCATCGACCTCGACTACGAGACCATCACCACCACCGCCACTCCGGAGTACCGGAAAGTGCGGTCCGCCTACGCTGCCTTCGTCACCGGCCTCTGCGCGAAACTGCACGCCGCGCGGAAGCAGTGCGTCGTCACCGTCTCGCCGCAGACGGCCGCCACGGGCCGGATCTGGGACTACGCCGCGATCGGCCGGGCCGCCGACCGGATGCGCATCATGGCGTACGACCTGCACTGGTCGGGCGGCCCGCCCGGCCCTCTCTCCAGTACGGCCTGGTACGGCGAGATCCTGCGCCGGGCGACCGCCGTCGTACCCCCGGGAAAGATCGAGATGGCGCTGCCCGGCTACGGCTGGGACTGGCCGGCCGACGGCAGCCGCTCGGCCCGGCACGTGACCTGGAAGCAGGCCGAGGCGCTGCGCCGCAAGGTGGGCGCGCCCTATGCGCTCGACCCGGCGTCGGGCACCCCGCACTTCACGTACCGGGACGGGGACGAGCCCAGGGCCGTCTGGTACCAGGACGCGCGGGGCGCCTCCGTGCAGCTGGCGGCGGTACGCAAGTACGGGGTGCACAACACCTCCCTCTGGGCGCTCGGTTTCGAGGACCCGGGCCTCTGGAAAGTGCTCGCCCGGCAGTGAACCGGCCCGGCGGAGAACGTGGCCCGGCGTTGACACAGAGGGAAGGCGGGCAGAGACTCGGGCGGTAAACCGTCATGAACGATTGTTCACTTGGCGAACGGCCGGGTGGCATGGGAGAGGTCCGATGAGCATCCGCGACGTGTACATCGTCGACGCAGTCCGCACGCCGGTCGGGAAATTCGCGGGGGCGCTCTCCGGGGTGCGCCCCGACGACCTGGCGGCCCACGTCGTCAGGTCGCTCGTGGACCGGACCCCGGACCTCGACCCGTCCCGTATCGACGATGTGTACTTCGGCGACGCGAACGGCGCGGGTGAGGACAACCGCGACGTGGCCCGGATGGCCGTGCTGCTGGCGGGACTTCCGGTCTCCGTCCCCGGTGTCACCGTCAACCGGCTCTGCGGCTCCGGGCTCGAAGCCGTCATCCAGGCGGCCCGCGCCGTCGCGGTGGGCGACGCATCGGTGGCCGTGGCCGGCGGGGTCGAGTCGATGTCGCGGGCACCCTGGGTACTGCAGAAACCCGAACGCGCCTTCCCGGCCGGACACCAGCAGCTGCACTCCACGACGCTCGGCTGGCGGATGACCAACTCCCGGATGCCGGAGGAGTGGACCGTGCCGCTCGGCGAGGGCGCCGAACTCATCGCCGACAAGCACGGCATCAGCCGGGAGCAGCAGGACGCCTTCGCCCTGGCCAGCCACGGCAAGGCGGCCGCGGCCTGGGACGCGGGTCACTACGACGGGGAGGTCGTGGCGTACGACGGTGTCGACCTCGTACGCGACGAGTGCATCCGCGCCGAGTCGAGCATGGAGGCGCTCGCCCGGCTCAAGCCCGCCTTCCGCAAGGACGGCACCGTCACCGCGGGCAACGCGTCCCCGCTCAACGACGGCGCGGCCGCCCTGCTGCTGGTCGACGACGAGGGACTGCGCGCCACCGGCCGGGAACCGCTCGCCCGCATCCGGGCGTCCGCTGTGACCGGTGTCGAGCCGCAGCTCTTCGGGCTGGGCCCGGTCGAGGCGGTCCGGCGGGCTCTCGCCAAGGCGGGCAGGGAATTCGCGGACCTCACCACCTTCGAGCTGAACGAGGCGTTCGCCGCCCAGTCGCTCGGCTGCCTGGCCGAATGGCCGGAACTCGACCCGGCCGTCGTGAACCCGCGCGGCGGCGCCATCGCGATCGGCCACCCGCTCGGCGCGTCCGGTGCGCGGCTCGCGGGGTCGGTCGCGCACCAGCTGGCCGCGGCCGGCTCCGGCACCGGGCTGGCAGCCCTCTGCATCGGCGTCGGCCAGGGCCTCGCGCTCGTACTCGAACGCTGAGTGGCGCGGGGCAGGCCGGGTGTCGCTGATCGCACGGCAACGCTGAGCACCGCGACGCGGAAGGACTCAGGCCGGGGTTCCGGTGGACAGGCATCGCCCGCCCACCGGAACCCGGGCCGGACCCCCGGGGTCTTCCGCCGGGGGCCTTGCGTGATCCGAAACGAGCGGCGCTACGCCTCCTTCGCGTTCTCCACCGACTTGCGGACCTCGTCCATGTCCAGCGCGCGGGCCTGTCCGATCACATCCTCCAGAGCGGCTTCCGGCAGAGCGCCGGGCTGCGAGAAGACCGCGACATTGTCACGCACGATCATCAGGGTGGGGATGGAGCGGATCTCGAAGGCCGCGGCCAGTTCCTGCTGGGCCTCCGTGTCGACCTTCGCGAAGACGAGATCGTCGTGCCGCTCCGAAGCGCCCTCGTATACCGGGGCGAACTGACGGCACGGTCCGCACCAAGAAGCCCAGAAGTCGATGAGGACGAAGTCGTTGTCGGTCACGACGTCGTCGAAGTTTTCCTTGGTGAGCTCGACCGTGGTCATGCTGTGCCCGCCTTTCGTGGCTGACCGGTGTGTTCGCCCGCGTCAACCGTGGTGTTCGCTGTCGTATTCCGACTGCCCATGTGGCCGCTCGGCACACCCCGTACCAGACTGGCCCCTATGACCGATGGCATGAAGAACACGGTGTACGACGTGGTGGTGATCGGCGCGGGCCCGGTCGGCGAGAACGTGGCGGACCGTGCCCGCGCCGGCGGCCTGAGCACGGCGGTGGTCGAGAGCGAACTGGTCGGCGGCGAGTGCTCGTACTGGGCGTGCATGCCGAGCAAGGCCCTGCTGCGCCCGGTGACGGCGCGCGCCGACGCGCGCAGGGTCCCCGGACTGCGCGGAGCGGTGCGGGGGCCGCTCGACGTGGCCGAGGTACTCGCCCACCGGGACGCCTACGCCTCGCATTGGAAGGACGACGGCCAGGTCGCCTGGCTGGCGGACATCGGAGTGGATCTCTACCGCGGCCAGGGCCGGCTCACCGGCAGGAGGACGGTCGTCGTCACCGGTCCGGCGGGGGAGCAGCGGCAGCTGACCGCACGGCACGCGGTCGCCGTGTGCACCGGGAGCCGCGCGGTCATCCCTGAGCTGCCCGGACTTGCCGGCGCCCGGCCCTGGACCAGCCGTGAGGCGACCAGCGCGCGGGCGGTACCCGGACGTCTGGTGATTGTCGGCGGGGGAGTGGTGGCCACCGAGATGGCCACCGTCTGGCAGGCCCTCGGCTCCCGCGTGACGATGCTGGTGCGCGGCGGAGGGCTGCTGCCGAGGATGGAGCCCTTCGCGGGCGAGCTGGTGGCATCGGCGCTCAAGGAGGCCGGGGCGGACCTGCGGTTCCACACGTCCGCCGCCTCGGTCGAGCGGGGGGATGGACCGGTGACCGTGGTGCTGGAGGGCGGAGAGCGGATCGAGGCCGACGAGATCCTCGTCGCCACCGGCCGAGCCCCGCGCACCGACGACATCGGCCTGGACATGGTGGGCCTGACCGCGGGCGCCTGGCTGCCCGTGGACGACAGCTGCCGGGTCGACGGCAGCGACTGGCTGTACGCCGTCGGGGACGTCAACCACCGGGCCCTGCTGACCCATCAGGGCAAGTACCAGGCCCGTGTCGCGGGTGCCGCGATCACCGCACGGGCGCAGGGTGTCCCCCTGCTGGAGACCGACCGCTGGGGCGCCCACGCCGCGACCGCCGACCACGCGGCGGTCTCCCAGGTGGTCTTCACGGACCCGGAGGCGGCATCGGCCGGACTCACCCTCGCCGAGGCGGAGAGCGCCGGGTACCGGGTCAGAGCAGTGGACTACGACATGGCGGGCGTCGCGGGGGCGGGCCTGTACGCCGACGGGTACCGGGGCCGCGCCCGTATGGTCGTCGATCTCGACCGCGAGGTCCTCGTCGGCGCCACGTTCGTGGGCCCGGGAGTCAGCGAACTGCTGCACTCGGCGTCGGTCGCGATCGCGGGGGAGGTCCCCGTCGAGCGGCTGTGGCACGCGGTCCCGGCGTACCCGACGATCAGCGAGGTGTGGCTGCGGCTGCTGGAGACGTTCAGGGGATAGGAGCCGCCGTTAAGAAGTCATCTCATTTGGCTCATTTGGCGAGTCTGTTCACGGCGTCGCGGTCCGCGGCGTGAGCGGATCGGCGGTATTCCTTGGACGAGAGTCGACCGGGGCAAGTACACGATCGCGGCCAGCACCTCACGATCACCGTGCCGACGCCGACCGCCGCCCTGAGGCCGCGAGGGCGCCGCCGGTACCACCTGGTGAAGCCAAATGAGATGGCTTCTAAGGTCGATCGGGTGACTGCCGGGTCGGCCATGGGGCCACGCACGAGCGAGGTTCCAGCGGCCGAGGCATCGACGAGCGCGGCGGTGCTCAGGGGCCTGTGTCATCGCACCGCCGCGCCGGCGCTCACCGCCGGGTCTTGATCACCGTGCGCTGATCGGTGGGGAGTTGCGCGGTCTTCACTGTCAGCGTCCGCTTGGCCGAGTCATACGTCCATTTCACCGGCTTCCCGTTCACCGTCACTGACCGTGGGCGCTCGGCGTTCACGTAACTGAGGGTCCATGAACGAGACGTGACCCGGTCGGGATACGTCCCTTGCTGCGGCGAAACGGTGAGCGTGTCGCCGGCCGTGCGGATCGTCGTCGTCGCGTGTTCACCGCGCGAGTACTGCATGCCGTCGCCCGCGTCTTCGTACAGCGGGAAGGAGCTGTGGCCGCTGGAACCGACGGTGAGCGTGACGTGGTCCATGGGGGACTTGGCGTCGTAATCCTTGTAGTCCTGCTGGGGGAGGATGCCGCCGGAGCGGATCAGGACCGGCATTTCGTCCAGAGGCGTCGTCACGCGGACTGACTTCGGGCCGGTGTAGGTCTTGCCGGTGAAGTAGTCGGTCCAGGTGCCCGGTGGCACCCAGGGTGTGGACTTCCCGCCCGGCTCGGTGACCGGGGCGACCAGCACATCGTCGCCGAGGGTGTACTGGGTGGAGTGCTCGTACGCGGCCTTCTGCTCGGGGTAGTTGAGGTACAGGGGGCGGGCCATGGGCAGGCCGGTCCGGGTCGACTCGCGGGCCAGGGAGTAGAAGTACGGGGTGAGCGCGCCGCGCAGGCGGTCGAACTTCTCACCCGCTTCGCCGGCCTCGCCGCCGAATTCCCAGGGCAGGGACGCCTTTCCGCCGGAGTGGATGCGGTCGATGGGGGAGAAGGCGCCGAGCTGCATCCAACGGGCGTACAGCTCGGGGTTCTTGTCGGTCTCCTCGCCGTGGAAGGAGCCGATGTCGTGGCTGACATAAGGCAGGCCGATGTTGCCTTCGGAGGCGTTGATGCCGGCCGCGAAGGCGAGGGTCTCCCAGGTGGGCGAGGAGTCGCCGGTGAAGTGCATCGTCGAGCGGTGATCGGCCCAGGGTCCGGACGGGTAGCCACCGCCCAGACGCTGGTAGGAGGCGCCGATGCGGGAGAAGGCGAAGCCGCGCAGGCCGGTGGCCTCGGCGGTGTGGGCCGCGTACAGCTGGTTGATCAGGGTATCGGGGGTGATGCCCCGGCCGGTGGCGAGGGACGCGTCGCAGCACCAGTCGTTCCACCACAGGCGCACGCCTTGGGCGTCGTACGGCTTGTGCAGGTCGAAGAAGGCCTTGGCCTGGTCCGGGTCGGACCAGTCGAAGCCGTAGCAGTCGGCGCCAGAGTTGCAGGGGGTCTTGGAGAGTTGGCCGTTCGCGGTCAGCATGGCCTGGGGGAAGGCGGGGTCGGAGGCGTCGATGGAGGGGTGCGTGTTCAGGACGACGGGCAGGCCGTTGTCCTTGGCCCACTTCATGAAGGCGTCCGGGTCGGGGAAGAGGTCCTTGTTCCAGCCCGTCCAGCCGTTCCACCAGCCCGAGCCCTTGTAGTCCGTGTCGACGACCAGGGCGTCCAACGGCACCTTGTGGGAACGGAACTGGGCAAGGAGTTCCTTGTAGTCGTCGGTCGAATAGGCGTGCCAGCGGGAGAACCACAGGCCGAACGCCCAGCGCGGTAGCAGCGGTGCCGGTCCGGTCAGTGACTGCAGGTCGCGCAGGCCCTGCTTGTAGTCGTGTCCGTAGCCGAAGAGGTAGCCGTCCTGGTAGGCGGACTCCGGCCGTTCACGGCGGGGGGTGGGCTGCTGGCCGTCCCCGTTCGACAGCGCCGTTGCCGAGTCGTCGAGCAGGTACCAGCCGTCGCGGGAGAGCACGCCGTCGTTCAACTGGTAAGGAGCGGAAGGCGTGTTGTCCAGGCCGCGGGTCCAGCCGCCCAGGTTGGAGGTCTCACCCTTCGTCGCCGGGGTGGGGAAGGCGGCTTCGGCGGAGCGCGTGAGGGCGAAGGCGTCGATGTTCACCTTGCCCGTGTCGCCGTCGCGCATGGCGACCGTGATGTCGTCGATGCCATGCTTCAGCTCGACCGTGATCGGCTCGGAGACCTGGTACCTCTCCCAGTCGCCGGACGGTGTCATGGTGACCTGCTGCCGCCGGCCGCCTGCCTCGACGGACAGGGTGCGGTCCGTCGTCCGCCCGTCGGAAGCCTTGGCGTTGGAGTAGCGAAGGCGCAGGGTGTACCTGCCGTCGGCGGGCACGTTGCGTACGCGCACCGTCGAGGCTGCGCCCGCCTGCTCGTAGCCGGCGGTGACACCCCGCCCGTACGCCTTGGTGGACTGCCCGGGCGAGGTGTACTTCGCGCCGCCGGACATGGTGCCGTACTCCGTGTCGCACACCGCGCCGAACGTGCATGTCGACGTGGACTCGCCGAACTGCGGGTGGCCGGTGACCAGTTGGTCGCCTGCCGTGAGCCGTACTTCGGTGTTGTCCTGAGTGAAGGGCCCCGAGCCGAGCCGGTACCGCAAGGTGAGACCGCTGGTCCGGATCACCCGGTATCCGTTCTCCACGCGGGCGGTGTATGCGGGCGGCGAGAAGTCGCGCTGTACCGCGTTCACCGTCGGACGGTCCTCGAACCGGCCGTCCTTCGCGTACTCCATGCGCACCAGCGTGGGGGTGAGTACCTGGAAGCGGACGTCGTGGTCGATCACTGTGCCCTGAGCGGGACGCTGCCCGGGCTGCGCCTGCGCGCCTGTCGCCGCGGCCAGGGCGAGCAGTCCGCCCGCCGCCGCTGCCGCCAGGGCCTGGGTCGTGCGGGCGCCGCCCTGTCTGTCACCGAGATGTCGCATGCCGCGGGGTCTCCTCGTCTACCGGCGCCGCCGGTACGTGAGTGGAGGGAGAGGCGATTAGTTCGACTAGGCTCTGAACTAATTAGTCGGCTGTCAAGACGCTGACCGGCCTCGCGTAGCGTCGCCCTCTGCGGGCCCCGGATCCCCGGCGCGCTCTACGGCTGTTCGGCGTCGCGGTCCAGTCCTGCGCGGTAGGTGATGGTGGCAGCCCGCACCAGGGTCGCCGCGTCCAGTTCGGCCGGGATGTTGGTGACGTCTCCCTTGACCGTGCCGTCGGTGGTGCCTGCGTCAGCGGCGATCTCCGCGTTGGGCAGACTGCGGGAGAGCAGCACCAGGACATCCCGCTCACGGTCGCTCAGCGATTCCAGGCGGCGTTGGCGGCGTTGTTCGTCCGGTGAGACACGGGCCGGCCGGCGGGTGCGTGCTCCGAGAAGCCGTCGGGCGACGGCGGGGCGAGCGCCGCGTGCCCGGTGTGCACGCCGTGAATGGTACGTACGAGCTGGTCGGTCTCGGTGCGGCCCGACCTGCTCGGTGGGGCACCACGCCGGCACTCGGCCGCCGGTCAGCAGCGCTCGGTCCCGTGCGGCGCGGACCCTGAACTGTTCTTTCGCCTCACCGCACGGAGGATGTGAGAGTCCCGCCCGGGTCCTGGTACACGAGGTCGAGCGACAGATGCGCGCCCCCATGTGCCGCGGCACTGAACCCGAGGGTGGACACCATGACGGCGCATCCGCCTGCGTCAGGAGCCATGACGCGCTCGGCGAGTTCGCTCTGGACGCGGTCGACGAGGTAGTCGCCGAAGAAGGCGAAGTAGCCGCCGAGCACGATGGCCCGGGGGTTGAGGATGTCGGCAAGCACCGCCAGGCCGAGCCCCAGGCCGTCGGCGATCTCTTCCAGCGCCGTCACGGTGGCCGCGTCTCCGGCATCGCTGCGGCGTCTGAGTTCCGCGAGGCGCTGCTCCAGGTCCACGGTGGCATCACGCACCGGGTCGTCGGGTGCGGCGGCCTGATCGAGGAGGGCGTGCAGGCCGACCATGGTCTCCCAGCATCCGCGTCGACCGCAGACGCACACCTTGCCATCGGAGCTCAGGCGCATGTGGCCGATCTCGCCGGCGAATCCGGCCGATCCGCGAAGGAGCCTGCCGCCGGAGATGATGCCACCACCGACGCCGGTCTCGCCCGTCACGTAGATCAGGTCGTGGATATCGGAGGCTGAGGCGATCAAGTATTCGGCGATGGCGCCGAGTTTCGCGTCGTTCTCCAGGTGGACCGGAGGGGACTTCGGCCCCAGGCGTTGCCGCAGCGAGCCGACGACGTCGACATTCCGCCAGCCGATGTTGGGTGCGTACGAAACCACGCCGCTGTCGTGCTGAATCACGCCGGGCGCCGCGATCGTCACCGCTACCGCCCGCGAGCCGCTGCTGCGCAGCTTCCGGCAGACGACGTCGATCGCCTCCGCTGCCCGGTCGAGGACCCGGTCGGGGCCCTCGGCCCGGGCGTCGAGGGTGACGCGATGCTCGGCGGCGACGTCGCCGCGCAGATTCAGTGCGATCAAGAAGAGGTAATCGGCGCTGATCTCCAGGCCGATGCCGCAGATGGAGCGCCCGTCCATCTCGACGGTGCGGCTGGGCCTGCCGACGGCTCCCTCGCGGGCGGGCTCCCCCTCGCGGACCAGGCCGCGCTCCATCAACTCCGCGACCAGATTGGTGATCGTGGCTTTGGGCAGCCCCGTCTCCGCGGAGATCTGCGTGCGCGGCCGTGGACCCGCGTCGCGCAACAGGCGTAGCACCAGACCGAGATTCGCCCGGCGCAGAGACGCACGATCGGCTGCCCTGATCGGTCCGTCCCCGCCCAGGTCCCGTACGCCTGCTCCCCGTAGCCCTGTCCTCACTCGACCTCTCCCTCGTATACCTGCCTGCGCACCATGCCAACGTACGCGAGCCGTCAAGCGTGGCGCGAGGGGCTGGTTGCGCTGGTGCAACTTTCTTGCCCCACCCCGTTGACTTGGAAATATTAATTTCAGATCCTAGTCGAACTAATCCGTTCGGTGAGGGGGCGATGATGCAGGTGCGCAGCGCGACGGTGGTCGGTGCGGCGGTTGCGGTGTTGGTCGCGGTGTCCGGGTGTACGTCCGCGGAGAGCGGGTCGGACGCTTCGGGCGGCAAGGTCACGCTCGACTTCTGGGGCTGGGCTCCGGGCTACGAGAAGGTTGTCGCGGAGTTCAACAAGACCCACCCGGACATCAGGGTCGACTTCCAGAAGACGGCTGCGGGCTCCAAGGGCGGTTACACCAAGATGCTCACGGCCGCGAAGGCAGGCAACGCACCGTGTCTGGCCATGGTGGGCTACGAGACGGTTCCGAGCTTCGTGGCCGCAGGCGCCTTGGCGGACATCACCAAGTACGCCGCCCCGCACAAGGGGGAGTTCGCGGACTGGACCTGGAACCAGGTGACCGTCGCCGGTAAGACCTATGGCGCGCCGGTGGACACGGCCCCGATGGCACTGTTCTACCGCAAGGATCTCTTTGCCAAGTACGGCATCGACAAGCCCCCGGCCACGTGGGACGAGTACCGGGCTGCGGCCGAGAAGGTGCACAAGGCCGACCCGGACGTCTACCTGGGCACCTTCGGCACGGACGCCTACAACTACGCCGGCCTGGCATGGCAGGCCGGTGCCAAGTGGTTCGACACCACGACCGACGCCTGGAAGGTGGCTCTCGACAGCGGGGCCAACACCAAGGTCGCCGACTACTGGCAGGGCCTCCTCGACGACAAGCTGCTCAAGCCGGAGCCGAGCTTCGACCCGTCCCTCTACAAGAACATGGCCTCCGGCAAGATCCTCTCCGACGTCAACGCCGTGTGGAACGCGCCGCTTCTCGCCTCCAGCGTGAAGTCCACCTCCGGCAAGTGGGCGGTAGCCCCGATGCCGGTGTGGGATGCCGGAAAGCCCGCCTACGGCAACGACGGGGGTTCGTCCACCGCGGTCATGAAGGACTGCGAACACCCGGAACAGGCAACCGAGTTCGCCATGTGGATGAGCACGAACAAGGACAGCCTCGGCACGCTGATCAAGGACACCGGCATCTATCCGGCGGCCACCGCAGGTCTTGACCGTCCGGCGCTGTCCGAGCCCGACCCCTTCTACGGCGGTCAGAAGATCTACGACGTCTTCAAGAAGGAGAGCGCGCAGATCGACACCAGCTGGAAGTGGGGCCCGACGATGACGCAGACCTCGACCGATCTCACCGACGGCCTCGGGCGCACGGGCAAGGGCAGCACCACCCTGCCGGAGATGCTCGCCGCCGCTCGGAAGAAGACGGTCGGCGAGATGAAGAGCCAGGGCATCAATGTCACCAACGACTGACCGGAGCAGCACACCGTGACCAGCTACGCGCCTCAGGCGAAGGCGGCCGGCGGCCCGGGCAGCCCCATCTCGTGGCACACCCGGCAACGCTCGCGTACAGCACTGCTGTTCCTCGCGCCCTTCGCCACCCTGTTCCTGTGTATGTATCTCGCGCCCATCGCGTACACGCTGTACCAGAGCCTGTTCCGTCAGAAGCGCGACGGGCTCGGACTCTCCGAACCCACCACGACCTTCGCGGGCCTCGCCAACTACGCCCAGGCGATGGGCGATGCGGGCTTCCGCGACTCCCTGCTGCGGGTCCTGCTCATCGGCGCCGTGCAGGTGCCCCTCATGCTCGGCACGGCGCTCGCGCTCGCGCTGCTCCTGGACGCCAGGCGGACGCTGTTCAAGCGGTTCTTCCGGCTTGCGTTCTTCCTGCCGTACGCACTGCCCGGTGTCATCGGCGCGCTCATGTGGTCCTACCTGGTGGCGCCCGAACTGAGCCCGATCAGCGCGATCGCGAGCCACTTCGGCCTGCACCTGGATCTGACCACGGACGGCATGCTCGCCCCCGTCGTCGGCAATATGCTCACGTGGGGATGGACCGGCTACAACATGCTGATCATCTACGCGGCGCTGCAGGCGATCCCGGCGGAGCTGAACGAGGCGGCCAGGATGGACGGCTGCTCCGCGTTCGGCATCGCCTGGCGCATCAAGATCCCGATGGTGCGGCCCGCGCTGGTTCTGACCACAGTGTTCTCCATCATCGGCACCGCGCAGCTGTACAACGAGCCGTCGATCCTGCGCAGCGTCGCGCCGAACCTGAGTAGCGACTACACCCCGATCTTCGCCGCGTACAGCTCGGTCAACTCGGGCAACTTCCCCTACGCCGCCACCCAGTCGGTGATTCTCGCGCTGCTCACCCTGGTGCTCTCGTTCGGCTTCCTCAAGTTCGTCCAGCGCAAGGGAGCGGATCTGTGAGCATCGCCGGGACACTCAGGAGGCAGGAGCACAAGGACGCCGCCGCGCTGCCCCGCAGCACGCGGACGGCGAAGCCGGTGCGTGCGAAGTCGCGGTGGCTGGTACTCGCCGTGATGAGCGTGGCCGCCGTCTACTTCCTGCTGCCGGTGTGGTGGCTGCTCGTCTCCGCGACCAAGACGAACTCTGCCCTCACCACCACCAACGGCTTCTGGTTCGGCGACTTCGCGCTCGCCGACAACATCCGCGCGCTGTTCGGCCAGGAAGGAGGGATCTACGCACGCTGGCTGCTCAACACCGCCGTCTACGCGGTCGGCGGTGCGGCGGTGAGCACCCTGATCTCCTCGCTGGCCGGTTACGCCCTCGCCAAGTACGCCTTCCGCGGGCGGGAGTTCTCCTTCAACGTGGTGCTCGCTGCCGTGCTCGTACCGCAGCCGTTGCTCGCCATCCCCCTGTACCTGATGTTTTCGCAGGTCCACCTGGTCAACACCTACTGGGCGGTGCTGCTGCCGAGCATGGTGAGCCCGTTCGGGGTCTACCTTGCCAGGATCTACGCGGCCGCCTCCGTGCCCGACGAGGTGATCGAGGCCGGACGCGTCGACGGCGCGGGGGAGTTCCGCATCTTCGCGACGATCGGCATGCGGATCATGACGCCCGCGCTGGTGACGATCTTCCTGTTCCAGTTCGTGGCCATCTGGACCAACTACCTGCTGCCCGTGCTGATGCTGGCGGATGACAAGCTGCAGCCGGTCACCGTCGGCATCGTGGGCTGGCAGTCGCAGCAGGGCATCGGCACATCGGTGCCGTACAACATCATCATCACGGCCGCGCTGGTCTCGGTGATTCCGCTGGTCCTGCTGTTCCTCACGCTGCAGCGCTTCTGGCGCTCGGGCCTGACGACGGGGAGCGTGAAGTGACGCCCCGCGCCCGTCGGGCGCGCTACCACCTGCGCTTCCAGCTGCGGCCCGGCGACGACCTCGGCGAGCGCGCGGCGAGGCTGGCCAAGATGTGCCACGACAACGAGGTCGCGGAAGTCGTCCTGCTGATCGGCGCCGAGGAGCTGTACACCGGCCATCTGGCCGGAGCGGAGGAGGACAGCTGGTTCGAGGCGGCGGGGCAGGCGAGCGACGTGCTGACCGCCGCGGGCGTGGACGTCAGCCTCAACCCCTGGGTGACCGTCGGTCACGCGGACCGCGGCCGCACGGACCGCCTCGGCTTCACCCCCATGGTCTCGCCGACCGGGAAGCCCGCAGCCGCCCAGGCATCGTTCGCCTGCCCGACGTGGCGCAAGTGGCTGTACGCGCACTACGGACGCTTCGCGCAACTCGGCTTCCGCGTGCTGTGGGTGGAGGACGACTTCCGCTATCACAATCACGCCCCGCTCGACTGGGGCGGCGGCTTCGAACCGCTCATGATGGAGCGGCTGTCCCGGCTCGTGGGGGAGGAGGTCACCCGGGAACAGGTGGTCGCTGCCGTCACGAGACCCGGAGCGCCGCACCCTTGGCGGGCGTTGTTGCAGCAGGTGTGGCGTACCGCGCAGCTGGAAGTCGCCGAGGGCTTGGCGCAGGCGGTACGAGAGCAATCCGCGGGCCGCTCCCAGCTGGGCCTGATGAGCTCGGTGCCCGCCATGCACTCGGTCGAGGGGCGCGACTGGGACGCTCTGTTCGGCGCGTTGTCGATCGGGCAACGCGTCACCCAGCGACCACACTTCGCACCGTACTCGGACACTCCCGCACGCGGCCTGTCCTCCGCGCTGTGGTCACTGGAGGCGCAGCGCGTGCTGCGTGCGCCGCACGCTGCCTGCGAGCCGGAGATCGAGAACTGGCCGCACACCTCCTGGTCGAAGTCGGACACCCAGACCTGGTCGGAGATGGTTACCGCTCAACTCTCCGGCGCCGACGCACTGTTGCTGAACGTGCACCCCAGCTCCGCAGAGCGGGCTGAGGAGTTCCCGCGCATCGACGAACTCCTTCGCCGCTCCCGGCCGGCCCTGGACTGGCTCGCCGACCGCCATACGGAACAGGCGGTGCCGATCGGTGTCGGTCTGCCCTGGCGGCCGGACACGGCAGCACACCTCGTCACCACCGAGGGGACGTTGCAGGAGCTCGTGTCGGATCCCGCGGCGACCGCGGACTACCTGCTCGGCTACGGCGTACCCGTGACCGCCGGACCGGCACCGGTGCAGGCCCTCTTCGGCCGGTGCGTCGACGCCTTCAGCGACGAGGAACTGCACACCATGCTGTGCAGCGGGCTGCTCCTGGACGGCGTGGCCGCGCACCGCCTCACCGAACGCGGATTCGCCGGCCTGCTCGGCGTAGGAGCGACCCGGCTGTACGCCCGGGATGAACCGACCTGCCCAGGGCCGTACGCAGTCGAACAGGTTACGGCACACGCCGCCACGGACGAGGGAACGCACCTCAGCGTCGACGTCCAGCCCGCGCTCGCCCGGCTCGACCCGCAGCAGGGCGCGCGCGTCATCACCGACATCCTTACGCCCGACGGCCGCGCCTGGGGCGCGGGCCGGTGCCACTTCGTCAACACTCTCGGCGGACGCGTCGCGGTGCTCGCCGCCACGGCCCCCGCCGAACTGGCCCGCAGCGACAGGGGCCGACGACTGCTCCACAGCACGGTGCGCTTCCTGGAGGGCGACTGCCCCGGGCTGCCGCTGGTGCACGGAGCGCCGCATCTCATCCCGCACGCGGCACGCGACGGAGACACCCTCCGGCTTGCCGTTGTCAACGGCAGCGCCGATCCCGCCCACCCCACGATCGCCCTGCCCACCACCCCCGATCAGGTGCGCGCCACCCTGCTCGCACCGCTGGCGGACCCGGCCCCGGCCACCCTCATCGAGGCCGACGGACTGCTGGACCTCGAAGCCGCCCTGCCGCACCGCGGCTGGGCGGTGCTCGATTGGCGAGCCGCCTGAGGACGTTCACCGGTCGCCTCCCTCCCACCCGCCTCCTGAAGCGAGGAGTACCTGTGTCAGCGCGTACGAGAGCACGAGCCGTCGGCGTATTTGCCGCGGTGGCCGCCCTGTTGGCCGCTGCGGCGACGTCGTCGCCCGCGGTCGCTGATAGCGACGACCCGACATACTCCGTCACCGTCGGACAGACCGGTGAGTGGACCAACCCGGACGACACCCCCGCCGCCACGTACATGGACAAGGACGGCACGTTCCATTACCAGTCCGCACACGCGCTGTACGGCGCGGACGACCCGCGCGAGTGGTCGTTCTACACCGGCAAGGACTTCGACTCGGCAAAGCCCGACGCCGAGTTGAACGGCGCGGTGAACCCGGCCAACTCCCTCGACCGCAACGACGACACGACGTGGCGCTGCAACAACAGCCCGACCGGCCGCGAGTCCACGTATGCACCCGACACCTCGCACTACGCGCAGAAGAACTACTGCGATCTGCTGGGCGTGTGGGTCGACCCGGACACCGGCGACTGGTACGGCCTGGTGCACAACGAGTTCACGCCGAGCCCCTTCGACGACGGTCTGCACTACGACGCGATCGACTACACCGTCTCCAAGGACCAGGGCAAGACCTGGGACATCAAGGACCACGTCCTGACCTCGCCGTACAGCATGAAGCGCGGCGACAGCGAGGCATTCCCGAACGACCTGTACGACTACGGCGATGGCGACCCGCGTCTGTTCGTGGACACGGCCTCGGGCTACTTCTACGTCTACTACGATTCCCGTGCCCTCCCGAAGGGCGGCGTCTCCGGCGGCTGGACCGACGGCAGTCTCGCGCATGTGGCGCGCGCGCCGATGTCCGAGAAGATGGCGCCCGGGTCATGGAAGAAGTGGTACGACGGCGCTTGGTCCCAGCCGGGCATCGGAGGCCTGGAGTCCAACATGGAGCCGGTCACCACCGACCACCCCAGCGGCTACACACCCGTCGAGCACGACTACAACCCGGCGAACGACGGAAATGTCGCCGAGCAGGTCGCGGCCGGTGAACTGCCCGCCAAGTCGGACCTGTTGACGATGAACGTCGCCTACAACGCCTACCTCGGCCTGTACATCGGCCAGCCCGAGGCGACCGTGCAGGACAGCAGTGAGCCGCAGCGCTTCTACGCCACTGACGACCTGTCCACGCAGAAGTGGAAGCTCATCGGTGACACCGGGGACTACCACTCGGGGTCCTGGTACCGCTGGATGCTGGACTCGGTGAACAAGACCGGCTCCACCATCGTCGGCAAGGACTTCCGCAGCTACTGCTCGTATCAGTGCTCGGGCGGGGGCGACGGCGAGTACTACAACACGGCGATCGAGACCAATGCCCCGGCCGCGCCCGTGAAGTCGGGCGCGCACTACACCATCGGCAGCGCGAGCGGCCGCGTCCTCGCACCCGCCCGCGACGGCAAGGGCACTACCTCACGGCCCGCCGCGGACAGGTCCGGGCGCACCGAGTGGACCTTCACCTCGAACGGCGACGGCTCGTACCGTATCGCCCATTCCGGCACGGGGCGCCTGCTCGGGGTCGACTCCACCAAGAAAGCGGGCCGCGCCTGGGCCGCGAAGCCGACGTTGGCGAAGGCGCCCAAGAGCGGCCCGACGGTGGGCCAGCAGTGGTTCGTCATCCCCGCCAAGGACGCCCACGGCCGGTCCACCGGCACCTTCAAGCTGGTCAACCGCTACAGCGGCCTGGTCATCGCGTTGTCCGGGGTCGCGGACCGGTCCGCCGAGACCACTCCGACGCGCGCCTGGACGGATACCAGCGGGGCACGTGTTGGAGGCGCGCGGACGGCCGCCGAACAGACCTTGACGCTCACACGTAAGGAACGCTGACCTCACCTCCCCTGTGTCCGCCGTGCCCCGCACGGCGGACACAGGGGAGGTATGTGACGGACATCCACCCCGCCGAACACAGAGCGCTGTGCAGCGACCAGGTGTGCGCAGGAGTCTCCCGACCGTTCACCGAGGGGACCTGCAACCGACTGTTCAGGCCTGAACCTTGAGGCGCCCCTTCCCTGATCATGAGGATGTCTTTCCGTGTCTGAAATCAACCGTCGGCGTTTTCTCCGACTCGCCGGAGCCACCGCAGGCCTCTCTGCCCTGTCCCAGAGCATTGACCGCGCGGCGGCCATCCCGGCACGTCGCCATCACGGGACCCTGCGCGACGTCGAGCACATCGTGGTGCTGATGCAGGAGAACCGGTCCTTCGACCACTACTTCGGTGCCCTGCGCGGCGTACGGGGCTTCGGCGACCCACGCCCCTTCCCGCAGAGCAATGGGAAGTCCGTCTGGTACCAGAGCGATGGCAGCAAGGACGTGCTGCCCTTCCGCCCCGACCGTGACGACCTGGGGATGGAGTTCCTTGAGGGGATGGATCATGAATGGGAGGGCGGCCACGAGGCGTGGAACAACGGCCGCTGGGATCAGTGGGTGAAGGCCAAAGGCGCAGGAACGATGTCCCATGTCACCCGCAAGGACATCCCGTTCCACTACGCTCTGGCCGATGCCTTCACCGTCTGTGACGCCTACCACTGCTCGTTCATCGGCGCCACGGACCCGAACCGTTACTACATGTGGAGCGGGTACGTCGGCAACGACGGCACCGGCGGCGGCCCCGTCCTGAGCAACTACGAAGCGGGCTACAGCTGGACGACCTACCCCGAACGCCTGGAGAAGGCAGGTGTCTCCTGGAAGATCTACCAGGACATCGGCGACGGCCTTGACGCCGACGGCACCTGGGGCTGGATCAAGGATCCCCAACGCGGCAACTTCGGCGACAACTCACTGCTCTACTTCGACAACTACCGCAACGCCCAACCGGGCGACCCGCTGTACGACAAGGCCCGCACCGGTACCAACGCCGTCGCCGGCGACGGCTTCTTCGACCACTTGAAGGCGGACGTGCTGTCAGGCGACCTGCCGCAGATCTCCTGGATCGCGGCACCGGAAGCCTTCACCGAGCATCCCAACTGGCCCGCGAACTACGGCGCCTGGTACATCTCCCAGGTACTCGACGCGCTGACCTCTGACCCCGAGGTGTGGAGCAGGACCGCCCTGTTCGTCACCTACGACGAGAACGACGGCTACTTCGACCACGTGGTCCCGCCCTTCCCGCCCCACACTTCCGACCACGGCCGCTCCGACACCGACGTGACCCAGGACTGGTTCCCCGGCGACGACGACCACCGTGCCGGACCCTACGGGCTCGGCGCACGCGTCCCCATGACCGTGGTCTCCCCGTGGAGCACTGGCGGATACGTGTGCTCGGAGACCTTCGACCACACCTCGATCATCCGCTTCATGGAACGCCGATTCGGGGTGCACGAGCCCAACATCTCCCCGTGGCGCCGCGCGATCTCCGGCGACCTGACCTCCGCGTTCGACTTCCGGAAGAACAGCCCGCATCACAGGGGGCTCCCGTCGACGGACGGCTACCGTCCGCCCAACCCCGACCCGTACCGCACCTTCACCCCCCTAGCCCCGGCCACCGCCTCGATGCCGCAGCAGGAACCGGGCACACGCCCCGCCCGGCCCTTGCCGTACGAGCCGCTGGTGGACGGGGCGGCCAACGCCGGGCCCGGCACATTCACCCTCACGTTCAGCACCGGCCCCCAGGCCGGCGGATGCCATCTGGTCATCTCTGGCAACCGTGAGGACGGCCCGTGGAGCTACACCACCACGGCGGGTCGCACACTCACTGAGCACTGGGACACAGATCAGACCGGGGGACGCTACGACCTGAGCGTCTACGGGCCGAACGGATTTCTGCGCACCTTCCAGGGATCCGTGTCCTCACGCACTCCCGAGCTGACAGCGCGCCACGACGCGGCACACGGCGGCGGCCTCGCACTCGTCCTGGCCAATCCGGCGGACAGCCCCACCACCCTCTCCGTGACCGACGCCTACCGCGGTGGCGCGATCACCCGCCTGACCGTGCCCGCCCGAGGCCGACTCCTACACCGCGTGTCCGCGACCGGCGGCCACCGCTGGTACGACCTCATCCTCCGCGTCCCCGGCGACCCGCACTACCTCCGCCGCCTCGCCGGCCACATCGAAACCGGGGAAGAGGGCCTCAGCGACCCGGGCTCCGTCTCTTCCTGACCGGGCCACGTGTGTTGCTCCGTCTCGTACGTGACGGAGCAACACGCAGTGGAAATTCACGTATCTGGAGAAGCTCTCGGACCGCAGGAGGAAGCAGGAGGGCGCCGACGGTGGGGAACGCGTCCATGCACAAGGTCCGATCAGCCACCACACCACGGTTTCTCCGCTCAAGAAGGGTGAACTGGATGAGCAGAACTCGTATTTGGTCCGCAGCGAGAAGAGCCAGAGTCGCGAGTAGAGGTGCACCCCTCCACTCCTGGCGTGCGGTGACCGTGACAGCGGCGTGTGCCGCGTTGCTGAGCTCACTGGTGTGTGCTCCCATGCCCCGAGCCATGGCGGTCGCCAATGGTTTCACGGAGATGCAGCCGGCCAATGTTCCCTACAAGCTGCCGGTGGTTCTGCCCTCGGAAGTCCAATCGCCGACTGAGGATGCTCAAGCCCCGTACACCCGCACCGTCGTAGGGCTGATCAAGCAACTGCTGCCGTCGGATCCTCCGACCCTCGGCCAGCTGCAGAACGCATTGCAGATCCTCGACGGGACTGATGGGTACAAGTACAGCGACGGCCACTCTCCAGTCGCAAGCTGCAACCAGACCGGCTCCAATCTCGCACCGAGTGGCACCAAGCCGGCCATCTCTCCGTTGTGCTGGACCGACGGGGCCGGGGTCGAACTGTTCGCGGGGCCGCAGCGAGGCCAGTCGACCGCCGCAACACAGAATTCTGCGGTGACCGGATCGTTCGATCCCGGTCTGAGCAATGCCTGGGGGCAAGTGCAAGGTGCCGAGACGCGCGCGCACATGGCTACCGGGATCTTGGGCCCGCAAGTGGATACGGACATCTTCCCCAACTGGGCCCGCGCCAGTGACGAAACGGGCGAGGATCCCTACCTTGGTGGGGAAACTGCAGCATCTGAGGTCAATGGCATCCAGGGCCGGCACGCGATGGCTCAGACGAAGCATATCCTGGGATATTACGGAAACGACATTTCCCAGGCAGCTCAGATCACCGATCAGGCGATACACGAGCTATTCGCGCCGCCCTACGAGACAGCCGGAAAAAAGAGCTCGACCGCGTCGTACATGTGCTCCTACCAGAAAGTTCAGGTGCCCGACGCCCCGAATGCAACGCTGGGACAACTCACCCAGAAGAGCCCATTCGGAAGTACCACCGCGCAGACCCGCAATCTCGCCGACCCCAATTTCGCCTGCGGAAACCCCCTGATCCAGAATCAACTTATTCGCGGCGAATGGAACTCTAAAGCATTCGTGGGGACCGACTATCCCGTAGCCACCAAGGGCACCGATCTCGCCCAGGGTACCGAGCAGAATATGCCGGGCGCTGACCCGCGAACCGGGAAGAAGAGCGTCTGGGACCAAATACCGCAACTCGTACGCAGCGGCCGGATCCCGTTGCCCGTTTTTGAGCAGGCACTTGCTCGCGTCCTTTACCAAGAGGAGCGCTTCGGGCTACTCGGCTGCAATGACAGTAGCGCTTCTTGCAGCAACCCCGGCGGCGTAAACGGAGTGCGCGATGGTTCAGCAGCTCTACCGACGGGACGCCCGGATTCCGGGGCCGTCATCGGCACAAAAAACGGACATGCTGCCATCGCCGAGAAATCTGCCGAAGAAGGAGCGGTGCTCCTGAAGAACGACGCCTCGAACCTCCCCATCACGCCGACCGACCTGTCCTCCGGAGTCGCACTCAGCGGCCCTCTGGCGGAATACAACGTCGGCTCTCCCAACAATGAATCCTCCGGTGGCTACCCAGATCGCAGTGTGATCAACACCCTCCAGCAGATCAAGACGTTCGCCCAGAACAAGAACGCCTTCACCTACAGCCCGGCGCTCAGCCCGAGTGGCTATGCCGTACCCTCGTCGGCGCTGTCGACGTCGAGTAAGAGGGTCACGGGAGGACTTCATCGAACGGGCGGACCCGGGGCCCCGACGACTGATAGATCACTCGACTTCACTACCGCCTCACCGGCGGGGGCACTCGGCAAGGGAAACTACACCTGGCGCGGTTACCTGTATGTGCCGTCAGCAGACACATACACCTTGCGTACCCAGAGCACAAAAGGCTCCGACATCGGTGTCAAACTCTCCATCGACGGAAAGTCGCAGAAAGCCTCAACCCCGGAAAGTGTCTACACGGGCCCTCGCCCCGGAATGTTTCCGATGGATATGAGTACCACTCGTGCCGGCTTCACCACAGGTGGGCTCAGCAATTCGGCCTACAAGGTGGGGAACCTGTCTGCCGGTTACCATGCGATCTCGGTATCGTTCTCGAACGCCAGCTCCGGGAAGGCCAGTTTTCGGCTTGCTTACAGCCGCACCGAGGGCGACATAAGTGATGCCGCAGAAGCCGCGAAGGGCAAATCCAAGGCCCTTGTATTCGTCGGTGCTGGAAACACCGGCCAGCTGACTGACCCGGCAAATTCGGACATGGTACCCGGGGAGCTGCCGGCCGAACAGGTCGCCCTCATCAAGGCGGTAGCGGCGGAAAACCCGAACACCTCCGTCGTACTGAACACCCCGGGTCCCGTCGTCACTTCCTCCTGGATCCATGACGTCAAGAGCGTCCTTGAAATGTGGCAGCCAGGCCAAGAGGGTGGTACGGCAACGGCACGGCTGCTGCTGGGAATGGCGAATCCGTCCGGGCGGGCGGTGACGACCTGGCCCAAGGGAAGTGAAGACACCCTGTTCAGCACCGCCCAGAATCAAGGTCTGTTTCCGGGGGACGCGACCGGAACGCATCCTGAGCGGGTGGGCGGAACGGAAAAGTCAACCGGTCAGGTTCCAGCCTGTGAGACAGGCAAGGTCTGTCAGGGTGAAGACGCCAAACTGAGCGGCCCGACCGCCGCTACCGGCGACAAGAACTACACCGGTTCTGGGTATGCCGCCGGATTCCGCAGCAACGGGGACTCGCTGCGCTACCAGGTCAGCCCAGGCACAGCGGGCACCTACATGCTGAAAGTTCGGTACGCAAACACCCTGAGGTCGAGCCGATCACTGCGTGTTGCTGTGGATACCGGGCCGGCAAAACTACTGCCGCTGCCGAAAACCGGTAAGAGAGGAAACTGGTCGATCTCCCAGGTCCCCCTGCGTCTGACGGCCGGGCCCCACACCGTGCGGCTCTTCCGGTCGGGCTCGGACAACAGCAGCGGAAACGTCAACGTGGACAGTCTCGGACTGACCACCCCTGGCGCCCACTTCCCCAGCACAGCGAACAGCCTCGGCGGCTTGTATGAATGTTCCGTCGGCGTCACCTGCGAGATTGAGCGAGGCCACATCAGCGGAGCGGGTATAAAGACGACCGTCGACCCCAAGGGCTACACCGGTGAGGGACTCCTCGCCGGCTTCACCAAGACGGGCGACCAAGCGACGATAGACATCCCCTCCGACGCGGGGAACTACACACTGCAACTGCGCTACGGAAACCCCAAGGCAACCGCGCAGACACTGACCGTCGACATCGACGGAAAAGCCGGCAAAGTCACCTTGCCGGAGCTGAGCGACCAGAACGCATGGGGCATCAAGACCATCAGCGTCAAACTGTCCGCCGGAATTCACAAGATCACGATTCAGCGGAACAGTAAGGACAGCGGCAACGTCAACATCGACTCGATCGCGTTGACCACCAAGGGCGCCCGTTATCCGGCGCGTCAAGTCGCCAGCTTCGGGATCTACGCCGGTTATCGCTACTACGACCAACTGGGCATGGCAGTGCAATTCCCGTTCGGGTGGGGCCTGTCCTACACGAACTTCGCGTACTCGAAGCCGACGGTCACCGCTGCCAAGGACGGTGGGCTGGACGTTACCTGCACGATCCGGAACACAGGATCACAGGCCGGCGCAGCTGTGGCGCAGGTGTACGTCGGCCCACCGTCCGAGCGGCCGAGCGGTGTGGAGTTCGCACCACGGGCGTTGGCGGGCTTCGACCGCGTAAGCATTGCTGCGGGAGCGTCGAGTACCGTGACGACCCACGTCGACCCGCGCGCTATGCAGTACTGGTCCACATCGAAGCAGAAGTGGGTCCGCACCCACGGTGCCCGAGACGTGTTCGTCGGGCCGGCGGACAAGCCGGACCAGCTGCGGCATGCCAGGACTCCCTGACAGCGACAGGCATCGGTGCCCGGACACGGTATTCTCCGGGCACCGTACAGCCTCCTCGACGCCCACCACGCCACCGGTGACGAGACCTTCCACCGCGCCGCCGAGCGCACGGGCCTCGCCCTCGTCGAGGCTCAACTCCCGGTCGGGGACGCCGCAGGCCGCGGGACCCGGCACAGCACACCTAGCGCGGCGGCAGGGGGAAGAAGCCGCTGGTGCGAGCGGCGTACTCGGCGAACCCGGGACGGTTCGCCATATGCCGTTCCAGCAGGCGTTTTCCACTGCCGTTGATCAGCAGGAAGCTCATCACCAAGGGGCTGATGACCGTCGCGGCGGCCACAGCCGGGGCGTCGCAGACGATCAGGAACAGGCCCCACCAGACACAGAAGTCACCGAAGTAGTTGGGGTGCCGGGTCCAGCTCCACAGGCCGCGGTCCATGATGCGGCCCTTGTTCGCCGGGTCCGCCTTGAACCGGGCGAGCTGCCGGTCGCCCACCGACTCGAAGAAGAAGCCGACCAGCCAGAGCGCCCCGCCCGCGTAGGCGACGGGTCCGACAGGGCCACGGATGTACTGGGCCGCCTGCACGGGCAGCGAGATCAGCAGGACCAGCGCACCCTGGAGCAGATAGACCATGCGCAGGGCGTACACCTCCGGACTGCCGGGCGCCCTGGCGAGCATCGACGCATAGCGCGGGTCCTCGCCGTGGCCGCTTCCGCGCGCGGCGATGTGGACAGCGAGCCGCAGGCCCCAGACAGCCGTCAGCACGGTGACCAGAACGCGCCGAACGTCGTCGCCCTCGCCGGCCGACAACACGTAGGAGACGAGGGCGACCGCAGTGAAGGCAACACCCCAGGCGACGTCGACGATGCGGTGCAGGCCCTTCGCGACGGCGATCCCGAAGGTGATGAGCATGACCGTGAGGGCGGCGCCCGCCGCGGCGCCCACCCCCTCACCGAACACGGCCCACGGAAATCCGTTCATCGAACGCCGCCCGGTACGTAACACTCCCGGGGGGCGGCGGGCATCACGCAACGGCCCGCGCCGGTTCGCCTCTGTGGGCCCGTCATCGCGGGGTCCCCTCCTTCGTCAGCAGCATCTGCTGCACATCGAGATAGCCCGAGCGGAAGCCCGCCTCGGAATAGGCGAGATAGAAGGTCCACATACGCCGGAAGGTCTCGTCGAAGCCGAGGGCTTCGACCTGTTGGGCCCGCTCGGTGAACCGTTCGCGCCACAGCCTGAGCGTCTCCGCATAGTGCGCCCCGAAGCCGTCACGCCGCGCCATCCGGAGCCCCGTACGCTCGCCGGTGATCTGCTCGACCGCCTCGACGGACGGCAGGAGTCCGCCGGGGAAGATGTACTTCTGGATCCAGGTGTACGTGTCCCTGCTGGCCAGCATCCGGTCGTGCGGCATGGTGATCGCCTGGAGGGCGATCCGGCCACCGGGCGCGGTCAACCGGTCCAGCGTCATGAAGTACTCGGGCCAGAACTCCGCGCCGACGGCCTCGATCATCTCGACGCTGACCACGGCGTCGAAGGTCCCCTTCACCTGCCGGTAGTCGAGCAGTTCGACGGTGACGGCTCCCTCGACGCCTGCCCGGCGAATGCGGTCGCCGGCCAGTTCTCCCTGCTCCTCGGAGAGGGTGATGGTCAGCACCTGCGCGCCACGCGCGGCCGCGCGGATGGCGAGTTCGCCCCAGCCGGTGCCGATCTCCAGCAGCCGGGTGCCCGGCCCGACCTGCGCCGCGTCGAGGAGCCGGTCGATCTTGCGTCGCTGGGCGGCGGCCAGCAGGGACTCGTCGGCGGGAAGCGCCCTGAAAAGGGCCGATGAGTACGACAGCGTCTCGTCCAGGAACAAGGTGAACAGGTCGTTCGACAGGTCGTAGTGGTGGCTGATGTTGTCGCGCGAACCCTCGGGGGTGTTCCGGTGCGCCGACGGCTGCTTCAACGCCCAGACCGCACGCAGCTTCTGCAACGGCGCCGGAATGATCGTCGCCGCATGGTCGGCCAACACGGTCAGCACCGCGACGAGGTCGCGGGCCTCCCACTCGCCTGCCATGTAGGACTCGCCGAAGCCGATGAGGCCACCCGCGCCGATCCGCCGGAAGAACGAGCGGGGTTCGTGCACCTCCATCAGAGGGCCACCGGGGCCCAGCGTCTCGCCGGTGGAGCCCAGCCCGACACGCAGCGGCAGCCGTTCCAGCGCATGGCGGACGACGCGTTCAGCGATGGCGGTACGGATCCAGGACGCCTTCGGACCACAGGCCACCTGGGGCCAGCGCCCGGCGTCGACGGCGGCCGCAGACCGGGACGCCGGCTGCGACACGGGGTGCCTGCTTGTCGGAACGCTCACTTCACACCTTCCTGAGGCAGATGACGGGGACGGTGCCGCACGGGCAGCCCGTGCAGATACAGCAGGACGCCGTGCAGCCGGATACCGGCGGACACCACGGCGGTGGACCACGGGTGACGAAGAGCAGTGCGCACCAGCGCCCGGGGCGTGGCGGGGCGGCGCACACCCCGTACGGTCGCGGTGAAGGGACTGCTCCCCTCGCGTTCGAGCCGTACGGTCAGGCTGAGCCGTTCATCCGGTTCGGGCAGTCGCATCAGATAGCCGCCGTCGACCGGGAAGAACGGCGAGACGTAGAACTCCTTGTCCACCCGGGACACTTCCGCGCCGTCCGGGCGGAGCAGATAGCAGTGCCGTTCGCCGTAGGTGTTGTGCACCTCAGCGACGACGCAGAGCGGTGTGCCGTCGGGGCCGTGGCACCAGAACAGGCTGAGCGGGTTGAAGACATGGCCGAACACCCGGGCGTGCGCGAGCATCGTCACCCGCCCACCGTCCAGATCGATCCCGCGGGCGGCGAGGAACGCGTCCAGCCCCGCACGGATCGTGCGCAGGCTTCCGCCGAAGTGGTCACGGGCGTCGAAGCCGGCGAGCGGGCGCAGCAGCCACGGGAGCCGTGGCGGCCGGTCGGGGTCGATCAGCCACATATAGGTGCGGTGGCGCATGACGTGGCGGCTCGGGGAGGTCCTGACGTGGGTGACGGTGCACGGGTAGAGGGCGGGGACGCTGCTCTTCCGGGCGGCACCCGCGCCCGCACGGTCCGCTTCGCTGACGCTGCTCACCATGACACCCCCAGCGCGGCGGCGGCCTCGACCCCCGAGCGGCAGCCGTCCTCGTGGAACCCCCAACCGTGGTAAGCGCCTGCGTAAGCGGTGACGGGGCCGCTGAGCGCGGGCAGCAGGCGCTGGGCTGCCACGGACTCCGGCGTGTAGACGGGGTGTTCGTACGTCATGCGGGCGAGCACGCGGCTCTCGTCCACCTGGTCCGCACCGTTCAGCGTCACCACATAGGTTTCGGGGGCGTCGAGCCGCTGGAGCCGGTTCATGTCGTAACTGACGCGCACGGCGGCGGCCCCCGCGTCGCAGGCCGGCATCCAGTAGTTCCAGGAGGCGCGGGCCCCCGCACTGCGTGGCAGGACACGTGTGTCGGTGTGCAGCTGAGTGGGGTTGCGCGAGTACCGGAACGCGCCGAGGACCCGGCGTTCCTCATCGGTGGCATCGGCCAGCAGACGCAGCGCCTGGTCCGGGTGGACGGCGATGACCACGGAGTCGTAGTGGCGGACGCTGCCGTCGTCGGCAGTGATCTCGACCCCGTCGGTGTGGCGCCGCAGCGCCCGCACGGCGGTGGACGTGTGTACGGCTCCGATGCTCTTGCCGACGCGCTCGACGTACTCGCGCGAGCCGCCGCTGACGGTCCGCCAGGCGGGTGAGCCGTGGATCGAGAGCATGCCGTGGTGAGCCAGGAACCGGAACAGGTAGCGGGCGGGGTAGCGCAGCGCCGTTTCGGCGTCGCACGACCACACACAGGCGACAAGCGGTGTCAGGAAGTGCGAGACGAAGTACGGGGAGAAGCGGCCCGCCGCGATGAACTCCGCCAGCGTCATCGCCGCCGCTGCGCTCCCGCCCGCCGCGCCCGGGGCCCCGGGACCGGCCGCATCGGCCCGCTCGGCCGCGTCGGCCGTGGCGAGGAGGTGACGGGCCCGGCGGTGGAAAGCAGGCACTTCTCCGAGCATGCGCAGATACCGGGGGCGCAGTGCGTTGCGCCGCTGTGCGAACAGGCCCAGCAGGCCGCGCGCACCGGCGTATTCGAGACCGCACTCCTCGCACCGCACGGACATGCTCATCTCCGATTCCTGGGTGGCGACTCCGAGTTCCCCGAAGAGCCGCAGCAGGTAGGGATAGGTCCGTTCGTTGTGGACGATGAAGCCGGTGTCGACCCGGTGCACCCGTCCGTCGGCCGACGGTATGTCGTGGGTGTGGGCATGCCCGCCGAGCCGTTCGTCGGCCTCGTACAGCTCGACATCGTGCGAACGCCGGAGAATGTGAGCGGCGGTCAGGCCTGCCACCCCGCTGCCCACCACTGCCGTGCGCCGACGGTCGTCCTTCATACGGCTCCGCTCCCTCAATCACCAGCTCAAGGCCGACATGGCCCCTCACTGGTTATTCGGTGCCGGCCGACCGGAGGATTGGTACCTGGTGACCTCTCCGCGTTCACGGTTCACCACAGCTTCTGAATCATTCGGCTGTAGGACCAATCCGCCGCGGTGCCGGCACCGAATGGCCGATGTGAGCGAAGATCGGGAAGTTCCAGTGCCGGAGGCCGGCCGCCGTAGGGGGGCGGCTCGTGCCGTGCGCGCCTCGCTGGGCGCACTGAGCGGGCTGATCACCGGGCTCGCCGCGCTGTGTGTCGCCGAGCTCGTCTCGCCGGCCATTCGGCCGGAGGCGAGTCCGGTGACCGCCGTGGGCGGTGCGGTCATCGACCGCACCCCGCCCTGGCTGAAGGATTTCGCCGTACGGCACTTCGGGACCAACGACAAACTGGTGCTCCAGCTCGGCATCCTGGTCCTCCTGGCGGCTTTCGCCATGGCGGTCGGAGTGGCCGCGTTGCGCTACCGGAAGGCCGGTTCCGCCGCCGTACTGATCTTCGGCGCGGTCGGGGCGGTGGCGGCGGCGGGGCGGCCCGACGGCGGCCCGCTGGACGCGCTGCCCTCGGTCGTCGGTGGCCTGCTGGGCTGCGGGGTGCTCTACCTGCTGACCGGCAGGCTGGCTCTCCACCCCTCCCACACGGTCGGCGTGGCCGAGGGGAAGGGCGAGGCGCACGGGACCTTCGACCGACGCGGTTTTGTGATCGCCGCGACGGCCGCGGTGGCGGCATCGGCCGGAGCGGGCGTTCTGGGACGCCGGCTCAACGCATCAGGGTCGGCCGAGGCCGCCGCCGTACGGAAGAACATCGTGATCCCGCGGCCCGCCTCGTACGCCCGGCCGATTCCGGCGGGCGCGGACCTCCGGATCCACGGCCTGAGCCCGTTCACCACACCCAACAAGGACTTCTACCGGGTGGACACCGCGCTGGTGGTTCCGAAGGTCGACGCCAGGAACTGGCGGCTGCGGATCCACGGCAAGGGTGTCTCCAAGCCGATGACCGTCAGCTACCACGACCTGCTCCAGCGGGAGCTGATCGAAAGGGACATCACCCTGACCTGCGTGTCGAACCAGGTGGGCGGCCCTTACGTCGGCAACGCCCGGTGGATCGGAGTCCGGCTGGCGGACCTGCTCAGTGAGGCAGGGGTGAAACCGCCCTCCGAGGGCGGACCCGCCGACCAACTGGTGGCCCGCTCGGTGGACGGCATGACCATCGGCTCACCGGTCGACACGGTGATGGACGGCCGTGACGCCATGCTCGTGCTCGGCATGAACGGCGAACCGCTGCCTTTCGCCCACGGGTTCCCCGTCCGGATGCTGGTTCCGGGACTGTACGGCTACGTCTCGGCCTGCAAGTGGCTGACCGATCTCGAACTGACCACGTTCGACGACTACGACGCCTACTGGGTCAAGCGGACCTGGTCCAGGCAGGCCCCCATCAAAACCGAGTCCAGGATCGACACCCCACGCCCCTTCGCCAGTCCGGCAGCGGGAAAGGTACCGGTCGCCGGAGTCGCCTGGGCGCAGCACCGTGGGATCGCCGAAGTGCAGGTCCGGGTCGACGGCGGCACATGGCACACGGCCGAGCTGGCGGCGGAGGACTCCAAGGACACGTGGCGCCAGTGGAAGTGGGAGTGGCCGGCCACTCCCGGCAGCCACACCATCGAGGTCCGCGCCACCGACCGGGACGGCTACACCCAGACGGACAAACGCGTCGGGACCGTGCCCAACGGCGCGACCGGCTGGCACTCGGTGGTGGTCGCCGTGACCTGACCACCGCCCCCAGGGCCCCACCCGCACGCCGTACCACCCACGCCATACCACCCACGTCATCCGTACCCCCGAGTGCGCTGTTCCTGTGCACCGTGCACCGACAACACCGTGCACCGACAACAAGGAGAAACCATATGTTCGCCAACCGATTCCACCGCGCCGCCGTTGTCGTCGTAGGAGCCGCTGTACTGCCGCTCGCACTCAGCGCCTGTTCCAGCGACAGCGGCAGCAAGGACACCAAGTCGTCGACCTCCTCGGATTCCTCGAAGGATTCCTCGAAGCCCTCCAAGAGCACCGACACGTCGAACATGGCGGGCAAGCCCTTCGGTCCCGCCTGTTCGTCGGTCCCGAAGAGCGGCGCGGGCAGCTTCAACGGCATGGCCCAGGACCCGGTCGCGACGGCCGCGTCCAACAACCCCGACCTCTCCACACTGGTCACCGCGGTGAAGAAGGCCGGCCTGGTGGACACCCTCAACAGCGCGAAGAACATCACCGTGTTCGCGCCGACCAATGAGGCTTTCGCCAAGATCCCGAAGGCCCAGCTGGACAAGGTGCTCGCGGACAAGGCGATGCTCACCAAGATCCTCACCTACCACGTCGTGGGCCAGAAGCTCACCACCAAGGACCTGGCGTCCGGCACCTACCCGACGCTGGAGAAGGGCAAGCTGATGACCGCCGGCTCCGGCTCCTCGTACAAGGTCAACGACACCGCGAACGTGGTCTGCGGCAATGTCCCCACCGCCAACGCGACGGTCGACATCATCGACAGCGTCCTGATGCCGAAGTAGTCACGTCCCGGGCCACGGGCCGGCCGGCGCGACGGGGACGTGCCGGCCGGCCCGGCCTGCGTGGGACCCTGAAAAAGGGGGAGACCCCTACCAATCCGAATGGCCTGTCGCTCCGAATCATGGAGGAAGTCTGTTCGGATGGCATGGGTCGGATGTCACCGGGCTCCGTCCAGTACCGACCATTGAGGAAAGCCGCGTGAAGGAAGCTGTTTTCATCGGCGGTCCCGCTTCGGCGGGACCGGATCTGCAAGAACTGCTCGGCCAGGTCGCCCGCGGCGATCAAGATGCCTTCTCGCGTGTCTACGACCTCGTCTGCGGTCCGGTGCTGGGTCTGGTGCGTTCCGTACTGCGCGACCCCGCCCAGTCGGAGGAGGTCGCCCAGGAGGTGCTGCTGGAGGTCTGGCGGTCTGCTGCCCGCTTCCAGCCCTCTCGCGGATCCGGGATGACCTGGGTCCTCACCCTCGCCCACCGGCGGGCGGTCGACCGGGTGCGCTCGGCCCAGGCGTCCAGCGACCGCGAGCACCGGGCCGCGCTGCTTGATCAGAGCCCGGCCTTCGACCAGGTCACCGAGCAGGTGGAGACCAACCTCGAACGGGAGCAGGTGCGGCGCTGTCTGCGTACCCTCACCGAGCTTCAGCACCAGTCGGTGACCATGGCGTACTACCAGGGACTGGCCTACCGGGAGGTCGCCGAGTTGCTCTCGGTCCCGCTGGGCACAGTCAAAACCCGCCTGCGTGACGGTCTGATCCGGTTGCGCGACTGTTTGGGGGTGAGCGCATGAATGCCGAGGATCTGCATACGCTGACCGGCGCCTACGTGCTGCACGCGCTGACGCCGCAGGAGCGCATCGCATTCGAAAGACATCTTGAGGCGTGCCCCGCGTGCGCCATGGAGGTGCGCGAGCTGGCTGCCACCGCGGCTCGCCTCGGGGAGGCCGTGGCGGTCACCCCGCCACCCGCGCTCAAGGAGCAGGTGCTCGGCAGGATCGCCACTGAGCGACAGGAGCCGCCGAGGGTCGCCCTGCGGGCCACCGCCGGTGCCCGCCGCGGGCGTGCGCTGTCACGTTTCGCACTGGCCGCCTGTGTGGCCGCCGCTGCAGGATGTGGCGGGATCGCGGTGTGGCAGCACCAGAAGGCGAGCGAAGCCCGTGCACAGGTCCACTCCTCGCAGCAGCAGGCGCAGGATCTGGCTTCCGTTCTCGCGGCCCCCGACGCCAAGATCACGACGGGCAGGCTGAAGAACGGCGGGAACGGCACCGTGGTCGTCTCTCATCAGCGCGATCAGGCAGCATTCCTCGCGTCCGCACTGCCCGAACCGCCGAGCGGCAAGGTGTACGAGCTCTGGTACAACGACGGCGGAACCATGCGGGCGGCCGGTCTGCTGAAGCCCTCGGGCGGCTCGCATGCCGCACTGATGTCGGGTCCTGTCGGCGCGGCGTCCGGAATGGGGATCACGGTCGAACCGGCGGGCGGCTCCAAGCAGCCCACATCGAAACCGCTGGCGCTGATGAACTTCGCGACCTGACGTGATGCACCTGCCGGATGCGACCCGGCCGGACGGTCCCGCACACACCGGGCGGGCGGGCCCCTGAACTGCCCTTGGACAGAGGCCCACCCGCGCGGTACGACGTACGGTGCCGGTGCGGTACCGCGTCAGCCGACGTTCACGTCGATGCAGGTGTAGAAGGCGTTACCGGTGTCCGCGATGTTCCATACGGCCAGGACCTTCTGCTTGCCCTTGAGGCCGCCGAAATTCACCGAGTGGGTGACGGTCGCGCCGGGCTTCGCACCGTGGTCGTCGAACTCGGCGATCTTCTGTCCGCCGACGAAGTACTGCCAGGTGCTGGTGGCGTGCTGCGCGGTCAGCGTCCACTTGAAATCCGTGGTGGAGCTCACCGGTGTGACGGCCCAGCCCTTGGAGTCGTCGTCGAGCTCGGCGTACTGGGCGTTACCGCCACTGCAGCTCTGGAGGCCCTTGGGGCCTTCCACACTCTGCGGCTCGTAGGTGATGGCACCGCAGCTGACGGTGTGTGCCGCACACTGCGCCTGCCTGCTGGGAGGCGACGAGACATATCCGTGAGCGCTGGCCGAGCTGACGGGCAGGCTGACCGCGAGTACCGGCGCGAGAACGGCGCCCAGGATCGCGGCTGTCCTTCTTTTCGCGTGCATCAGAACTCCTTCACATCAGGTCTTCCTGCACGCGGCCGGGCCTGTGGGGGACCCGGCCGCGTGCAGGTCGGCCTCTCGCGGGTGGGGGCCGAGAGGCGCGAAGGGGGCGGTGCGGACCACCTGCGCGGCCGACAGAACCGAGTGGTCCGGCAACACGCCAGTGGTCTGCACCAACTTGGTCCAGACCATTTCAGTTCGACGTGTCCGCGTCAAGGGTGGGGCGTGTGGGGGCCCTGTGGACGAACCGTCGTCACCCGGTCGGGGAACCCCCGCTGCGGCGGCCTCCCCTCCTGGCGGCGGGGCGGCCCTGCACCCGGTCGCCAGCCCCAGCTTGCGCGGGCGGTCCGCTGCACGTCGTATGGGTATGCCGGTGTGCGTCCTTCGGTCGTACGGTGCGTCAGTCTGCCGCCCCCTACGCCTCCGTGCCGCCGGCCGTACGTCTCAGCCCGGACTGTCTGGAGGCAGGTGTCCATGTCAAAAGGCGCAAAGAGAACCGGTGGTCTGGTCGCTGAACTGTCCGCCGAGTTCGCCGGCACCCTGATCCTCATCCTGTTCGGGTGCGGGGTGGTGGCGCAGGTGGTGGCCGCGGGTCTCGGGGACCACGACAGCATCGCCTGGGCCTGGGGTATCGGCGTCACGCTGGGTGTGTATGTCGCCGGCCGGATCAGCGGGGCCCACATCAACCCGGCGGTCACACTCGCCTTCGCCCTCTTCCGGGGCTTTTCCTGGGCGAAGGTCGTCCCCTTCGTCGTGGCGCAGACCGCCGGTGCTTTCTGTGCCGCGCTGCTCGTGCGGTGGAACTACACGGAAGTGCTGGCCAAGTTCGACCCCGGACACACGTTCAAGACGCAGTTCGTCTTCTCGACGCTGCCCGGCAACGGAAACCTGCCGGTCAGTGAGTGGGGGGCCCTGCGTGACCAGATCCTCGGTACCGCGATCCTGCTCTTCGTGCTGTTCGCGCTCACCGACGTGCTCAACGACCCGCCCGGCGCCAATATGGGGCCGCTGCTCATCGGTCTGCTCATCGTGGCCATCGGGATGGCCTTCGGTGCCGACGCCGGGTACGCCATCAACCCCGCGCGTGACTTCGGCCCCCGACTGGCGAGCTTCATCACCGGCTACCACACGGCCTGGCGAGATCAGTACGGCAACCTCTACTTCTGGGTGCCGATCGTCGGGCCGCTGATCGGCGGTGCGCTCGGTGCGGGGCTGTACAAGTTGATGATCGGGCGGTTCCTGCCGTCGCTCGGCAAGGGGCAGGAGACCGGAAGGATTCCCGTGGCGGACTGACGAGAGGCCCGCAGGTCAGGAGAGCCGGACGGCCGGCAGAGCCGGTGGTGGGGACCCGTGTACGCCGTGGGTCCCCACCACCGGCTCTGCCGGCCTCTCGCTGTGCCCGGGATGGACTTTCCGAACGGACGGATGGACTCTTCTGCGTCAACTCACCGGTAGAGCATCGAAATTGAGAGTCTGGGTTCCGCAGAACATCGGATGAATGGGCGAAGGTGTGGCCCCGGCAGGCCGCGCCCGAAGCCCTGAAACCGAGGCCCCTGCCACCGAGACCTCTGTCTGAGGTCCCTGAGGCCGAGGCCTCTGCCACCGGAGCCCCTGCCACCGAAGGACCTGCCCATGGCTCTCAGCCGACGCCTCTTCGTCACCGCGCTCGCCGCGGTCAGCGCTACCGCCGGTTCGCCCCTGCTCGCTCCGGAGGCCCTGGCCGCGTACGGCCGCCACCCCTCCGTACCCGTCGAGCCCGGCTACCGCATCGCCATCAGCCCGGACGACACCCCGGACGAGCTGGTGGCCAAGGCCGCCCGGCTGCGCCCGACCGAGCGTCAAATAGCCTGGCAGCGGCTGGAGAAGACGGCGTTCCTGCACTTCGGCGTCAATACCTTCACCGGCCTGGAATGGGGCACGGGTGAGGAAAGCCCCGATGTCTTCCAGCCGACCGGACTGGACACCGACCAGTGGGCGCGGGCGCTGCGCGACGGCGGCTTCGAACTCGCCATCCTCACCGTCAAGCACCACGACGGCTTCGTCCTCTACCCCTCCCGTTACACGGACCACGGTGTGGTCTCCAGCAGCTGGGAGAACGGCCGCGGCGACGTACTGCGCTCGTTCGCCGACTCGATGCGTGCCCATGGGATCAAGATCGGCGTCTACATCTCCCCGGCCGACGAGAACCAGTACCTGCACGGTGTCTACGCCAACGGCAGCGCCCGCACCTCCCGCACGGTGCCCACCCTCACGGACGGCGACGACCGGGCCGGAAAGAGGCTGCGTACCTTCGAACTCCAGGCCACCGACTACGGCGCCCACATGCTCAACCAGCTCTACGAAGTGCTCACGGAGTACGGGCCGGTGGACGAGGTGTGGTTCGACGGCGCCCAGGGCCGCATCCCCCCGGAGAAGGTGGAGCACTACGACTGGGACAGCTGGTACGAGGTCGTACGCGCCCTCGCGCCCGGCGCCTCCATCGCGGTGTCGGGACCGGACGTCCGCTGGGTGGGCAACGAGGGCGGGCTGGCCCGCGAGGACGAGTGGAGCGCCGTACCCGTCGCCGAGGTCGAGTACGGCCGTACCGACTACGCCCTCCCCTACGACGCCCCCGACCAGGGCAGCCGCGACGCGCTCGCCGCCTCCCGGTCGGTCGCCCAGTACCTCCAGTGGTGGCCGGCCGAATGCGACGTGTCCATCAGGCCCGGCTGGTTCTACCACGCGGACCAGCAGCCCAAGACGGTCGACGAACTCACCGACATCTACCTGCGGTCGGTCGGGCGCAACTCCGTGCTGCTGCTGAACATTCCGCCGGACCAGCAGGGGCGGCTCCCCGACGCGGACGTCGCCGTACTCCGCGCCTTCGACGAGCGCATCGGCGCCGAACTGCCCAAGAACCTCGCCCACACGGCGCGGACCTGGGGCGACGGACACCACCCGGGCCTCGCGGTGGACGGCGACCCGGACACGGCATGGACCGCGCCCGCAGCGTCGGACGGTGCGCTGTACGTCGACTTCGGCCGCCCGCGCGAGGTGGACCGGATCCGGCTCGCCGAGGACATCCGCCACGGTCAGCAGGTCGAACAGATCGTCGTGGAGGCCCGGACGGGGGAGGGCTGGACCCAGGTCGCGAAGGTGGGGACCGTCGGCGCGAGCCGAATCGTCCTGCTGCAGTCGCCGGTGGCCGCCCGGCAGTGGCGGCTGCGCGTACTCGGCTCCCGCAGGCCCGCCCGTATCGCGGAGTTCGGCCTCTACCGCTCGCTGAGCTGAGCTGACCACCGCACCGGTCCGCACCGGCCCACCGGCGCGGACCGGTGGGCCGGTCCTGCTCTGCCGTCAGCGAATCTGCTGGGGGCCGAGAAAGCTCAACAGGAGTCACGGCCGGGCCGACTGTGGGGGGAGAGCGCGGCGCAATCGCGTCCGCGCCCCGACAAGGAGGACCGATGTCAACTCCCGCTACCGGCTGGGGCACCGCCCTCGCCCCCCGAGCGTCCGACGACGACAGCACACCCGCCACCCGCTTCGACGACCATCTGGCCGCACAGCTCCTGATGCAGCGCATCGTCATGCTCGGCACACAGGTCGACGAGGTGTCGGCCAACCGCGTCTGCGCCCAGCTGCTCCTGCTGTCGGCGGAGGACCCGAAGACCGACATCAGCCTGTACATCAACAGCCCCGGCGGCTCGGTGACGGCCGGGCTGGCGATCTACGACACCATGCGGCTCATCCCGAACGACGTCTCCACCCTCGTGATGGGATTCGCCGCCAGCATGGGCCAGTTCCTGCTCACGGTCGGGTCGCAGGGCAAGCGCTTCGCACTGCCGAACGCGCGGATCATGATGCACCAGCCGTCGGCCGGTATCGGCGGGACTGCCGCGGATATCGCGATCCAGGCGGAGAACCTCGAATTCACCAAGAAGTCCATCGAACGGATCACCGCCGAGCACACCGGCCAGAGCGAGGAGACGATCTCCCGCGACGGTGACCGCGACCGCTGGTTCACGGCGGAGCAGGCCAAGGAGTACGGCATGGTGGACCGGGTCGTGGAGTCGCTCGGCGATGTCCGGCCGGCTGGTCCGCGGCGACGGACGGGGCTCTGAGATGGACCGGTACCCGATGGACATGAGCCAGTACACGATCCCGAACGTCGTCGAGCGCACCCCGCAGGGGGAGCGGTCCTACGACGTCTTCAGCAGGCTGCTCTCCGAGCGGATCATCTTCATCGGCACCGAGATCGACGACGGCGTGGCCAATGTCGTCATCGCACAGCTGCTGCACCTGGAGTCGTCCGGCCAGGAGACCGAGATCTCCATCTACATCAACTCACCGGGTGGATCGGTCACTTCACTGATGGCCATCTACGACACGATGACCTTCGTCAACTCGCCCATCTCGACCTTCTGCGTCGGCCAGGCGGCCTCGACCGCGGCGGTGCTGCTCGCCGGCGGGGACCCCGGGCGGCGCTTCGTCCTCGACCACGCACGGGTCCTGCTGGGGCAGCCTGCGAGCGGCGGCCAGCAGGGCACGGTATCCGATCTCAGCCTGCGGGCGAAGGAGATGCTCCGGATCCGCTCGGAGATCGAGGAGGTGCTTTCCCGGCACACGCACCACGAGATCTCCGAACTGCGCGCCGACATGGACCGCGACAAGGTCTTCACCGCACGCGAAGCCGTCGCGTACGGGCTCGCCGACCAGGTGCTCAGCCGCCGGAACGCAGCCGCGTAACGGACCGTGGCGGACCGAAGGCCGGTGCCCACGGGGGACTGCGGGAGGGGCTGCGGGGGCCTACCGGGGCCTCGCAGTGAAGGGCCGGGCCGGGTGCGAGTCGCACCCGGCCCGGCCCTTCCGGTTGCCGAACTCTCAGGCCGCCAGGCGCACTTCGCCCTGACGCGAGACCGGAGACGTGGCCGGGGAGGCGACCGGGTGAACGACCGCGCGGCGGGAACTCAGCTCCGCCACGGACACTGCCGCACCGTTCTCGCCGGCGCGGGCGGAAGGCCGGCCGGAGACCGGGCCGCGCGCCGTGGTGGCGGGCGCGGGCGTCGGCGCGGTACGCGGCACGGCCGGCATCCGGCGGGTGAGGCGTGCCAGCTCGCGCTGGCCCAGGGCGAGCAGATCACCGAGGCCGAGACCGAGCGCACGGGCGGCAGCCGCGAGGACCTCGGACGAGGCCTCCTTACGGCCGCGCTCCAGCTCGGAGAGGTACGGCATCGAGATTCTGGCCGCGTCGGCCACATCCTTCAGCGTGCGCTCCTGCGCGAGACGTTCGCGGCGCAGGACGTCTCCCACGACGTCCCGCCACAGGGGCTCTTTCGCCTCCGCCTGCGGGACAGGCGCAGCAGCGGCTGCAACCGGGCGCAGGGGAAGGACGCGGGCTTGGTTCGGTCCGTGGCTGCTCACCCCTTCAGCCTAGGAGCCCCGCGCCCGGCAGGCTGCCGGTGGCGTTCTGCCCTCGGCGAATTCCCCCGGAGAATTCCCCGGCGAATTCCTATGGGGCGCCGCCGCTGTCAGACGAGGGGCAGCCCGGTGTAGTTCTCGGCGAGCGAGGCCGACGCCGCGTCGGACGAGGTGACGTACCGCAGGTGCGAGAGCTGGAGCCGGCGGTCGAACCCGGTGGCGGCGGGGTCGGCGTGCAGCAGGCTTGTCATCGTGTACGAGAAGTGCTCGGCCCGCCAGACACGTCGCAGCGCGGTCTCGGAGTACGCGTCGAGCAGGGCCTCGTCCTGGTGGGTGTGCCACTGGGTCAGGGCCTGTGCGAGCAGGGCGACGTCGGCCACCGCGAGGTTGAGGCCCTTGGCGCCGGTGGGCGGAACGATGTGGGCCGCGTCGCCGGCCAGGAAGAGACGGCCGTGGCGCATGGGCTCCGCCACGAAGCTCCGCATCGGGGTGATGCCCTTCTCGGTGATCGGGCCGCGCGCGAGCTTCCAGCCGTCGTCGGTCGCGAAGCGGGCGTCGAGTTCGTCCCAGATCCGCTCGTCCGGCCAGTTGTCGGTGCTGTCCGTGGGATCGACCTGGAGGTAGAGGCGGCTGACCTGCGGGGACCTCATGCTGTGCAGGGCGAAACCGCGCTCGTGGTGGGCGTAGATCAGCTCGTCGCAGGAGGGCGGTACGTCGGCCAGGATGCCGAGCCACGCGAAGGGGTAGGTGCGCTCCGAGACGGTGAGCAGTCCGTCCGGCACGGAGCGGCGCCCGATGCCGTGAAAGCCGTCGCACGCGACGACGACATCGCAGTCAAGCGTGTGTTCGGCCCCGCCGTGGCGGTAGCGGACGGAAGGGGCCGGGGTGTCGATCGCGTCGACGGAGAGCGCCTCGGCCTCGAAGAGCACGGCGCCGCCGGCCTGTTCGCGCAACGCGATCAGGTCCTTGACCACCTCGGTCTGCGCGTAGACCGTCACTGACCGCCCACCGGTGCCGGCGGCGAGGTCGATGCGGTGCGGCCGGCGGTCGAACCGGAGCTCCACACCCGTGTGACGGATGCCCTGGCGGTCCATCCGTTCTCCGGCCCCGGCGGCCCGCAGTACCTCGGCCGTGCCGTGTTCGAGGATGCCGGCGCGCTGGCGCTGTTCGACGTATTCCCGGGTGCGGAGTTCCAGGACGACGTTGTCGATGCCCTGGCGGTGGAGCAGATGGGACAGCAACAGGCCGGCCGGGCCGGCGCCGATGATGCCGACGCGAGTGCGCATGACGGACTCCTGGGGCGGAGAGGCGAACGGAGAGGGAGGTGAATGTGGCGGAAGGCCAAGGTGGGGAAGGGGAAGCGGTGACGTCAGTCGGTCCGGTCGAGCTCGGCCAGGACGCGCTGTGCGGTGGCGAAGGCCGCGTTGGCGGCGGGGACACCGCAGTAGACGGCGCTCTGGAGCAGAACCTCCTCGATCTCGTCGCGGGTGAGCCCGTTGCGTATCGCCGCGCCGACATGCAGGGCCAGCTCGTCCAGCTGGCCGTGGGCGACCAGCGCGGTGAGGGTGATGCAGCTGCGCGTGCGGCGGTCCAGGCCGGGGCGGGTCCAGATCTCGCCCCAGGCGTAGCGGGTGATGAGGTCCTGGAAGGCGGCGGTGAACGGCGTACTGCGTTCGGCGGCCCGGTCCACATGGGCATCACCCAGCACGGCCCGGCGGACAGCCGTCCCCGCGGCGCGGCGCGAGTCGTCGTCGTACGGATGGTTGGCGAAGTGCGCCTGGAGCGCGGCGAGTACGGGCTGCGGCTGCTCGACCGGAGCCAGGTGCGAGGCGCCCGGCAGTTCGAGCAGGGTCGCACCGGGGATGGAGTCGGCGAGTTCCCGGGCGTGGGCCGGGGGAGTGGCGGGGTCATCGCGTCCGCCGATCACCAGAGCGGATGCGCGGATACGGTGGAGTTCGCCCCGCAGGTCGTACGCGGCCAGCGCCTCGCAGCAGGCCGCGTACCCGGCCCGGTCGGTGGCGCACAGGTCTGCGACCGTACCGGCGGCGGCAGTTGACCCGGCGAAGGCGCGGGTGAACCAGCGGCCGGGCGCGCCCGGTGCGAGGGCAGCGGTCCCTTCGGCCCGGACCAGTGCGGCGCGCTCCCGCCAGCCGGCCGGGTCGCCGAAGCGGGCGGACGAGCAGACCATCGCGAGTGCGCCGACCCGTTCCGGGTGGTGCGCCGCGAGGTGCGCGCCGACGGCTCCGCCGAGCGAGATCCCCGCGTACCCGAAGCGGTCCCAGCCCTGGGCGTCGGCCAGCCGCAGTACGAGTGCGGCGAGCCCGGCGACGCTGGCGGAGCCGTCCTGCGGGAGCAGCCCGGCGGGCGATCCTCCGTGGCCGGGCAGATCGAAGCGGAGCACGCGGTGGGTACGGGACAGGGCGGCGGCCTGGGCCTCCCAGACGGATAGGGACGTGCCCAGGGACGGCCCGAGGATCAGCGGTGCGCCGTCGGCCGGACCGTCGAGCAGGTGGTGGGGAAGACGGTTCACGGCTGGGTCCTTCCGGCGGGCATACGCCGCAGTGCGTGGTCGACCAGGGTGGCGGCCGAGCCGGGATACCCGGCGGGGTCGGTGAGTTCGCGGAGTTCGTCGTGGCTGAGCAGGCCCTGGAGAGCGGGCTCGTCCCGGAGTACGTCGGCCAGGCCGAGCGACTCGGCGGCAGCCCGGTGGGCGGCCCGGGTGAGCAGCTCCCTCGCCGGGCCGCGGCCGAGCAGGCGGCTCAGTTCGGCGGCGATCCGTTCGCTGACCACCAGGCCCTGCGTGAGCCCCAGATTCCCGGCCATCCGGTGGGTGAACACGGCTGGCCCTTCGCTGAGTTCAGCGGCCAGCCGGGCTGCCCCGCCGGTCAGCCGGAGCAGATCGCGCAGCGGCTGCCACTCGGCGTGCCACGCACCGGCGGGCCGTTCGTCCTCGGCGGCCAGCGAGCCCAGCAGTACGGAGGCGAGGGCCGGCGCTCTGCGGGCCGCGGACGCGATCAGGGCGGCCCGGACGGGGTTGCTCTTGTGCGGCATCGCGGACGATCCGCCCCCGGCGTCCTCGGCCAGTTCGCCGATCTCGGTACGGGAGAGCACCAGCACGTCCGCGGCGAGCTTGCCGAGCGCACCCGCCGTGAAGGCGAGCGCCCCGCCCGTGTCGGCGACCGGAGTACGCAGGGTGTGCCAGGGCAGGACGGGCGCGGCCAGACCGAGTTCGGCGGCGAAGGCGGCGAGCAGCCGGGGGCCGCTGCCGGGCTCGCGGGCCAGGATCTCGAATGCCGCCAGGGTGCCGGCTGCGCCACCGAGCTGGGCCGGCGGCCGCAGGGCGGACAGCCGGTCCGCGGAGTCCAGCACGAGACTGCGCCAGCCCGCCGCCTTGAGCCCGAAGGTGGTGGGGACGGCGTGCTGGGTGAGGGTGCGCCCGGCCATCGGGGTCTCCCGGTGCTCTGCGGCCAGCCGCCCGAGAGCCCCGGCCGTCCGGTGCAGGTCCGCGATGATGCCCGGCAGACTGCGGGCCACGGCCAGCATGGCCGCCGTGTCGAGGATGTCCTGGCTGGTGGCGCCCCGGTGCACATACGGCGCGGCCTCGCCGGACACGGCGGCGGTGAGGTCGGAGACGAGCGGGATGACCGGATTGCCGCCCCGGCGGGCGCGCAGCGCCAGATCGCGTACGTCGAACCGCTCGGCCCGGGCGGCAGCCGAGATCTCGGCCGCGGCCCACGGCGGAACATGGCCGAGCGCCGACTGCGCCCGGGCCAGGGCCGCTTCGGCGTCCAGCATCCCCTGGAGAAGGGCGCGGTCGCCGGTGGCCGCCTCGACGGCCGACCCGGCCCGTACCGGGTCGAGCAGGCCCACATCGGCCGCCGCCCGCGCGCCCCCGTCCTCGTACGGGCGGGCCGCTTCGGTGGGGTGGTCAGCCGTGGGGTGCTCAGCGGTGGGGTCGTCAGCGGAAGTCAAGGAAGACCGTCTCCTCGGCGCCCTGCAGGCGGATGTCGAAGCGGTAGGTGCGCGGCTCCGATTCGACGGCGACCAGGGTCCGCCGGCGGTCCGGGGCGAGCGAGGTGAGCAGCGGGTCGGAGTCGGCCGGCTCCCCCGGGAGGTAGACCCGGGTGTAGAGGTGGTGCAGCAGTCCGCGGGCGAAGACGCAGACGGACAGGTACGGCACGCCGCCGGGCGGCAGTGTACGCACCACCCAGCGGCCGTCCGCGTCGGTGGCGACCCGGCCGAAGCCGGTGAACGTGAGGCCGTCGCGGCCGAGGTGGCCGCCGGTCACCGGGTCGCGCCGCATCGAGCCGGGTGCCCCGGTCCTTGAGCCGTCGGGTGCGGGCTGCCAGAACTCCAGTACCGCGTCGGGGACCGGCTCCCCGGCGCCGTCGAATACCCGGCCGTGGACGGTGATGGCGCCGGGGTGTCCGGCGGGGGCGATCTCGGGGCCGCCGGGGAAGGGCAGCGCGTAACCGTAGAAGGGGCCCACGGTCTGGGAGGGGGTGGGGAGCCCGGTCATCGGCCCTCCTCGGTCCAGGTGGCGGCGGGGCCGTCGAGGACGATGTCCCAGCGGTAGCCCAACGACCGCTCGGGGCAGGACAGTTCGTGGTCGTACCGGGCGACCAGGCGCTCCCGGGCGTCGTCGTCGGTGACGGACTGGAGGATGGGGTCGTAGGCGAAGAGCGGGTCGCCGGGGAAGTACATCTGGGTGACCAGGCGCTGGGTGAAGGCCCGGCCGAAGAGTGAGAAGTGGATGTGCGCCGGGCGCCACGCGTTGGCATGGTTCCGCCAGGGGTAGGCGCCGGGTTTGACGGTGGTGAAGGAGTACCAGCCCTGGCCGGTCGTCAGGCAGCGGCCCACCCCGGTGAAGTGCGGGTCGAGCGGCGCCGGGTGCTGGTCGCCCTGGTGGGCGTAGCGGCCCGAGGCGTTGGCCTGCCATATCTCCACCAGCTGGCCGCACACCGGGCGGCCGGAACGGTCGAGGACGCGGCCGGTGACGGTGATCCGCTCACCCAGCGGCTCGCCGGTGTGCTGCCGTGTCAGGTCGGCGTCCAGCTGCGTGACGTCCGTGACGCCGAAGGCCGGACCCGACAGCTCCACCGCCTCCGGGTCCCGCACGGTGGTCAGGGGCTGCTGCGGGTGGCGCAGGACGGTGCTGCGGTAGGGCGCGTAGCCGCGGGAGGGGTGGTGCCGGACGGTGCCGGCGCTGACGTACGCCTCGTACTCCTGGGTGATCTCGCGGGAGATGTCGGGCTGGGTGAGCGGCATGGGCGACGGTTGCCTTTCCGGTACCGGGGAGGGAGGGACGGCCGTCGGGCCCGGCCCGGCGGCGGTGCCCGTGCCGGCCATCAGCGGGTGGCCGTACGGTCGGACGGGAGGCGTACGGGCGCGGCCGTGCGGGCCAGGACCTCGTCGGGACTCACGCCGGGGGCCGTCTCGGCCAGGACGAGGCCGTCTCCTGTCACGTCGATGACGGCCAGATCGGTGATGATCCGGTCGACGCAGTGGCGGCCGGTCAGCGGCAGCGTGCACTCCTGGAGGATCTTCGGTGAGCCGTCCCTGGCCGTGTGCTCCATCAGGACGATGACCGTGCGGGCGCCGTGGACGAGGTCCATCGCACCGCCCATCCCCCTGATCATCTTTCCGGGAATGGCCCAGTTCGCGAGGTCTCCCGTGGCGGAGACCTGCATCGCGCCGAGGATCGCGGCGTCGATGTGGCCGCCGCGGATCATGCCGAAGGAGAGCGCGGAGTCGAAGAAACTCGCTCCGGGCAGCGCGGTGACGGTCTCCTTGCCCGCGTTGATGAGGTCGGGGTCGACCTCCTCGTCGGTCGGGTACGGGCCCACGCCCAGCAGCCCGTTCTCCGACTGGAGCACCACATCGACCCCGGCGGGGAGGAAGTTGGGCACCAGCGTCGGAAGGCCGATGCCGAGGTTGGCGTAGGAGCCGTCCCGGAGTTCGCGCGCGGCGCGCGCCGCCATCTCGTTCCGTGTCCAGGCCATCAGCCGCGCACCGTCCCCTGTGCCGTCGTGGACGCCAGGAGCGTCCGCCGTTCTATGCCCTTGTCGGCCGCCTGCGCCGGGGTCAGCGCGACGACTCGCTGGACGAACACCCCGGGCACATGGACCTCGTCGGGGTCGATCCCGCCCGGCTCGACCAGCTGCTCGACCTCGGCGATGGTGATCCCCCCGGCCATCGCGGCGAGCGGGTTGAAGTTGCGGGCCGCCTTGTTGAAGACGAGGTTGCCGTGCCGGTCGCCCCTGGCCGCGCGCACCAGGGCGAAGTCGGTGGTGATGGCGCGTTCCAGTACGTAGTCGCGGCCGTCGTAGGTACGCACTTCCTTCGGCGGGGAGGCCACCGCGACGCCGCCGTCGGGGGCGTACCGCCAGGGCAGACCGCCGTCCGCGACCTGAGTGCCGACGCCCGCCGGGGTGTAGAAGGCCGGGATGCCGCAGCCGCCGGCGCGCAGCCGCTCGGCCAGGGTGCCCTGAGGGGTGAGTTCGAGCTCCAGCTCACCGCCGAGATAGCGGCGGGCGAACTCCTTGTTCCCGCCTACGTAGCTGCCGGTCACCCGGGCGATCCGCCCGGCCGCGAGCAGCGTGCCGAGCCCTCCGCCGTCCACGCCGCAGTTGTTGGAGACGACGCTGAGCCCGGTCGACCCTCTCGCGTACAGGGCCTGGATCAGCACATCGGGAACCCCGCTCAGGCCGAATCCGCCGACGGCGAGGGACGCGCCGTCCGGGATGTCCGCCACCGCCTCGCCGGCGGTGGCTGCCAACTTGTCCATGCAAAGCCTCTGTTCGCCCACTGAACTTTCGTTCATAATTGCCTGAGCTTGAGTGTCCGTCGAGCCGTCGGCCCTGTCAACGCCTCCGGGTACGGTTTTCCCAGCGTCACCGGCCCGGTGGCCGCTCCAAGGAGGTAAGGCCCATGCCGCAGGCCATGCGGGAGTCCGCCGCGGCACTGGCCGCGCCCGGCGAGGTGCTCGGCCCGCTGGAACGCGGGCTGACCGTGCTGCGCGTGATGGCGGGCGACCCGGATTCCCGCCAGCGCGCCAGCGATCTGGCCCGCGCGACCGGCCTCGCGCGCTCCACCGTCGACCGGATCGCGATCACGCTGGCCCGGCTCGGCCACCTCCGCTCCGAGGGCCGTGATCTGCTGCTCGCCCCCCGGCTGATGGAGCTCGGCAACGCCTACCTGGCCTCCTGCGGCCTGCCCGACGCGCTGGAGCCGTACGCGGACGCCCTCGCCGACGAGCTGGACGAGTCCGTCTCGATCGCCGTACCCGACGGTGACGGGGTCCGCTTCATCACCCAGGCCACCCGCAGACGCGCCATGTCGCTCGCCTTCCGGATCGGCGATCTGCTGCCGGCCGAGCGCTGCGCGCCCGGCGCGCTCTTCGCCGGCGGGTGGGACGAGGCCGACCGCGGGCGCTGGCTGGCCCGCCGCCGGGAGGACCCGCTGGACAGCGGGTTCCCGGCCGTTCCGCCCCGCGTCGAGCCGTCCGCTCCGGAGCTGGTCGAGGCGGAGTTCGACGTGCGCGTCCGGGAGGCGGCCGGCCTCGGCTGGTCGCTGGACGACCAGTTCATCGAACCCGGTCTGGTCGCGGTCGCCCACTCCGTCCGTGATCCGGCCGGGACGGTGGTCTGCGCTCTCAGCGTCGTCAGCCACACCAGCCGCCACAGCGCGCGGTCGCTCCGCGAGTACGCCCTGCCGCGCCTGCGGCGGGCCGCGGCAGCCATGGAAGAGGCGCTGCGTACGCCGCCCCGTCCGGGATCGCCGGTCGCCGCCCCCGCGCCCGAAGCCGTGGACAGCGGGCTCAAGGCGGAACTGGGGCCGGAATTCCTCCAGTCGCTGGCCAGGGGGCTCACCGTCCTGCGCGCGCTCGGCTCGGCCCGGGACGGACTGGGTCTGACCGCGGTCGCCGAGGCCGCAGGCCTCCCGCGCGCCAGCGCGCGCCGCGCACTGATCACCCTTCAGTACCTCGGCTATGTGCGTGCCGACGAGGGTGTCTTCACCCTTCTTCCGCGTGTGCTCGAACTCGGCTATGCCCGGCTGTCCCGCCTGTCCTTCGGCGAGATCGTCCGGCCCCACCTCGCCGAACTCACCCGTCAGGTCCGTGAGTCGGCGTCCATCGCGGTCCTCGACGGCGATGACATCCGCTATGTGGAGCGGGTCCCCACGGCCCGGATCATGAGCGTGGACATCACCGTGGGCACCCGGTTCGCCGCCTACGCGACCTCGATGGGCCGGGTCCTCCTCGCGGACCTGCCCGCACCGGAGCAGGCCGCCCGGCTGGCGCGCATCAGGTTCGAGCCGCTCACCCGGCACACCGTGACGACGGCCGACGCCCTGGCGGGCATCCTCGAATCCGTCAGGTGTGACGGACATGCCCTGGTCGACGAGGAGCTGGAGGAGGGCCTGCGTTCGGCGGCGATGCCGCTGCGGGACCGCCTGGGGCGCACCGTCGCGGCCGTCAATGTCTCACAGCACGCAGGCCGCGCCACACGCCAGGAGTTCCTCGACACTGTGCTGCCGCCCCTGGCGGCGGCGGTCGCACGGATCGAGGCGGACCTGGCTGTCGCATCCGAGCGGCAGCACATCTCCGTGAACTGACTGCCCTGGTGCGGAAGGGCGTTCACCGCACACGCCGACTGCCGGCGTGACTCCCTTGTTCTCTCCTGCCTGCCGGGAGTATGTTGCGTTGCGCTTGATACATACCCCCCGGGGGTAAGTACGGAAGAGGTGGACACAGGGGCCGCCCGATGTCTCGACGCGGACATCGGGCGGCCCCTCTCCGTATCGCAACCGCACCCCGCACCGCCCCCCGGCACCGCATCCGACACCACCTGGCAGGAGAACGGGAATGGACATACGGACACGCGCCGTGCACGTCGTGAACGAACCCTTCGGGGAAGGGAGTTGGCCGCTGAGTGTGCCCATCGTCCAGTCGTCGGCCTTCGGCTTCGGCTCGGCCGACGCGCTGGCGGACGCCATGGGTGGCCCGGACGGCCAGTACGTCTACACGCGGCGCGGCAACCCCACCGTCCGGGCGCTGGAGCGCACGGTCGCCGGACTTGAGAGTGGCGCGGCCGCCATCGCCTTCGCGTCCGGGATGGGCGCGCTCAGCGGGATGCTGCTGTCCCTGCTGAAGCCCGGCGATCATGTTCTGGCCCAGCGCTGCCTGTACGGCGGGACCTACTCGGTGCTGTCCGATCTGGCCCGGCGGTTCGGGGTCGAGGTCGAGTATCTGCCCGGGGGTGACGCCGCTGACGTGAAGGCGCTGATGCGGCCCAAGACGCGTCTGCTGCTTCTGGAGACGATCGCCAACCCGACCGGGCAGGTGCCGGACCTCCCCGTGCTCACGGCGGCCGCCCGCCGGTGCGGTGTCCTCAGCCTGGTGGACAACTCCCTCGCCTCACCCGTGCTGTGCCGCCCGATCGAGCACGGGGCCGACATCGTCGTGCACTCGACCACCAAGTATCTGGCCGGTCACTCCGACGTCCTGGGCGGTGTCGCCGTCTTCGCGGACGGGGGGCTGCACCGCAGGGTGTGGGGGCGCACGGTCGAACTGGGTGCGACCGCCGACCCGTTCGCCGCCTGGCTGACACTCCGGGGGCTGGCGACGCTGCCGCTGCGGATGCGCCAGCACTGCTCCAACGCCGAGGTGATCGCCGAACGGCTCGCCCGGCACCCGGCCGTGCGGGCCGTGCACTGGCCGTGGCTTCCCGGAAACCCCTCGTACGCCACGGCCCGCACGGTCCTCTCCGGCGGGGGCGGCATGGTCACCTGCGAGCTGACAGGTGGCCGTGCGGCGGGCCGGGGCTTCATCGAGAGGGTGCGGCTGGCCCGGCTCGCCCTGTCCCTCGGAGGTGTCGAGACCCTGATCTCGCACCCTGCCTCCACCTCGCACCGCGAGCTCGACAGCCAGGCCCTGGCGGCCGCGGGTGTGGGGGAGGGCACCGTGCGCATCTCTGTGGGCATCGAGCACGCCGAGGACCTCTGGGCGGACATCGAGCAGGCGCTCGACGCCTCCTGACGGTCCAACATTCAAGGATGGATCGTTTATTTGGATTGACAAAATAAACGGCACGTTCGTATATTCGAAGCAGCTCGGAACCATCCACTCTCGGCTCAAGGGGGGCGCTCCATGCGCTACTTCGAGGACTTCCGTACCGGTGACGTCCACCATCTGGGCACGGTCACCGTCACCGAGGAGGAGGTGCTGGAGTTCGCCAGGCGCTTCGACCCGCAGCCGTTCCACACCGATACCGAGCTGGCCGAGCGGTCGCCCTTCGGGGGCCTCATCGCCAGCGGCTTCCACACCGCCGCGCTCTTCATGCGGCTGTACGTGGACGGCCTGCTCGCCGACAGCGCGGGCGCCGGTTCACCGGGCATCGACAAGATCCGGTACCACCGGCCCGTGCGCCCCGGCGACGTACTCACCGCGCGACTTGAGGTCCTCGCCTCGCGCCCCTCGCTCATGAGTCCGGCCACCGGCATCGTCGAGCCGCGATGCGAGCTGGTGGCGTCCGACGGGACGGTCGTGTTCAGCATGGTCCTGCACAGCATCTTCCGGCGGCGCCCTGCCGCGCCCCGTACGGCGTCCTCCGCGGCCCCCGCATCGCTGCCCGCGGCACAGGACCCGGTGGCCTGTGTGAAGGCCGGCTGAGCACGACCGTCCTCTCATCCCATCCAGTGAAGGGGGCCTTCCGTGGAGGCCGTATCCCGCACCGCCCAGTGGACCGCCGCAGCGCGCGCCCTGGAGACCGAACGCGACGACCGGCTGTTCGCCGATCCCTACGCGCGTACCGTTGCCGACGGCATCGGGTTCGAACTGCTGGAACGGTACGCGGGCGCAGGCACCGTCCCGTTCCTGGCCATCCGCACCACCTATCTGGACCGCGCCATCGGCCGGGCCGTCGGGGACCAGGGCATCCGCCAGGTCGTCTTCCTGGCCGCGGGCATGGACACCCGCTTCTACCGGCTCGGCTGGCCGGCCGGCGTCACCGTCTACGAACTCGACCGCCCCGCACTGCTCGCGGCGAAGGCGGACATGCTCGCCGGTGAGCCCGCACCGCCCGGCCGCGAACGGCGCACCGTCGCCGTCGACCTCACGCAGGACTGGACGGGCCCGCTGAAGGAAGCGGGCTGGCGGTCCGACGAGACCACACTCTGGGTCGTGGAAGGGCTGCTCTTCTTCCTGCCCGAGGAAGCGGTCCGGGCGCTGATCACCACCCTGTCCGCGCACAGCGCCCCCGGATCCGTCCTCCTGGGCGACGTCATCAGCCGCTCCGCGCTGCAGAACCCGCTGTCCCGCACCTTCCTCAAAGCCCTTGAGGAGGACGGCAACCCCTGGCTGTTCGGCACCGAGGAGCCCGAGCAGCTGCTCACCGACTGCGGCTGGTCGCCACGCGAGGTCAGGCAGCCCGGCGAGGAGGGCGCCGACTTCGGGCGCTGGCCGTACCCGGTGCCGGCGCGCGAGATGCCCCGCATACCCCGGTCCTTCCTGTTCACCTGCGACCTGTCGACCGGCGAGGAGAAGGCGGCATGACCGAGAACCCCGCTCCCGGCACCCGGGTCACGTCCGGCACTCCCGCCACCGACTTCCACCAGCGGATCATCGGTGACGCGGCCGCCGCCGTCCGCGGTCTCACAGTGGCCGTCGGCGAGCGGCTCGGCCTGTACCGGGCGCTCGCGGAGCACGGCCCGCTCACCCCCGCCCAGCTGGCCGGCCGCACCGGCACCAGCGAGCGGTACGTGGAGGAATGGCTGCACGCCCAGCTCAGCGCGGAGTACGTCGAACGGCACCCCTCCGCCGGGACGTACACCCTGCCCGCCGGCCACGCGCCGGTGCTCGCCGACCCCTCGGCCGTCACCTACGCGGCCGGGTTCTTCACGGCGCTGAAGGCGCTCTACGCCACCGAAGACCTCCTGGTCGACGCGTACCGCACCGGGGACGGCGTCGGTTGGGCCGAGCACGACCCGGCGCTCGACACCGGCATGGGCAGCTTCTTCGAGCCCACCTACCAGCACCGGCTGCTGCCGGACTGGCTCCCCGCCCTCCACGACGTGACCGGCAAACTCACCGCGGGCGGCCGGATCGCCGACGTGGGCTGCGGGGTCGGGCACACCACGCTCCTCATCGCCAAGGCCTACCCCGAGGCGACCGTCCACGGCTTCGACTACTCGGAAGAGGCCATCACCATTGCCCGCCAGCTCGCCGACGACGCGGGCCTGTCCGAGCGTGTGATCTTCGAGACCGCGTCCGCCGACGACTACCCCGGCTCCGGCTACGACCTGGTGACCTTCTTCAACTGCCTGCACGACATGGGGGATCCGGTCGCAGCGGCCCAGCACGTCCACAAGTCCCTCGACGCCGACGGCACCTGGATGCTGGTCGAATCCAATGTGTCGCCCGCGGACGTCGACTCCGGTACCCCGGCCGCCCGGATGTTCATGGCGCTGTCCGCCGTCATGTGCCTGCCGGTCGCCGTCGCCCAGCGCGGCCCGCACGCCCTCGGCAACCACTCCGGAGAGCGGGCGTTCCGCGCCATCGCCGAAGAGGCCGGATTCACCCGCTGGCGCCGGGCCGCCGAGACGCCCGTCAACGCCGTCTACGAGGTCAGGCCCTGACGCCCGGACCCACCCCGCGCACGACCCCGGTCCGTGCGCCACCCACGTACGCAACAGGAGATGCCCATGGCCACAACAGCCCTGCCCGTGACCGACCGCTTCCTCGAAGTCCTGGGGCGGCTCAGCGAGAAGTCCATCGAGGACTACTACAACCCCTACCAGCAGTTCCAGTGGCCCGACCGGCTTGAGGAGGACTGCCTGTGGATGAGCCCCGAGCTGCTCACCCCGTACGGCACCCCCCACTTCGACGAGCTGGACGAGAAGACACTGCACCGGCTGGCCAAGTGGGAGTCCATCAACTTCTACAGCCTCAATGTGCACGGCATCCGTGAACTGCTCATCGAGGTCGTCGGCCGCATCCACATGCCCGGCTTCGAGGTCCCGTCGGACTTCTTCCACCACTTCATCGGTGAGGAGAACGAACACATGTGGTTCTTCGCCGAGTTCTGCCGGAGGTACGGCAACAAGATCTACGGCTCCACGCCGATGCGCGCGGACTCCGTGTGGGAGCCCGAGGTCGAGAACTTCCTCGTCTTCGCCCGCATCCTCTTCTTCGAGGAACTGGTCGACCACTACAACAGCCGGATGGCGCAGGACACCGCGCTCTGCGACACCATCCGCGAGGTCAACCGCATCCACCACCAGGACGAGTCCCGCCACATCGCCTTCGGCCGGGAACTGGTCTCGCTGCTGCACCTGCGGATGCGTGAGGCGGTCGGCCCGGAGCGGCTCGCCGAGGTGGAGGCGTACCTGAAGCGCTATGTCGTCTTCAGCGTCAACTCCCTGTACAACCCGCATGTCTACCGCGACGCGGGGATCGCCGACCCGCTGGCCCTGCGTACCGCGCTCATCGAGGACGAGCGCCGGCGCCCCTACGAGCGCAAGGCCATCCGCAAGCCGCTCGCCTTCTTCCTGAAGACCGGGATCTTCTCCGACGAGACCCTGCCGGTCGTCTGAACCGAGAGGTGGATCTTCACCGTGTCCCGAACCACCGCCACACACACCACCGCCACACACACCACCGCCACACACGCCACCGTCACCCGCACGGCTGCGTCCCGTACCACCGCGTCAGGCGTCACCGTGCCCCGCCCCGCTCCAGCAGCCCCGCAGGGGCTCCCCGCACTCGGCCCCGAAGGCACCGCGCTGCTCCGGCTGCTCGACGACACCTTCGAGTCCTGGGGGACCGACGCCGGCGCACGGGCCATGACCATGGCACCACTGCTCCCCGCCGCCGACCTGGCACGTCTGGACTACTACGAGAACTTCCCGCACCAGGCGGTGCTGGCCGCACCCCTCGACCTGGACCGCCGCGACGAGGCGCCGTTCTGCACCGAATCCGGCTCCTTTCCGTGCGACGCCCTCCAGCCGGCCGGACTCGGGCTGCCATCGGCCTCCTGCTATGCGGTGTATCTCCACCACGAAGGACAGCAGGTGCCCGATGACACCCTGGTGACCGTCGTCGGCTGGTGCTTCCGCAAGGAGGAGCACTACGAGGGTCTGCGCCGCCAACTCGGCTTCCGGATGCGGGAGATCGTGGCCATCGGCAGCCAGGAGCACGCCGAGAACCATCTCCGCGGGTTCACCGAGCGGGTGACGGCCTTCGCCGAGGCGCTCGACCTGCCACTGCGGAGGGAAGCGGCCTGCGACCCGTTCTTCGACAAGGGCGGCTCCAAGGCGCTCCTGCAACGGCTGTCGCCGGTCAAGCACGAATTCCTCTACGAGGACCTGGCGATCGCCTCGGTCAACACCCACCGCAACTTCTTCGGTGACCGCTGCTCCATCAGCCTCGCGGACGGCGGCCCCGCCTTCACCATCTGCGTCGCCTTCGGCCTCGAACGCTGGCTCTCGGCGCTCACACGGCGCCACGGGAACTGGGCGGCCGCCACCGACGCCGTACGCACCGCCGTGGCACGACTGGCGCCGGCCGGGCCGGTGACCTGACGTGCCGGCCCGCCCCACTGTCGCAGCGGGCGGCCTGGGCGGGGCGAATCTCGGCATGGACATCGTGTCCGTCAACCGCGTCCGCCGCCTCATGGCCGACCACGGCGAAGCCTTCTTCGGCCGGATGCTCGACGCCCGCGAACTGGCGGACTGCCGGACATCGACCGGACTGGACATCCTGAGCCTCTGCGGCCGTATCGCGGCCAAGGAGGCGGCCTTCAAGACACTCCGCGTCCAGAACCGGTTCCTGCCGTGGCTCGACATCGTCGTGCGGCGGTCGGACGGCGGCTGGCCCCTCGTCGAACTCCGCCGTTCCGCAGCCGACATGGCCGCCGCCTCCGGCATCTGCGAGATCACCGTGAGCATCAGCCACGACGTCGACTACGCCGTCGCGGTGGCAGCGCCGATCCTCGGTGACCCACCTGTCGCACCGCAGCCGTGACAGGGCCACCGGCCCGCACATCGTCACGCACACATCGTCACGCACACATCGTCACGCACACATCGTCACGCACACATCGTCATGCCCACAGACACAGTTAGGAGCACAGCCATGAGCGAGGGCCTGCAGCAGGTCAAGGACTGGATCCTCAAGCGCCACGAGGACCGGGCCGACATCGCACCCGACCTGGACCTCATCGAGAACCGTCTCATCGACTCGCTGTCGTTCGTCGAGTTCGTCTTCCTGCTGGAGCAGCTGAGCGGCCGTTCGATCGAGATGGAGACGCTTGAGGTCGACGCCATCCGCACGCTCGACGCCATCGCGGACAACTTCTTCCGCGCGGAGGTGAAGTGACGTGAGCCGACGGCTCTTCACCTCCGAATCCGTCACCGAGGGACACCCGGACAAGATCGCTGACCGGATCAGCGACACGATCCTCGACGCGCTCCTGGCCCAGGACCCGGCATCCCGCGTGGCCGTCGAGACCCTGATCACCACAGGGCAGGTCCATATCGCGGGCGAGGTGACCACCGCCGCCTATGTACCCATAGCCGAACTCGTCCGCAAGGCCGTACTCGACATCGGCTACGACTCCTCGGCCAAGGGCTTCGATGGCGCCTCCTGCGGGGTGTCCGTGTCGATCGGTGCCCAGTCACCCGACATCGCGCAGGGCGTCGACACCGCCGACAAGGACGGTGAGGCGCTGGACCAGCAGGGCGCCGGGGACCAGGGGCTGATGTTCGGCTACGCCTGCACCGACACGGCCGAGCTGATGCCCCTGCCCATCCATCTGGCCCACCGGCTCTCCCGCCGGCTGAGCGAGGTACGCAAGGACGGGACCGTCCCGTATCTGCGCCCCGACGGCAAGACCCAGGTCACCATCGAGTACGAGGGGGACCGGCCGGTCCGGCTGGACACCGTCGTCGTCTCCACCCAGCACGCGGCCGACATCAGCCTGGCTGGGCTGCTCGCCCCGGACATCCGCGAACACGTGGTGGAGGCCGAACTCAAGGCGCTCGCGGAGCAGGGCGTCAGCCTCGAAAGCGACGGATACCGGCTGCTGGTGAACCCGACCGGCCGTTTCGAGATCGGTGGCCCGATGGGTGACGCGGGTCTGACCGGTCGCAAGATCATCATCGATACGTACGGGGGGATGGCCCGGCACGGCGGCGGCGCGTTCTCCGGCAAGGACCCGTCCAAGGTGGACCGTTCGGCGGCGTACGCGATGCGCTGGGTGGCCAAGAACGTCGTCGCGGCCGGTCTGGCGGAGCGCTGCGAGGTGCAGGTCGCGTACGCCATCGGCAAGGCCGAACCGGTCGGCCTGTTCGTCGAGACCTTCGGCACCGAGACCGTACCCGTGTCCCGTATCGAGAACGCCATCGACCAGGTCTTCGATCTGCGCCCCGCCGCGATCATCCGAGACCTCGATCTGCTGCGTCCCATCTACGCCCGGACCGCCGCGTACGGCCACTTCGGCCGCGAGCTGCCGGACTTCACCTGGGAGCGCACCGACCGGGTGGCCGCCCTGCGTCTGGCAGCGGAGGACTGACTGAGATGGGTATTGCTGTCACAGGTTCCATCGCCACCGACCATCTGATGACGTTCCCCGGGAGGTTCACCGACCAGCTCCTGGCCGACCGGCTCGACCGGGTGTCCTTGTCGTTCCTCGTGGACCAGCTGGAGATACGGCGAGGGGGAGTGGCAGCAAACATCTCCTTCGGGCTCGGACTGCTCGGACTGCGCCCCGTACTGATCGGCGCGGTGGGAAGCGACTTCGAGCCGTACCGTGTCTGGCTCAAGCAGCATGGGGTCGACACGGACTCCGTCCGGGTCAGCACGGAACTGCACACGGCCAGATTCCTCTGTACGACGGACCGGGCGCAGAACCAGATCGCCACTTTCTACGCCGGAGCGATGGCGGAAGCCAGGGAAATCGACCTGGGTTCGGTCATCCGCCGGACCGGCCGGCTGAGCCTCGTCATGATCTCCCCGGACGACCCGGAGGCCATGACGAGGCACACCAGAGCATGCCGAAAGCTGGGGATCCCTTTCGCCGCCGACCCCTCGCAGCAACTGGCAAGGCTCGACGGGCCCGAGGCCCTGGAACTGATCAGCGGCGCGCGCTGGCTCTTCACCAACGAGTACGAGGCAGCGCTCCTGCAGGAACGGACCGGTCTCACCCAGCAGCAGATCCTCAACAAGGTCGGCTGCTGGGTCACCACACACGGCGCTCAGGGCGTCCGCCTTGAGCGCACCGGTCACGACCCGCTGGCCGTCCCCGCAGTCGAGGTGCCCGGCGCCGTCGATCCCACAGGAGTCGGCGACGGCTTCCGCGCGGGCTTCCTCGCCGGCCTGGCATGGGGAGTCCCCGAGCAGCACGCCGCCCAGCTCGGCTGTGCGGTGGCGGCGACGGTGCTCGACTACGTGGGAACACAGGAGTACCGCCTGTACCGCGACTCCCTCGTCTCCCGGCTCAGGATGTCCTACGGCCCTGAATGCGTGGCCCATCTGACAGCACACCTGCGGGAGTTGACGTGAGGGGCACGAGGGGTCTGCGCGAAGCGCTCACCGGGCAGGTGGTGATCGCGGACGGAGCCATGGGGACCATGATTCAGGCCCAGGACCCCACGCTGGATGACTTCCTGCAGCTGGAGGGCTGCAACGAGGTACTCAACATCACCCGTCCCGACATCGTCCGCTCGGTGCACGAGGAGTACTTCGCTGTCGGCGTCGACTGTGTGGAGACGAACACCTTCGGTGCGAATCTGGCCGCGCTGGGGGAGTACGACATCCCCGACCGCGTCCACGAACTGTCCGAGGCAGGGGCCCGCATCGCACGGGAGACCGCTGATGCGTATGCGGCCCGCGACGGGCGGCCGCGGTGGGTGCTGGGTTCTATGGGCCCGGGTACGAAACTGCCGACGCTGGGGCATGTGCGGTACGGCGCCCTGCGGGACGCGTACGAGCAGAACGCCGAAGGCCTGATACGCGGCGGGGCGGACGCCTTGCTCGTGGAGACGTCGCAGGACCTGCTCCAGGCGAAGGCCGCCGTGATCGGTGCACGGCGTGCGCTGGAGGCGACGGGTGCCGATCTTCCCGTGATCTGCTCGGTCACGGTGGAGGCCACCGGCACGATGCTGCTCGGCTCGGAGATCGGCGCCGCGCTGACCGCGCTGGAGCCCCTGGGTATCGACCTGATCGGCCTGAACTGTGCGACGGGCCCGGCCGAGATGAGCGAGCACCTGCGCTATCTGGCGCGCCACTCCCGCATCCCGCTGTCCTGTATGCCGAACGCGGGGCTTCCGGTGCTCGGCAAGGACGGCGCGCACTATCCGCTCACGCCGGAGCAACTGGCCGAAGCGCAGGCGACGTTCGCCGGAGCGTACGGGTTGTCGCTGATCGGTGGCTGTTGCGGTACGACGCCGGAGCATCTGCGTCAGGTGGTGGAGCGAGTACGTGGCACCCAGCCCACCGCTCGCGAGCCGCGTCCTGAGCCGGGTGCCGCGTCGCTGTATCAGACGGTGCCGTTCCGTCAGGACACGGCGTATATGGCGATCGGTGAGCGGACGAATGCCAACGGCAGTAAGAAGTTCCGCGAGGCGATGCTGGAGGCGCGTTGGGACGACTGTGTGGAGATGGCGCGCGATCAGATCCGTGAGGGCGCGCACATGCTGGATCTGTGTGTCGACTATGTGGGCCGTGATGGTGTGGCCGACATGAGCGAGCTGGCGGGCCGTTTCGCCACCGCCTCGACGTTGCCGATCGTGCTGGACTCCACGGAACTGCCTGTGCTGCGGGCGGGTTTGGAGAAGCTGGGCGGTCGGGCGGTTCTGAACTCGGTCAATTACGAGGACGGTGACGGGCCGGAGTCCCGTTTCGCGAAGGTGACCGCGCTGGCGGTCGAGCACGGTGCCGCGCTGATCGCGCTGACGATCGATGAGGAGGGTCAGGCGCGCACGGTCGAGCACAAGGTCGCTGTCGCGGAGCGGCTGATCGAGGACCTGACCGGTAACTGGGGGGTGCGCGAGTCGGACATTCTCATCGACACGCTGACCTTCACGATCTGCACGGGTCAGGAGGAGTCGAGGGGCGACGGCGTCGCCACCATCGAGGCCATCCGCGAGCTCAAGCGCCGTCACCCGGAGGTCCAGACCACGCTGGGTCTGTCGAACATTTCCTTCGGTCTCAACCCGGCTGCCCGGGTGGTGCTGAACTCGGTGTTCCTGGACGAGTGTGTGAAGGCGGGGCTGGATTCGGCGATCGTGCATGCGTCGAAGATCCTGCCGATCGCCCGGCTGGAGGAGGAGCAGGTCAAGGTCGCCCTCGACCTGATCTACGACCGGCGGGCTGAGGGCTATGACCCGTTGCAGAAGCTCATGGAGCTTTTCGAGGGCGTCAACATGAAGTCCATGAAGCAGGGCAGGGCCGAGGAACTCATGGCTCTCCCGCTGGACAAGCGGTTGCAGCGCAGGATCATCGACGGGGAGAAGAACGGTCTGGAGGCCGACCTGGATGAGGCGTTGCAGACCCGGCCGGCTCTGGAGATCGTCAATGACACCTTGCTGGAGGGTATGAAGGTTGTCGGTGAGCTTTTCGGGTCGGGGCAGATGCAGTTGCCGTTCGTGCTCCAGTCGGCTGAGGTGATGAAGAGTGCGGTGGCTCATCTGGAGCCGCACATGGAGAAGACCGATGATGACGGCAAGGGCACGATCGTCCTGGCCACCGTCCGTGGTGACGTGCATGACATCGGTAAGAACCTCGTCGACATCATTCTGACGAACAATGGCTACAACGTCGTCAACCTCGGTATCAAGCAGCCTGTCTCGGCGATCCTGGAAGCGGCGGAGGAGCACAAGGCCGACGTCATCGGTATGTCCGGTCTCCTGGTGAAGTCGACTGTGATCATGAAGGAGAACCTCCAGGAGCTCAACCAGCGCAAGATGGCTGCCGATTTCCCCGTCATCCTCGGCGGCGCGGCCCTGACCAGGGCGTATGTCGAGCAGGATCTTCATGAGATCTACGAGGGCGAGGTCCGCTATGCGCGGGATGCTTTCGAGGGTCTGCGGTTGATGGATGCGCTGATCGGTGTCAAGCGGGGTGTGCCGGGTGTGGTGCTGCCCGAGCTCAAGCAGCGGCGGGTGCCGAAGCGGGATACGGCTGCTGTTCTGGAGGTGGAGGAGGCGCAGGGGCCTGTCCGCTCGGATGTGGCCACCGACAATCCGGTCCCGGAGCCGCCGTTCTGGGGTACCCGTGTCGTCAAGGGGATCCAGCTCAAGGAGTATGCGTCCTGGCTGGACGAGGGCGCGCTGTTCAAGGGGCAGTGGGGTCTGAAGGAGGCCCGTAAGGGTGAGGGTCCCACGTATGAGGAGCTGGTGGAGACCGAGGGCCGGCCGCATCTGCGGGGGTGGCTGGACCAGCTGCACACCAAGAACATGCTCGAAGCGGCAGTGGTCTACGGCTACTTTCCTTGTGTCTCCAAGGGCGACGACCTGATCCTCCTGAATGAGGACGGCAGTGAGCGGACCCGTTTCTCCTTCCCGCGTCAGCGCCGTGGCCGCAGGCTCTGTCTGGCGGATTTCTTCCGCCCCGAGGAGTCCGGCGAGACCGATGTGATCGGTCTCCAGGTGGTCACGGTCGGCTCGCGGATCGGTGAGGCCACCGCCGAGCTGTTCGAGGCCAACTCCTACCGCGACTACCTCGAACTCCACGGCCTCTCCGTCCAGTTGGCCGAAGCCCTCGCCGAGTACTGGCACGCACGAGTCCGCTCCGAACTCGGCATCGAAGCGGGCGACCCGGACTCGCTGGATGCCGTGCTCCGTACCGAGTACCAGGGCTGTCGCTACTCGCTCGGGTACCCGGCGTGTCCGGATCTGGAGGACCGGGCGAAGATCGCCGAACTGCTCCAGCCCGAGCGGATCGGGATCCAGTTGTCCGAGGAGTTCCAGCTGCACCCCGAGCAGTCCACCGACGCGATCGTCGTCCACCACCCCGCTGCCACGTACTTCAACGCTGGGGGCCGTCGATGACGACCTTCTCGTTCGAGTTCTTCCCGCCGAAGACACCTGCCGGCGAGACGACTCTCTGGGAGGCGATCCGGCGTGTCGAGGCGCTCGGCCCGGACTTCGTCTCCGTCACGTACGGGGCCGGTGGCTCCTCCCGGGACCGTACCGTCGCCGTGACCAAGCGGATCGCGGCCGAGACGACGCTGCGCCCGGTCGCACATCTCACCGCGGTCGGGCACTCGGTGGCCGAACTGCGGCACATCATCGGCCAGTACGCCGACGCCGGTATCTGCGATGTGCTTGCCCTGCGGGGCGATCCGCCGGGAGATCCGAGAGGGGGGTGGCAGGCTCATCCTCGCGGTCTCAGCTACGCGATCGAGTTGGTCGAGCTGGTCAGGTCGCTCGGCGACTTCACCACCGGCGTGGCCGCCTTCCCGGAGGGCCACCCGCGTGCCACGTCTCTGGACGAGGACGTTCGCCACTTCGTGGCCAAGTGCCGGGCCGGGGCGGACTACGCCATCACCCAGATGTTCTTCGACGTGGAGACCTATCTGAGGTTCCGTGATCGTGTCGCCGCGGCCGGCTGCTCGACACCGGTCATCCCGGAGATCATGCCTGCGACCGACTACCGCCAGATCTGCCGCTTCGCCGAGCTGAGCGACGCGGCCTTCCCCGAAGATCTGGCGCACCGCCTGGAACGCGCCCGCCACGATCCTGCCACCTCGTACCGGATCGGGGTTGACCATGCCACGGCCATGGCGGACCGGTTGCTTGTCGAGGGTGCGCCGGGTTTGCACTACATCACGCTCAACCGTTCGACGGCGGCCGTCGACATTCATCGCAATGTTCTGTCTTCAAGGAGCCTTCATGTCCGCTGAGTTCACCGATTTCAGGGTTGCTGATCTGTCGCTGGCCGCGTTCGGCCGTAAGGAGATCACGCTGGCCGAGCATGAGATGCCGGGTCTGATGTCGATCCGTGCGGAGTATGCGCAGGCCCGGCCGCTGGCGGGTGCGCGGATCACCGGGTCCCTGCATATGACGGTGCAGACGGCTGTGCTGATCGAGACGCTGGTGGCTCTGGGCGCGCAGGTGCGGTGGGTCTCCTGCAATATCTTCTCCACCCAGGATCACGCGGCGGCGGCGATTGCTGCCGCGGGGATCCCGGTGTTCGCGTGGAAGGGCGAGAGCCTGGAGGAGTACTGGTGGTGCACGGAGCAGGCACTGACCTGGCCGGATGCCCCTACCGGCGGCCCGAACATGATCCTCGACGACGGCGGGGATGCCACCCTCCTGGTCCACAAGGGCGTCGAGTACCAGAAAACAGGTGAACTCCCCGAGGCCGCGAACGACGAACTCGCCGTCGTACGAGCCCTGTTGGAGCGCAGTACGCTCGACTGGACGAAGATCGCATCGGAGATCCGGGGTGTGACGGAGGAGACCACGACCGGTGTGCACCGGTTGTACGAGATGCACCGCGACGGCACGCTCCTGTTCCCGGCGATCAACGTCAATGATGCTGTCACCAAGTCGAAGTTCGACAACAAGTACGGGTGTCGGCACTCGCTGATCGACGGTATCAACCGTGCCACCGATGTCCTGATCGGTGGGAAGGTCGCGGTGGTCTGCGGTTACGGCGACGTGGGCAAGGGCTGCGCGGAGTCGCTGCGCGGTCAGGGTGCCCGGGTGATCATTACCGAGATCGACCCGATCTGTGCTTTGCAGGCGGCGATGGACGGCTTCCAGGTCTCGACCCTGGACGACGTCGTGTCGATCGCGGACATTTTCGTGACCACGACGGGCAACAAGGACATCATCATGGCCGCCGACATGGCCAAGATGAAGCACCAGGCGATCGTGGGGAACATCGGCCACTTCGACAACGAGATCGACATGGCCGGCCTGGCCAGGATCCCCGGGGTCGTGCGGGACGAGGTCAAGCCGCAGGTCCACACCTGGACGTTCGCCGACGGCAAGGTGCTGATCGTGCTGTCGGAGGGGCGTCTGCTGAACCTGGGCAACGCGACGGGTCACCCCTCGTTCGTGATGTCCAACAGCTTCGCGGACCAGACGCTGGCCCAGATCGAGCTGTTCACCAAGCCCGCCGAGTACCCGACCGACGTGTATGTGCTGCCCAAGCACCTGGACGAGAAGGTCGCCCGCCTCCACCTCGACGCCCTCGGCGTGAAGCTCACGACGCTCCGTCCCGAGCAGGCCGCCTACATCGGTGTCGACGTCTCGGGCCCGTACAAGCCGGACCACTACCGCTACTGATCCCGTCCAAGGGGGAAACCAGAATGTCCGAGGAGCGTCGTGATCCCGCGTTGCCGGGCCGTCTCCTGTTGACGGAGCGGGACGCGCTCATGCCGCTGCTCCGGTCGGCACCCGAGGAGTTGTTCGCGTTCCGTACGGCCTGTCCGGGCTGGACGGTTCGTGAGGTGGTCGCCCACTGTGCGGCGGCGCTGGTCCGGATCGTGGAAGGGCGGCTCGAAGAAGGCGTCTTCTCACCCGGATCCAACGCCGCCGATGTGGCTGAGCGTGCCTGCTGGCCACTCCGGCGCGTGCTGGACGAGTTGGAGCGCGGCCTCAGCGAGGCCGGCCCGGTGATCGCCCTGCACGAGGACGGCCTGCTCGACACCGTGGCCTTCGGAGAGTGGGTCCACGCAGGCGATGTACGCGACGCATGGGGCGCGGCAGGTGCCTACGCCGTAGCGGGCGAGGCGTCGGAGCTGGTGCTTCTGTCGGTCGCCAGCCGGAAACGGGGCACCCCACTCGTCCATGCGGTACTCGACGACGGCAACCGCACCATGGCGCTCGGGAACAAGATCGACGGACGGCCGCCCGCCCGGCTGGTCGCCGATGTGCCGACGCTGATCCGGCTCTACTCCGGCCGGCCCCTGGTCGGCACACAGTACGAACTGGAAGGTGCGGACGAGCGCGAGTTGGTCATATACCGCTGACCGCGACCGTCAGTCTCAGACCTAACTCGGCGGTCCTGCCGTAGCGGGTGGTGATCCCTCGTCGCTGCTCATTGATGCCCCTGCCGCCTCCGGGCGCCGAAGCTCCTCACCGCGAGTCGCACAGCAGGGGCCGAAGTGCGGAAGCGGGTCCGGGAGGCGGCCGGTACGAACAGTCCGGCTGCCGACGGCCGGGGGCCGTGGGCATCGACGGCGTCCTGGTCAGCGGTGAGTCGCGGATACCGCCGCGTGCGCCTCGGCCCGCAGAACGTCGGTGTCGGGCTGTTCGCTCGCCCAGGCGACATGGCCGTCGGGGCGGATGAGCGCGGCACGCACGGTGGACCAGGCGGGGCGTGGGTCGGGCCGGTGTGCTGTGTGCGTGATGATGTGGGAGGTGGAGGGCGGTGCCGGGGTGCCGGTGAAGTGCAGCAGGACGTGGCGGCCGGTCCGGAGCAGCGTGAAGAGGTTGGTGCTGTTGGAGAGTTCGAGGTTGGGTGCGCGGTGACCGGTCAGGGGGTGGTGGTGTGCGGGGCCCGGGTAGGTGACGGCCAGTGCCGAGAGTCTTTCGGCCAGGCTTCGGGAGAACTCGGGGACGGTGGCGATGAGTTGGCTCAGGAGTGCACGCAGATCCTGGCCCTCCGCCGAGTAGGCGTTCATCAGTGCCGTCTGGGCGCGGGTGCTGAGCAGTAGGTCGGCGCCGACCGGGTGGCGTTCGGTGTGGTAGCTGTCCAGGAGCCCGGCGGGGGCGGTGCCCGCCACTGTGGCGGCCAGTTTCCAGCCGAGGTTCGTGGCGTCCTGGATGCCGACGTTGAGGCCCACACCTCCGGCCGGGTAGTGCATGTGCGCCGCGTCGCCCGCGAGGAGGACGCGGCCCCTGCGGTACTCGGCGGCCTGCCGGGTGGCGTTGCCGAACCGGGAGAGCCAGCTCGGGTCGCGCATGCCGAAGTCGGTGCCGGCGATCCGGGTCACCTTGGCGCGCAGCACGTCGAGGGTGAGTTCGCCGGGGTAGCCGGTACCGGCACTGTCCGGGTCACCGCCGACGATCCGGTGGATGCCGCCCGGCATCGGGACAATCATGACGCCGCCGGTCGGGCCCGACACGGCCGCCACCGCTTCCTGTGGCGGGTTGTCCAGGACGACGTCGCCCAGGAAGCCCCAGGTGGTGGCGTCGTTGCCGGGGAAGTCGATGCCCGCCGCTTCGCGCACGGTGCTTCGGGTGCCGTCGCAACCGACGACGTAGTCGGCGCGCAGTGTGTACGGGCCGTCGGGGCCGGTTGCCTCGACGCTCACCCCGTCTTCGTCCTGGGTAAGTCCGGTCACGTGGTGCCCGCGCCGGATTTTGGCTCCGGCCGCATTCCCGTGTTCCTCCAGCAGCTCCTCGGTGCGGGCCTGCGGCAGGGCGAGTGTGAAGGGGTAGGGGGTGTCGAGGACCCCGAAGTCCATCCGGTCGTCGAGCCCGCCGAAGTGGCCACTGGGGATGCGCCGCCCCTCCGTGAGGAAGGGCTCCAGCACGCCCCGGGTGGCCAGGGCCTCCAGTGTGCGCGGATGGATAGTGAGGGCCTTGGAGTGGGGATCCCGCTCGCGGCGAGTTTCCAGGACGGTGACGGGTGTCCCGCCCAGCCGCAGTTCGGCGGCCAGCCACAGCCCGGTGGGGCCGCCTCCTGCGATGACTACGTGCTCGTGCTCCATGGCAGCTCCTCAGGAATCTCTTGGTCAGTGACCAAGGTGGGTGCGCCCAGTAGACTAGGTCGGTGACCAAGAAGCAAGCGGAGGATCTCGCCCGGACACGGCTCGACCCCGCAACGGTGGTGCGAACGGCCCTGGAGCTGCTGGAGGAGAAAGGTGCGGACGGGCTCTCGATCCGCGGCATCGCGGACCGGCTCGGCGTCCGGATGAACACAGTGCTCTGGCATGCGAAGACCAAGGCGCGGCTGTCGGAGTTGATGGCGGATGCGATCGTGGCCGGGGCGCCGGTGGACGGACTGCCCGAGCCCTGGGAACCACGGGTCCGCGAACTGCTCCACCGCTACCGCCGCGCCCTGCTGGCCCACCGGGACGGGGCCAGGATCGTGGCCGGTACGTACGCCGCCGAACCCGCCACACTCCGCTTCGCCGACCTGATGACCGAGGCGCTGCTGGCCGGCGGGCTGGCGGAACGCGAGGCGGTCTGGACCGGCTGGAGCCTCGTCTACTTCGCCTTGGGGCTGACTCAGGAGGAACAGGCGCTTCCTGACGCGATGGGTCCGGCGTTCGCACGACAGCTGGACATGGGCGCATACCCCTCACTGTCCCGAGCCGCCGCGTACTTCGAGGACACCTCCTTCGACGAGCGCTTCGACTACGGGCTCTCCCGCATCCTGGGGGTGTGAAACGGAGCGGCGCCCAGACAACTCCTAGCCGGTGGCCACGATCTGGAACGCTTCGGCCAGACGCCCCGGGGGCAGGCCGGCCGCCTGCGCGTGCTCCGACAGCCAGTCGTGCAGCAGGCCCGCCAGATCATCGAAGTGCGCGGTCTGCGACGTGTGAATGCGCAAGGCATCGACCTTGCGGCTGAAGACGCTGGTGACATCGACATACTGGTTGGGTGTGGGGCCGGTCATCAGCCAGAGTTCCGGCACGATCCACGGTTCGAGCCCTTCCCCTCCGAGGAGTTCGGGGTAGGCGAACGGATTACGCGCTTCGGGATAGACGGCGCGCAGTGCGGCCTCGCCGACGGCCCGGTGGTCGGGGTGCAGATCGGCGAGTCTCTTCCAGTTGATCTCGGGGCTGGGGATGATCGCGCGCTGCGGCCTGACCTCGCGGATGACACGGCACAGATCACGCCTCAGAGCCACGCTCGGCTCGACAAGGCTGTCCGGGTATCCGAGGAACCGGACGTCCTGGATGCCGCTGAGCTTCGCCGAATGGACCTGTTCGGCACGGCGCAGGTCCGCCATCGCCTGCCGGGGGAGCCGGTCGTCGTAACCGCCGGCGTCTCCGTCCGTGACGATGCAGTACGTCGCGCGGGTGCCCCGGGCGATCCACTGCATCACGGTTCCGCTGACACAGAACTCGATGTCGTCCGGGTGTGCGGCGACGACCAGCAGGCTCTCCGGCGCGCTGCGGTCGGGGCTGTCGGTCCTCAACTCGTCCATGTGTTCAGCCTGTTGCCTGCTCCGGCCGGGGGCAAGGCGCACCGGGTGGCGCGTCCGAGACATGGCACTTACGCGCCACCCTAAAATTTGGTAGCTTCAAATCATTGGTGCAGTTAAGAGAAGCCGTCAGGGAATTTGACAGCCGGAGGCGCTGGCATGTGCAGGATTCTCGGTTCATTCGCCGCTGGGGTGACCGCCCCCGAGCTGGACGCTGTGTCGGGTCGGCAGCGTCACGGCGGACCCGACGAGCATGGAGTGCTCAGCGGCCGCGGCTGGTCGCTGGGGTGCGACCGGCTCGCCGTCACGGATCCCGGGCACGGCAGCCAGCCGTACCGGCTGCGTACCGCCCCCGGTGTGCTCGCCGTGCTGAACGGGGAGATCTACAACCACCGCGAGCTGCGGCGACGGCTGTCCGCCCGTGGGCACCGCTTCGACGATCTCTGCGACGGCAGCATCCTGCCGGCCCTCTACATGGAGTACGGCCCCGAGTTCGCCGCGCATCTCGACGGGATGTTCGCGGTCGCGGTACTCGACCTCGGGCGGCCGCGGCCCCGACTCGTGCTGGCGGTGGACGACATGGGGATGAAACCCATCCACTACCACGTCTCCGGGGACGGATCCGTGCGCTTCGCGTCGGAGATCCCCGCGCTCCTCGCCTTCGACGCGGTACCGGCCGACATCAGGGAGGAGTCGCTCGACTCGGTGCTGGCCACCAAGACGCCCCTGGGCACCGAGACGGCGCTGCGCGGCGTGCACGTCCTGCCGCCGGGTGCCACGGCGGTCGCGTCCCCCGGCTCCGTCCTGCGGATAGGCCGCCGTGCGGGGGCGGACGGCCGTTCACCGCACGCCGGTACGGGGGTACTGGAAACCCTGCGACACGAGACCGCCCGCCTGACCGCCGCCGATGTCCCGGTGTGCGCCGTCACCAGCGGTGGGCTCGACTCCGGACTGGTCACGGCGCTCGCGGCCGAGGAACTGCACGGTGAGGACCGGCAGTTGCACACCTTCCACCTCGGCTACCAGGGCCGCTGGCCGGACGCCGAGCACACGTACGCGCGCGCCGTCGCCAACCGGGCGGGCACCGTGCACCACCGCGTCGACATCGACCCGGCAGAGCTCGCCTCGCTCCTCACCCGTACGGTCCGCCACCTCGGCCAGCCCAACGCCGACCCGATCGCGCTGAGCACCTACGCCCTGTTCCGGGCCGTGCGGGAGGCCGGATTCACGGTGGCGCTCACCGGGGACGGGGCCGACGAACTCTTCGGCGGTTACGACCGGGTCCGCCGCGCGATGGAGGTACCGGACGGCCAGGACTGGACCGCTGCCTACGTCGACGCGCTCGCGGCCGCGCCCCGGCTGCTCCGGCACCACCTGTACACACCGGCCTACCGCGCCTTCATCAACGACCTGGGCTCCGACAGCGACCGCATCGCGGCCCGGCTGCGCCGCTCCACAGGGGACCGGCTCTCCACGCTCAGCGAGTTCGAGACCGGTTGCCGGCTTCCCGCCTACCACCTGCGGCGCGTCGACCATCTGAGCATGGCCTGCGCGGTGGAGGCCCGTATGCCGTTCTGCCAGCCGGCCACCGTGGCCATGGCCAGGTCCCGGAGCGCCGGGGAGCGGACGGGGAAGCGCGCGCTGTACGAAGCGGGCCGTGGGCTGCTGCCGGCCACGGTTCTGCGGCGGCCCAAACAGCCGTTCACGCTGCCGCTGGCAGCCATGCTGGCCCCGGGCAGCCCCCTCCTGGAATCCGTACGGGAACTGCTGTCACCCGCGAAGCTGGCGCGGGACGGACGTCTGCGCCCCGACCGGGTGCAGGCGCTGCTCGCCCGGCACATCGATCACCCCTCCGCATCGGACGCACTGGCCCTCTGGGCCATCGCCGTCCATGAGCTGTGGACGGAAGTCGTGCAGGGGCTGCGGCGGCCTGTCGACTGCGCGGCATGAGGGCGGACATCGTCCGGGTGGAGGGAGCGCCGAGTCCGACGCTCGTGCTGCCGGGCGACGGGCTTCCCCGGGGCGCACTCGCACTGGGGAAGGAGCTCCTGGGCGTCCGCCGGTGGCTCGACTCGACAGGGCGTGCACAGATCCAGAAGATCGCGTTCCACCAGCCGTCGCCCCATCCCGGTTTCGACCTGGAGTACCGCTTCGTGCAGAGACTGCCGGACGGTTTCAACTTCCGCAGCGGCTGCGGTCATTCGCTGCTCGCCTGCGTCGTCGCCGCGCGGCTGCCGGGGCCGGTCCGGGTACGGGCCCTGACGACCGGCGACACCGTCGTCTGCGAGCCCGACCCGCACGGCGGCCACATCGTCAGGTTCACCGGCCCCTGGCCCGCCGCGGGACTGCTCCCCACGGGTCTGCCCCTGCAGCGGCTGGGCGGCCTGGATGTGTCGCTCGTACGTTTCGGCAATCCCTGTGTGTTCGTCGACGCCGCAGCGCTCGGAGTGCACTCGGCGGCCGAACTGTTCGCCGCCGGAATCGAGTTGCTGCTTCCCCTGCTGAGGATCAGAGCGGCCGCTGCTCGGCTGCTCGGCTGCGCACCCCGGTCGGGGCTGCCCAGGATCGCCGTGATCGGCGCCGACCCCAGCGGCCTGCTGTTCGCCCGCGGTATCACCGTCAACGGCTGGCATCCCAGCCTCGCTCTCACCGGAGCCGCGTGCGTCGCGGCGGCCGCTGCCATCTCCGGTACTGTCCCGCACCGCCTCGCGCAGGGCCCGGCCCTCAGCATCGCCACCCCGGGCGGGACGGCGCACGTGTCGGCCGCGGTGGACGGGCCGTGCCTCGGCAGCGTGGCGGTGCACGGCAAGCGCGCGTACGTCCTGGAACGCGCGGTGCCGATGCCCTGGCGTATCCGCGTCACGGCGTGAATACGCAGCCCTTCTGACCGCCTTCGGGCCCCTCCGCTCTGTCAGGCTGGATTCCGAAGAACTTCCCACCGCCCTTTCGACGTGGGGGAGTTCTGCCCTTTTCCGTCCTGTGTGAGGAGCGCAGCAGAGGATGACATTCCAGAACCTGAACGTCGTGGTGACCGGTGCGTCCCGGCACTTCGGCCGTGCGCTTGCCATCGGATTCGCCCACCTGGGCGCCGAGGTCTACGTATCCGCGCGCACGGTCGAGGCCGCCGAACGCACCCGGACCGAAGTCATGGGCTCAGCCCGGGACCGCATTCACGCCTTCGGATGCGACCTGAGCAAGCCGGCCGACATCCGGGAATTCGCACGCCGTGTCGGCGAGCGGACGGACCGGGTGGATCTCCTGGTCAACAACGGGGCCCGGTGGCTGGACGGCCTGGAACTCGACGACGCGTCGGACGAAGAGATCGTGGAGACGATCGAATCGACGGCCGGCGGCACCGTGCTGATGGTCAAACACTTCCTGCCGTTGCTCCGTGCGTCGAACCGCCCGGACATCATCAACATGGTGGCCGTGTGCGCCGGCCGGTCGACAGCTGATTCCCACGCGCACGAAGCCTTCTACGCGGCAAAAGGCGCCCAGGCCGGATTCGCCGACATTCTCTCCCGACGGCTCGGCCCTTCCGGCGTCCGTGTCTTCTCGCTCTATCCACCGGACTTCTCCACCTCCGACCCGCGCTCCGCCGAATGGGAGGGAATGGGGGCCGGGAACCGGGGCGTCGAGGAGAAGCTCACCACCCAGGCACTCTTCGAATGCGTCGTCTACGCGGTCGAGCAACCGCGCGACTGCTTCATCCGCTCCTTCCACTTCGAACCGCGCTGAGCACCGCACCCGCGTCACTCCAGCGTCAAGGAGGTCCACCCATGAGTACGCCGCTCTGGATCACCGCGACCCCGCCCGCCCCCTGCGCCGAACTCGACATCGGACATCTGGCCGGCCCCTACGTAGCCGCCGACGTCCTGGCCCGCTTTCTGCGGGCGGACGGCGAACGCGTGCTGTTCACCACCGGAACTGCCGACCACACCGCATCCGTGGCAGCCAGAGCGCTCCGCGCGCAGCGGACGCCGGAGGACGTCGCCGACGGCTACCGCACCACGATCAGAGCCGACTGGCAGCACGCCGGGATCGAGTTCGACCACATCGTCCACCCACGACGCGACCGCGGATACGCCCGCTGGACCAGGGCACTCTTCCGCAGCCTCCACGCGGACGGAGCCATCGTGGTGCGCTCCCGGCCGATGCCCTACTGCGTACCCTGCGAACGCCGGCTGCACGGAGCGCTGGTGACCGGCGGCTGCCCGCACTGCGCCGCGGCGAGCGAAGGCGGTGTGTGCCGTGTCTGCGCCCTGCCGAACGACGGTGGCACACTGACCGACCCCTCCTGCACGCTGTGCGGCACACCTGCGCAGCTTCGCCGCTCCCGGCGGCCCTACTTCGCCCTGGAGCAGTTCCGCGGCCCTCTCGCCGACTACTGGGCCGCGTCGGAGCTCCCGCCCTCGCTGGCGGTCCTGTGCGAAACCCTCGTCGAGGACGGGCTGCCCGACGTGGCCGTGGGCCATCCCGGCGACTGGGGAATCCCGGTGCCCGTCGACGGACTCGACGGGCACCGCATCGACGGATGCTTCGAGGCGGCGGCCATGCACCTGTTCGGCCAGGGCTTCGACAAGCAGCCGCTGCCGGAACGCACCGCGCACTTCGGCGGCTTCGGCCACACCTTCTGCCATGCCGTCCTCCTGCCGGCGATCCTGCTCGCGAAGGGCGTCAAACTCCCGCAGGACTTCTACGTCAACGAGACCCGTACGGGCGCGGAAGGGCACGACGGGGCGTGGGCGCTCGACCTGCTGATCGAGTACGGCTCCGACACGCTGCGCCGGCACGTACTCGAAGGGCGCACCGCGGCGCGGCGGCCCGACTTCCGGCTGGACGAGCCGGCCGCGACGCTGCGGATCCTCACCGGCACGTGGAACGGGTGGCTGAACCGCCTGTTCGACGCCGTGTACGAGGAGAACGGCGGCGTCATCCCCGACGCGGCCCCGGGAGGCGCCGGATGGGGCACCCAGCTGCGGCGCCTTCACCGGGCGGCCGACGACCTGCGTGATGCTTACTCGCCGGAGTCGTTCGACCCGCGCCGCGTGGTGCTCCTCCTCGACGAAGTCGTGCTCTCGGCAGCCGACTTCGGGTACGTCAACGCCCACCAGCGGCGGCGCCCGAGTGCCGGCGGACGTCATCTGCCTTCCCTGACGGCGCAGTTGAGCATCGCGTCGGCGCTCTGCGCCTGGGCCGCACCCGTGATGCCGGAGGGTTCCAGGCGGCTGGCGTCGGCTCTCCACATCGAGCCGGGGCGGCCGGTCACCACCGACGCGCTGGCTGTGCCCTCGCCGGGCACCCGGCTCTTACGGCCCTCAGGACCCGTCTTCGGGTTCTGACCGGCTTGTCCCTTCCAGCGATCCGCCGCGTGGCCGGGCGCCGGCGATCCGAGGCGGCGACGGGGCACGCGTTCCCAACCGAGGAGCTGCCGTGTCCCTTCGCGTCGCCATGCTCAGTGTCCACACCTCGCCACTGCACCGGCCCGGCACCGGAGACGCCGGTGGCATGAACGTCTACATGGTCGAACTGGCCCGGGCGCTCGCCCGGCGGGACGTCTCCGTCGACCTCTTCACCCGGTGTCGCGGAGAGGGGCACTCCGACGACGTCCAGCTGGACGAGGGGGTCCGGGTCCGGCATCTGCACGCGGGCCCCTGCGAGCCGCTCCCCAAGGAGTCCATGCGGGACCTGCTGCTGGAGTTCTCGCTGGCCCTGATCAGAGCCGGGGCCGAGCGCCCGTACGACCTCGTCCACTCCCACTACTGGCTCTCCGGGCAGGTGGGAGGGCCGGCGGCCGGGCACTGGCGGGTCCCTCTCGTGCACACCATGCACACGCTCGCGAAGGTCAAGAACTCCTGCCTCGCGCCGACCGACACACCCGAACCGGAGTGGCGTATCAGCGGCGAGGCGGGTGTGGTGCGCATCGCCGACCGCCTCATCGCGAACACCGCTGACGAGGCGGCGGCCCTGGTCGGCATGTACGGCGCCGATCAGCTGCGCACCGATGTGGTGAGCCCGGGAGTGAACACCCGGATCTTCCGCCCCGGAGGGGGGCAGCAGCCGGCCCGGTCCCGTCTCGGGCTGCCGCACGGCGCGTTCGTGCCGCTCTTCGCCGGCCGCCTCCAGCCACTCAAGGCTCCGGACGTCCTGGTGCGGGCGGTCGGCGAAGCGCTCCGTTCCGCTCCAGGACTGCGAGGCCGCATGGTGGTCCCGGTCGTCGGCGGCCTGAGCGGCGCCGGTGCAGCTGCCCCTGATGCGCTGCACAACCTCTGCCGGGATCAGGGGGTACTCGATGTGATGCGCTTCGTCCCCGCCACATCGCAGGGGGAGTTGGCCGACTGGTACCGGGCGGCGGACGTTCTCGTCGTTCCCTCGCGCAGCGAGTCCTTCGGCCTGGTGGCCCTTGAGGCCCAGGCCTGCGGCACTCCGGTGCTGGCATCGGCGGTCGGCGGCCTGCCGACCGCCGTCCAGGACGGCGTAACAGGACTCCTCGTACGCGGACACAACCCCGCCGACTATGCCGAGCGGCTGCTGTGGTTCGCGCGGAGCCGTGGCACATCGCGGTCGATGGGACGGGCGGCGGTCCGTCGTGCGCAGGGCATGAACTGGCAGTCCGCTGCGGACAGGACCCTCGCCGTGTACGAACGGGCCCTGCGCACCGGGCCGTTGGGTGGGGCAGGGGCAGCGGCATGCCCCTGCCCCGTCGGCAACCCCCTCCTGGAGGAACAGGGGAGCCGTAGCCCGATGCTACCATCTGTTTTGGTCTGACCAAAAGACCGGCGTATTCAAGAGGCGGGGCCCGTTGGGGTCCCGCCTCTTGTCGTGGGCCCGGGGAAATCCAGGCGCCGGAAAGGGCAATGCGCTCATCGGTGAGCCTGAACCACTGAAGTGGTGTGCAAGATCGCGGATATCCGGAGAAGATCCCTCCCGCGGAAATGAGGATTCCGCAGGTGACGCATCAACGCCATGGCAGGTCCACGACGTTGAAAACTCTGGCTGTGTGGCTTCCGGTGAGCGATTATTTAGATGTCTTCGAGGGGCCCGGCGGCACGGACCCCCTGAGGTGACTATCGAAATCACATCCTGGAGGAATCATGTCTGCTCACGTTCGCAATTCCGGAATTCGCAAGGTCGCCAGGCAGTTCGCCGTAGCCACCATTCTCTGTTGCGGAATAGCCATTCCGCCTGTGCTGGCGGCCACCCAGGCGGTTGCCGTGGAGACGCCCGCCGGGGGCGGCGAGTGGCCCGCCCCGGGCCCCGCCACGGTGTCGGCCGACGGCGAGTGGCCGACGCCTCCCCCCGCTGCTGTGCGGCCTGCTGATGGTGAGTGGCCTGCGCCCACTGCTCCTGCTGTGACGCCTGCTGATGGTGAGTGGCCTGCGCCCACCGGTGCTGCTGTGACGCCTGCCGGCGACGGTGAGTGGCCTGCACCCGCTGGTGCTGCTGTGCGACCTGCCGGCGACGGTGAGTGGCCTGCACCCACGTCGGCAGCGGTCCCGCTGTCGAACGGTGAGTGGCCGGCGCCGGTGCAGGCCTGACCGACGAACGGAAGGGCCCGGAGAGGCTGGCGGCAGCTCTCTCCGGGCCCTTCGTCCGCCCGATTCGTCTATTCGGAAGTGCTCAGTTCCGAGCTGTGGCGCTGCAGTCGGGGCAGATTCCCTTGAAGACGATCTCCGAGCCATGGACATCCCACCCGGACAAGTCATTCCCCGGCTTTTTCAGGGGAGCGCTGGTCACATTGTCGACGCGCCCGCACAGAGAGCAGAGCGCATGGTGGTGAGGTGTACCCGCGATTTCGAAGACGGCGGGAAGGCCCGGTCGGTCGAACTTCGTCACCAGTCCCGTTTCAAGGAAATGCCGGAGCATTTCATAAACGGCCTGACTGGTGAGCGCGCCCAATTTCTCACGCGCCGCGGCCGCCAGGGTCTCCACGTCCATGTGGCCGCCGCCCGTGAGGATGTGCAGGATCTCCAGACGTGGAGCCGTCACGCGCAGCCCCACGTCACGGAGTTGCTGGATCGCCGCGTCGCGCTCGGTCGTCGCTACCTCGCGAGTCATGTCTCCGCCACCTGGTTCGACCAAAACTTTGGAGATATCTTACCTCTTGGGCGGTAAGAAGCGAGATGGCCGTCGGGAGCCGCTCGGGAGCGGCCCGGCCGGGGCTGCTCAGTCGAGCCAGCCGAGCCGGGCGGCCCGTACGCCGGCCTCGAAGCGACTGGACGCGCCGAGCTCGGCCATCACCTCGGAAAGCATCCGGCTGACGGTCCGCAGGGACACGCCCATGCTGCGAGCGATCTTCTCGTCCTTCATCCCGGACGCGAGCATCTGCAGTGCCGCACGCTGCTGTTCCGTGAGCCCGTCGCCGCCCTGCTCGGAGTTGAGCACTTCACCGTAGGGGGCCGCGGTGTGCCAGCAGTACTCGTACAGCGCCAGGTACGAGCGGACGAGCGCGGCGCCGCGGGCGAGGATCGCGCCCAGCGTCGGATTGGAAGGGTCCAGCGGGATCAGGGCGAAGTGGTGGTCCGCGATGACCATGTTCATGGGGACCACCGGGGACATGCGGATCTCGGCGCCCTGCTCGGCCTTGCGCCGGAAGTACTCGGCCTGCTCGGGTACGGAGACGAACCGCTGGTTGAAGATCGCCCGGATCCGTACGCCCTTGTCGAGCTGGCGCCGGTCCCGCTCCAGTACACGCTCCGGGAACTCCCTCTGCAGGGTGCCGGGATGCATCAGTGCTTCCTCGTGCTGGACGACATGGCTCATGTCCTCCAGCACCTGCTGAATGCGCCGGTAGTCGGTGAGGACCTCCACCTCCACGTCGGTTCCCTTGGTCACCGCGCCCGGCCGCAGAAAACGGCCGACCAGCGACTCAAGAGCGCTGTACGAGGCGTCGGCCTCGGCGAGGTGGGTCCGGAGGCGCTGCTGCTCGCGCTGGAGCAGCCGGAGTAACGCGATCTCCGGATCGATGACCGCGACGCCGTCGGTCTCGGCTTCCGCCGGTGTGCCGTTCTCGACGTCCAGACGGCTGGCGTGCTTCGATCCGGTGGGAATGATCAAGCCCAGGTCGAGCAGTTCGGACCGACATCGCTCCCGCTCCTCGGTCTCCAGCTCAAGATCGGTGACCACCTTCTCGTAACTGCCCGCCCCCCGGGCACGCAGCTCCTGGTACAGCGAAAGTGTCGGATCGGCCGACTGCGTACGTGCCTTGTCGGTCTTGCCCATGCGCAGCGCCCCCTGGCCCAACTGGATACATCGCACCCCGTCACACCTTAGACACAGAGGTGGTACGGATTTCGCACCCTTGATCGATGATGTGACGCGTGTCACGTCACGTGCGACAGGCCAGGAAGACGCTCAACGTGCGCCGATCCAGGCGCTGTTGCCGACGTTCGGTGATGTGGAGGCCCGCCGCGCGGAGTTCGTCGCGCAGGGCGTCCTGGTCCACCACCCACTTGAGGGTCGTGGTGGCTGAGCTGCGGGCCCGTGCGTCAGCGGGGCGTTCGGTGCGGTACGTGATCCGCTCGGTCATGGCCCCGGTGTCGAACACCTGCTGCACGACGGCCCATTCGACCACGCCGTCGCAGCGCGGCACCTGGAAGCGGTGGGTGCGGCGGGGGCACCGGGCGAGTTCGCCGGTCTCGTGCGAGGTGTAGTCGAGCGCCAGTGTGCCGCCCTCCTCCAGATGGGAGGCGACCTCGTGCAGCAGGCCCGGGCGGGCGGCGGGAGAGACGGCCGACACCATCGTCCCGGCGAGCAGGACCAGATCGTAACTCCGCCGCAGTTTCAGGAGGTTGAGATCGGCCTGGACCGTGGTGACGGACTGCCGGGTGCGGGGCCCGATGCGGGCCGCCCACGCGTGGAGGCGGTCGAGGCTCGCGGCGTCCCGGTCCACGGCGTCGACGCGGAAGCCGTGCCGGGCGAAGGGGACCGCCAGCCGCCCGGCACCGGAACCCAGATCGAGCACGGTGCCGCCTCTGCGCCGGACCAGGTTCAGATACGCCAGGATGTCCTCGCTGTACGGCCCGAGCAGCGCTTCGTGCAGCCAGATGTCCTGCGGGCCGACGGGGGAGACCGACTCAAGACCCGGCAGCCGGGGCGGCGCGGCGCGGGTGGCCGGAGTGCGGGCCGGAAGGGTGTCGAGTACGGCACGCAAGGGCTCGGTCTGTGTCTGCATGGCTCCTCCGCGGGCGCTCGGCCTGGTCCTGCCCTTCACGCGGGCCCCCACTGGAACCCCGCGAGGACCATGGTGTCCGGAACCCTTCGGGCGGGGCCAGCGCCAGCGGTTGCGCGTCCATGCCATAGCGTGGATGCGCCACACATCCGGCCCTCGGGGCGCGCCGTGCCGAGCAGTCGACAGAGCGAGGGCGGTTACGCCGAGCGGCCGAAACCGTGCGGGTGCGGTTACACGGGGCGCGTCAGCCGGCTGCCCGGCCCGTCGAACCCGTGGCGGCGGAAGAACCCTTCGGTCGGGTCCTGTTCGCAGTGCAGGGTCACGGCCTGCTGCCGGGCGTCATGGTCGAGCATGCGTTGCGTCACGGCGGCGAGCAGTGCGGTGCCGAGGCCCCGGCCGCGCCCGCTCAGCGCCGTACACAGGGAGTACAACTCGCCCTCGCCCGCAGCCGGAACGCCACCCGCCGCAGCGCCGACCACCGCGTCGCCCTCGACGGCGACCAGCCATCCGAGCCAGCCCGGAGCGCCGCCAGGGATGCCGATCTCCGCCCTGATCCGGGTCAGTGAGCAATTGGTACTTATCAGCTGCTGAATGGCCGGATCGCGCAGGGTGCCGGTATAGGTGTCGCGTATTGCCTCTGCCAGAAGGTGTGAAATGGCGGTTGCTTCGGCAGGGGTTGCGGACCGCACCTCTGTGTGGTGCATGAGCTCCGGGCCTCCAGGGGTGGGTCGCTTTCTCCAACGCCCCAAGAATAGCCGCCAATTGACCCGCGCAGTCACGCTCCGAGTATTTACGAACGTACTAAGTAATTCAGTAAATGATTCAGCCTTGGATTAAACAGCAGGCGAGGGCGATCGGTGTGACCGCGCAGATGACCGCCGCGGACGTCAGCAGGCCGAGCAGTACCGGACGTCCGGACTCCTGCGTCAGTATGCGACGTACCCGCAGAACGGCGGAAGGCCCGCCGGCCGACATCGTCCACTGCGGGGCGCGCCCGGTCGCCACCGAGTACAGGGCGGTCGCGAGTGCTTCCCTGGAACATGCGCGCAGGGCCCGGTCGTCGGCGGTCATCTCGACCAGAAGCGGCACTTCTGACGTTATCCGGCGAATCAGCGGTATCGGGGGAAAGGAGTGGCTGAGCGACTGCGCCGCGACGGTCAGCAGATGGTGACGGCCGGCAATGTGGGCCCGCTCGTGCCGGAGCGCGGCGTCCAGCTGGACGACGGTGAGCGCACGGAGTGCACCGGTGCTCACGACCACTTGCGACGACCGCCCGGGAACGCAATAGATTGCCGGTGTTTTGTGCTCGAACAGTGTGGCATCCAGGGCGGGTTCCCATCGGCCGACGAGGTTCAGCAATTCGGTGTGCCGGACCCGTAGACGTCGCGTACGGATTGCCTCACGCAGAAAGAGCGCCGCCGGAAGAAGAAGCAATGCCAGTGCGACGGCAATTGCCGGTAAGTCCGTGGGGCGTACTCCCGCGAGGTGCGGTGCGACGCAGGCCTGCGCAGCCCAGGGCAGGCAGGCTTCGGCAAGGTCGGAGAGATGGACGCTGCTCCGGTACGGCAGCAGAAGCAGCAGTGCGGCGCAGGACGAAGCCGCGATGAAGACAGCCGCGAGCGCGCTCCACGTGGCGAGCGCCAGTCTGGGTGCCTGATGGGGCCAGTGGCTGCGGGACATCCCCACCGGGAGTACCGCGCCCGCGGCGAGTGCCAGCACCAGCGGCGGCACCACGTGGTGGTTCATCTGGAGCCGCCGTCGGCGCCGGGCCGCTGGACCGCGCGGAGAGCGGCGTCCAGCGCCGAGACGTCCTCCACGGACATGTGCTCCACGAAGCGCAGCAGGGCCCCCTGCCTGTTCTCGGTGGCTCCGAGGGCGTCCTGCATCAGCCCGGCCGTGTACTCCTCACGGCTCTGCTTCGCCTCGTAGACCCAGGCGCGGCTGATCTTCTCCCGGCTCAGCCAGCCCTTGGTGTGCAGTATGTCGGCGACCGTCATGACCGTGGTGTACGCGACCGGCCGGGTCAGGTTGAGGTCATCGACGATCCGGCGAACGGTCGACGGTGTCTGCCACCGCCAGAGACGGTCCATGATCTCGGCTTCCAGATCCCCCAGCCGTCGCACTCTGTCCCCTTAGTCGCCTTGGTCGCCTCAGTTGCCGCACTGAACCGTTCACGATGCGTCACATCGTAGACGTTGGTTTCCACGGTGCCCTGCCTCAATACCCGCTGGGGCAGGGCCTGCCGTGTCCCACTGCCGTCCGGCTGCCCTTTCCGGAGTTCAGGCCTTCACGAGCCGTGCGATGGCCTGCGACGCCTCACTCACCTTCGCCGTCGCCTGGTCACCGCCCGCGGAGACGGCCTCCGCGACACAGCAGTTGAGGTGCTCGTCGAGGAGCGTCAGCGCACAGGCCCGCAGCGCGGCGGCCGTCGCGGAGATCTGGGTCAGCACATCGATGCAGTAGGTGTCGTCCTCGACCATGCGGTGCAGTCCGCGTACCTGGCCCTCGATGCGCTTGAGGCGTCTGAGGACGTCTTCCTTCTGGTGCTGGTATCCGGCCATCTTCCGTCACGCCCCGTTCACGCGGCCTGGAAGCGGCGCAGCCGCAGGGAGTTGCCGACGACGAAGACGGAGGAGAAGGCCATGGCCGCTCCGGCGATCATCGGGTTGAGGAGACCGGTGGCCGCGAGGGGGAGGGCGGCCACGTTGTAGGCGAAGGCCCAGAACAGGTTGGACCTGATGGTCCCCAGGGTGCGGCGGGAGAGGCGGATGGCGTCGGCGGCGGCGTTGAGATCGCCCCGTACGAGAGTGAGGTCGCCGGCCTCGATCGCGGCGTCCGTGCCGGTGCCCATGGCGAGGCCCAGATCGGCCTGGGCGAGGGCGGCGGCGTCGTTCACCCCGTCACCCACCATGGCGACGCTGCGGCCCTCCGCCTGCAGCCTCTTGACGACGGCGACCTTGTCCTCGGGCATCACCTCAGCGATGATCTCGTCGATGCCTACCTCGGCGGCCACGGACTGTGCGACGGCCTTGTTGTCCCCGGTGAGCAGGATCGGGGTGAGGCCGAGCGCGCGCAGCCGGCGGATGGCCTCGGCGCTGGTCTCCTTGACGGCGTCGGCCACTTCGAGGACGCCCCGGGCCTCGCCGTCCCAGGCGACGGCGATCGCCGTACGGCCGGCAGCCTCGGCCGCGTGCTTGGCGCGGGCCAGTCCGGTGGGCAGCTCCATGGCCCAGTCCTTGAGCAGCTGCTCCCGGCCGACGAGGACGGCATGGCCGTCCACGACGCCCTGGACGCCGAGGCCGGGGACGTTCGCGAAGTCCTCGGGAGTGGCCAGTGGGCCGGTCTTCTCGGTGGCTCCGGTGGCGACGGCCTGGGCGATGGGATGCTCGGACGCGTTCTCCAGCGCGCCCGCCAGCCGCAGTACTTCGGACTCGGTGGTGCTGTCGGTGGTGTGCACGGCGAGCAGGGTCATCCGGCCGGTGGTGACGGTGCCGGTCTTGTCCAGGACGATCGTGTCGACCTTGCGGGTGGTCTCCAGGACTTCGGGCCCCTTGATCAGAATGCCGAGCTGGGCGCCGCGTCCCGTACCCACCATGAGGGCGGTCGGTGTGGCGAGGCCCAGGGCGCACGGGCAGGCGATGATCAGTACGGCGACCGCGGCGGTGAACGCGGCTGCCAGACCGGAGCCCGTGCCCAGCCAGAAGCCGAGGGTGCCGAGCGCGAGCGCGATGACGACCGGGACGAAGACGGCGGAGATCTTGTCGGCGAGGCGCTGGGCGGCGGCCTTGCCGTTCTGCGCGTCCTCGACCAGCTTCGCCATCCTGGCGAGCTGGGTGTCGGCGCCGACCCGGGTGGCTTCGATGACGAGACGGCCGCCGGCGTTCAGGGTCGCGCCGGTGACGGCGTCGCCGACGGCGACCTCGACCGGGACGGACTCGCCGGTGAGCATTGACGCGTCAACGGCGGATGCGCCTTCGACGACCGTGCCGTCCGTGGCGATCTTCTCCCCGGGACGTACCAGGAACCGGTCCCCTACCTGCAGTTCGGCGGTCGGGATGGTCTCCTGCCGGCCGTTGCGCAGGACCGTGACCTCCTTGGCACCGAGTTCGAGAAGGGCCTTGAGCGCGGCACCGGCCCTGCGCTTGGAGCGGGCCTCGAAGTAGCGCCCGGCGAGGATGAACGCGGTGACACCGGCGGCGGCCTCCAGATAGATGTTCCCGGCGCCGTCGCTGCGGGCGATGGTGAATTCAAAGGGGTGCGTCATTCCGGGGGTGCCGGCGGTGCCGAAGAACAGCGCCCACAGCGACCACAGGAACGCGGCCGACGTGCCGACCGAGATCAGCGTGTCCATCGTCGCAGCGCCGTGCCGTGCGTTGGTGAACGCGGCGCGGTGGAAGGGCCAGGCCGCATAGGTGACCACCGGCGCGGCCAGGGTGAGACTCAGCCACTGCCAGTAGTCGAACTGCAGCGCGGGGATCATCGCCATGGCGATCACGGGGACGGCGAGGACCGCCGCGGTGATGAGGCGCTGCCGCAGCGGGGCGAGCGTGTCGCTCTCCTGCTCCGCTGCGGCAGCGGACGCACCGGCGGCCGAAGGCGGAGCCGGTTCCTGTGCGGTGTAGCCGGTCGCCTCGACGGTGGCGATGAGGTCCGTGACATCGACGTGCTCGGCGAAGGTGACCTTCGCCTTCTCGGTCGCGTAGTTGACGGTGGCCTCGACGCCGTCCATGCGGTTGAGCTTCTTCTCGATCCGGGCCGCGCACGAGGCGCAGGTCATCCCGCCGATCGCGAGCTCGACCGCGGCGGTGCCCGCTGTCGTCGTTGGGGTACCCATGGCTTGCTCCTCGGGCTTGGCGGCGATTCATACCCCTGGGGGGTATCAGTAAGTCGCCTCCATATATACCCCCCGGGTGTATGTCGCGCAAGGGGTGATTCTGTGGGGTGCGACACCCCTGAGAGGTATGGGTTCTCTCAGGGGTGTCGCACCCGATGGCGACGTGCGGCAGCCGGTAGCCGCGGCGCCGGGCAGGCGGGCCGGCCGGGCGGGGCGGTGACTTCGACACCGAAGGGGGCGGACCGGCTCGGTCCGCCCCCTTCGGTGCTTCTCACTGTCCGCTCTCGACGGCCTTGTGCGGTGGCGGTGCGGAGCCTCCGCACGCGCGGTCGGGCCGCGCCGGACGCGGGCCCGGCTCTGCCAGCCGTGTGGCGAGATGCTGCAGAAGCGCCACCGCGACGACCCTGACCAGTGGATGCGCAGCTGCCTTGCGCAGGGCGTCCCGGGCTCCGGGTCTCATTTCCCCTCACGCCAGGTGAGTTCGTGGCCCGTTATCTCGTCCATCTCCTGGTTCATCGGCTCCTCCTTGCTGGAATTATACCCAAGGGGGGTATGTGATGCTCCGGTGGATCCGGCCGGGGCGGACTCAGTCCTGGGTCTTGGCCTGCTGGTAGAGGTCGGCGATGTCCTTGTCGAAGTACGAGGCGTAGGAAACGTCGTCCTCGTCACCGCCGCGTTCGTAACCGCCGAGGACACCGACCACCGTGTCGGCGGGGGCGTTCGCTGTGCCGTCGACGACCCAGGGGCTGCCACTCGTACCACCGGCGAAGTTCGTGCAGTGGATACGCATCTGCGTGTTGCTGAACCGGGTGGTCCGGTTACGGCAGGAGATCGGCGTATCCCTGTTGTTGGGGTAGCCGGTGACCTTCACCTTGTTGTGGAAGCCCCGTCTGATGCCGAGTGTGTTGCCGCCGAGGATGTCCTGGATCCGCTTGCCGTCGTTGTTGTCGAGGATCAGGAAGGCGACGTCGACATCCGGGTTCCCGTTCTTGGCCCAGCGGTCGTCCGCGACGACCTTCCGGACCTTCCACAGCCCGGCGGGCTTCGCGCCGGCCCGGTAGGCGGGCGCGAAGACGAGGTCGCCCCTGGGTGTCCCGTCACTGTCGAAGGCGCAATGGGCAGCAGTGACCAGCATGTTCCGGCCCGGACTCGTCACGACGCTCGCGGTGCAGAAGTGATCACCCCTGTCGTCCTTCTCGAACAACGCGCCCACGCGGGCGTTCTGCTGCGTTCTGAGAGGGGTGTACGCGGTGCCGTCGGCGGCCCGTGCCGTCTGCGGCTGGTCCTGCTCCCGCACTTGGGCACCCGGCATCCCGGGCCTGCTGTCGGCGTGCCGTTGTGCACTGCTGGTCTCGGCCTGAGAGGCGTAACCGAGCAGCGCGAGCGCCCCGACGACGGCGAACGTCAGGGGCGCCAGGATTTTCCTGTCCTTCGGAGCCACGGCGCCATTATCGGCAGGCCCGAGCCTTCGCGGGCGCATTGGATGGATCGCGCCGCGCGCTGCGTGGTCGCATCATTCGGCATCGTAAACTTTCGAACGAAGCTCGCTGTGCTCGAAGGTGGGATCCGCTTCGTTGGCCACAGGGTGCATGAGGCCATCAATCGCATGGTCAACATGGGTTGTTCTCCATGGATTTGACGGATTGATGTCGCCTGTCTTTCGGTATCGTTCGGAACCGTGCCAGCATGCACGAACGCGAACGCCGTCCATTCGACGTTCAAGTGCTTTCGTTTCGCCTCCCACTTGACCCGTAATATCACGATGTCGAGGAGCAGAATGACCAAGCTTCGCAAGGTATCGACCTCACTCTGTGCGGCAGCGCTGGCAGTTCCCTGTCTGCTGTCCCAAGCCCAGGCGGCAGACCAGCAACGGACCCCGCACGTCAGCCCGGTGACCGCACAGACCGCCAAAGAGGTTCTGGGGGTGGATTACGAGAGCGGAACCCTGGACTCGGGAGTGAAGGGCCTCACCACCACGCACGCGACGGCGCCGGACGCGTCCGGTGTCGTGCGGCCAGGACAAGCGAGTTCGTACGCGGTCCAGCACAAGGTGACGCTCGGCGATCCGGGTTACGAGTCGAACGGCGCACCGCGCAGCGAGACCGCGACGGACCTGCTCAAGAACGGGCAGTTCAACGTGGGCGACACCCAGCGCTACGAGTTCAGCGTGCTGCTGAAGGACTGGCAGCCGTACAAGCCGGGAGACAGCGAGTCGGGTGACATCGTCTTCCAGGGCAAGTACGCGGGGGGCAATGTCCCGGCCTTCTACCTGATGACGAAGCGCAACGAGGTGGCGTTCCGGTCGCCGCACCTGAACCGTCAGACGACGGTGGTGGCGGACCTCCGTCCCTGCATCAACAAGTGGATGAACTTCCGCATCGACGCGCGCTGGACCACCGACGGCACCGGATACTTCCGGGTCTCCGTGCAACTCCCCGGGCAGTCCGACTACAGGCAGGCGGCTTCGTACGAGAACGTGCGGACCTATCAGCCGGGGAACCCGGCCGACCACGGCTACATCAAGTGGGGGCTCTACCGCCCCTCGGAGTCGATCGACAAGGGGGACGTACCCACCCGGATCGTCCAGCACGACAACATCCGCATCTTCAACCTGTCCTGACGCCGACCCGCAGAACCCATACCTCCAGGAGTACACATGACGGGCTATCCGTTCCTCAGCAGGCGCCGCCTGCTCCAGGCCGGTGGTGCGCTCGGGCTGGCGACGGCCGCTGAATCCCTCGTCGCCGCACCGGCACTTGCGGCAACCGGCCGGCCTCCCCGGACGACGGTGACCGATCTGGGGCCGGGCCTTTCCCAGATTTCGCTGATGAGCGGGCTGCTGGTCGGTGACACCGTCTACATAGGCTCGCGCAATGTGAGCCCCGCAGGCGTGAGCGGCTTCCATGTGCCGAGCCGGAAGGTGGTGTCGCACACCGCCCTGGGCGCGGGGCCCGAGCCGTCCATCCAGGCACTCGCGGCGGACCCCACGGGCCAGTACCTCTATATCGGCGTGCTGGTCAAGGCCGATGAGGGCAAACCGAACCTCTACCGCTGGGACTTGAAGACGCCGGACAAGCCTGCCGTGGCCATCGGCAGAACCGGAGACCGTGACATCCGTGATCTGGCGGTCGCACCCGACGGCACGGTGTACGCCGTGGGCGGAGTCCCGGACAAGGCGCCCGTTCTGTGGGAGTACGACCCGGCCACCGGCGCCGTCACCGACCGTGGCGTCCCCGACCCGAAGGCGACCCTGGCCAGGGCGGTCGCGGCCACGGAGACCACCGTCTTCTTCGGGGCGGGCAGCATCCTCTCCGGCGGGGGCGGCGCGAGCAAGGCATCGCTGTTCGCGTTCGACCGGAAGAAGCACACGTTCACTTCGGTCGTGCCCAAGGAGATGGAAAAGGACCCCAGTCTGCGCGAACTGGCCGTCCTGGACGGGCACTTGATCGTCGGAACGTCGGGCGGCGTCGACCCCGCGAAGCTCGCCGTGATGGACCTGGACGACCTCTCCTCGTACACCGTGGTATCCACCGCGGGCACCACCATCAAGTCGTTCACTGCCGACGAGGACCGAATCTACTTCGCTTCCGAGTCGGGCGTGCAGGCCTACTCGAAGACGGACAAGAAGGTCTCCCCTCTGAAGTTCGACGGGCCGGACCTCGGTGAGATCTGGGGCCTGGACCAACTCGACGGAAAGCTTGAGGTCGTCTCCGGCTACGGCTTCGTCGCCGAGATCGATCTGTCGGCCGGTACATCGGCGGTCACCGAACTGGACACAGCAGGCGCGCCCACCAGTCCGCAAGCCGGTATGGGGGTTGCCGCCGGACGCGGTTACGTCTACCTCGGAGGCAATGGCGCCATCTCCCGGCGCAATCTGAAGACCGGCGAGGTCGTCAACCTGCGGGCACCTGGTGAGGCCAAGGACGCCGAGGTGATCGAAGGCTGTCTGTACACCGGCCAGTACGACGCCCAGGGCATCTGGCGATACGACCCTGCCCGGCGACGGCAACCACAACAGGCCGCGCACTTCCCCAGCGAGCAGAACCGGCCGTTGGACACATCGTGGGACCCGGACAACGAACTGCTCCTGGTCGGCGTGCAGTCCGACACCGAGGGAGGCGGCGCCCTGTGGACGTACTCCCCGAGGAGCGGTAAATCGGCTTCCTACGTCAATCCGATCGATGACGTCCAGCTCGTGCGGGCGGTGGCCAACCGGAACGGCGTCGCCTATCTGGGCGGCGACAACGCCTCCAAGCAGGGACCGCGCGCCACTGTCGTAGCCGTCGATCCGGTCACAGGGAAGGAGAGGTGGCGGGTCGATCCGCAGCAGGAGGCGGGTGTGGCGGCCCTGGCGGTGCAGGGCCGCCACCTCTACGGACTCACCACAGGGGGCGGACTGTTCGTCATCGATGTGCGGACCCGCGCGGTGGTGCACACCGCTGATGTGGGAGGTGTCAGCAAGGGGTTCGCCGCGATGGTCACCAACCGTGGCGTGGTCTACGGCGTCTCGGACACCACGCTCTTCCGCTTCCACCCGAGGACATTTGCCGTCAGTACCGTCGTCGCGGGCATCAACGGCGTCTGGTACAGCGGCCCGCACGTCAACGTATACAGGGGCATGCTCTATACACTGCGCGGCCACAACCTTGTCGAGGTCGACGACCGGCCGGCGTACTGAGACAACAGGCCGCTGTCGTACTGAACAGCCGCTGTCCAGCACATCCGCCGATCCAAGCCGGTCTCTGCCTTTGATTGATATCTTTCGGTAGTCGAGTGAAAGAGGATGACTCACTCGTTACCGAGAGGGGACCCAAGGTGTTGGCCGACGAGCGGCGGCAAGCGATCCTGAGCGCTGTGGAGCGCCAGGGGTCGATCACAGTCAAGGAACTGGCGGCGGAGATGGGCGTCTCCGCCGTCACCTTGCGCCAGGACGTGCGGGAGCTGGCCGACCGGGGGCTGCTGGCCCGTGTGCACGGCGGAGCGAGGGCCCTGGCCACGGCCGGGGCGCCGGCGGCGACCGAGGCTGCTGTTCCCGCCCCGCCGGACGCGGGGGAGCGGCACAGCGTCGGCCTGGTGGTGCCTCCGGGCGGCTACTACTACGCCGAGGTGATCCGCGGTGTCCAGAACGCGGCGCGGGCGCGCGGTGTGCGTGTCGTGCTGGCCGTTTCGGGGGAGTCGCTGTCGGAGCACCAGGAGCAGGTACGCCAGCTCATGGCCGGTGGCATCGACAGTCTGCTGCTGATGCCGCACCCGGGCCTGAGCCCTCTGGACGAAGCCGAACGGTGGCTGAGCGGCCTGGCGGTGCCGGTCGTGCTGGTGGAGCGCCGGGCCGGGCTGATGGCCGGCCGGCTGGAGCAGGTGGCCTCGGACCATGCCTACGGGGCGGCGCTGGCGGTACGGCATCTGGCCGGGCTCGGACACGACAGGGTGGCGCTGGTCGCCAGGGCCGAGAGTCCCAACACGGCTCTTCTCAGCGCCGGATACGCCGACGCCGTGAAAACCATGGGACTCACGCCGGGGCCCGAGTACCGCATCACTACCAGCGGCGATGCGGCTCCGGTCGACGGGCGCTTCGAAGAGGTGGTCCGGGCCGTGGAAGCCGGTGAGGTGCGGGCGGCGCTGGTGCACAACGACATCGACGCGATTGCCCTCGTCGGTATCCTGCGCGCTCGGGGCGTGCGGGTGCCGGAGGACCTGGCCCTGGTCACCTACGACGACGAGGTCGCCGAGCTGAGCGAGGTGCCCCTGACCGCGGTGGCGCCCCCCAAGCAGGCGGTGGGTTCCTGGGCCCTCGACCTGGCGGTGCGCCGGCTGTCCGACCCTGCCACGCCGCTGGCGGAGATCCTGCTCCGTCCGGAACTGCGGGTGCGGGCGTCCTGTGGCGCCGGTAGCCGGGCGGGCACCACAGGAGAGTGACCGGCATGTGATGCCGTATCGCTTTCGTTTCAAGCAAACGAAAGCATATGTATTGACTGTCTGTCGTCTGTATCGAATGATTGCGGTGACACCCCAGCGAACGATCGGTGACACAGCATGTTTCGTGGACGTCTGACAGCTCTGGTCTGTTCCGTCATGGCACTCGGCCTGCTCAGTACGGGATGCGGAGGCGCGGACAACGGGGGGTCCGCGGCGGAGAAGAAGACCGGAGAGGTCACCTTCTGGTCCTTCGTCAAGGGCTCCGACAAGGTGGCCGATGCATTCAACCGGACCCACCCCGGTATCAAAGTGAACTTCGAGTCGGTGCCTTCGGGCCAGGAGTACTACTCGAAGCTCACGAACGCCGTGAAGGCCGGCACGGTCCCCGACGTCGCGGTGGTCGAGTACCCGCAGCTGCCGGAGTTCGCCACCCAGGGCGAGTTGGAGAGCCTGGACAAGCCCCTCGGCTCCCTGGTCAAAGCCCATTTCCCGGCGTCGGTAAGCCGGTTGGTCGAGCTGGGGGGCCGGACGTGGGGCGTTCCCCGGGACGCCGCCCCGCTGATGCTGTACTACCGCAAGGACTTCTTCAAGACGCACAAGATCGGCGTTCCCAAGACGTGGAACGAGTACCGGGACATGACCGTACGGGTCAAGAAGGCCGATCCGAAGGCCCGCGGCGGTGTCATGTTCACCGACAACCCCGGACTGCTGAGCGCACTCTCCTGGCAGGCCGGATCGCGATGGTTCGGCACGCAGCAGGACGCCTGGAAGGTATCGCTCGACGACGCCCCCTCCCGCAAGGTGGCCGACTACTGGGGCGGTCTCGCCCGGCAGGGTCTCGTCCGGTCGCTGAGCACGCTCGACCCGTTCTGGACCAGCGTCCAGCAGAACCGCACCGTCGCCTATGTCTGCGCGAGCTGGTGCGCCGGATCCCAGCAGGCGACCGTCCCCGACCAGGCGGGCAAGTGGTCGGTGGCCCCGGTCCCGACCTGGGACGGCAAGCCGGCCTCCGCCATGTACGGCGGCTCGTCCTTCGTCATCCCCAAGGGCGCCAAGAACAGCGGAGCCGCCGCGGAGTTCATCAAGTGGATCACCACTGACCCCGCGGGCATGAAGGCGTGGGTCTCCGACGGCACCAGCAGCATGTTCCCCGCCGACCCCCGGCTCGTGCCGGTCGCCAGAACGGCTTTCGCCACGGACTACTTCGGCGGCCAGGACATCTACGCGGTGGGGAGCAAGTCCTACAAGGCGGTGGTGCCCGGCTGGACCTGGGGCCCCGTCATGGGAACCACCAACACGTCCCTCATCGACGGGCTCCCGAAGGTCGCCGAGGGCAGCGTGAAGCTTCTCGACGTCCTCAACAGCGCGCAACAGGCCACCGTCAAGGACATCAGGCATCGCGGTATGAAGCTTGCCCCGTAGCAGGCCGGCCCCCGGCGGGGCGAACCCCGCCCCGCCGGAGAGGGACACACCCGCACCCCGACCCCGCACTTTCCCGCCCTCACTGAGGAAGGCCGGTATGGCAAGCCCGTCAGCCCGTGCACAGCGCCGTACTGCCGCGCTGCTCCTGGCACCGTTTTTCGTCCTCTTCGCCGCCGTCACCCTTGCCCCGCTGGTCTACGCGGGCCGGATGAGCCTGTTCACCACCCATACCTCCGGCCTCGGATTCGGTGGCACCGAAGAGGTCTTCGCAGGCCTGGACAACTACGCCAACGCACTGTCGGACCCGGCGTTCCGTGACGGATTCCTCACCATCGCCGTCTACGTCGCGGTCTACATCCCGCTGATGATCGGCGGCGCACTCGTCCTCGCGCTGCTCCTGGACTCGGCACTGGTCAGGGCGCGGGTCTTCTTCCAGCTGGCCCTGTTCCTGCCGCATGCGGTGCCCGGTCTGATCGCGGCACTCATCTGGGTCTACCTGTACACACCCGGGCTGAGCCCGGTGATCGATCTCCTCAACTCCGGCGGCCTCGACATCAGCTTCCTGTCGGCGGACAACGCCGTGTTCTCCGCGGCGAACATCGCCGTCTGGGAGTGGATCGGATACAACATGGTCATCTTCTACGCCGCGCTTCAGGCCGTGCCGCGCGAGACCCTCGACGCGGCGAAGATCGACGGCGCGGGCGGTATCCGTACCGCCCTGTCGATCAAGGTGCCGATGATCCGCCCGGCCATCTCGCTGGCCGTACTGTTCACCGTGATCGGCTCGGTCCAGCTCTTCACGGAGCCAAAGGTCATCTACAGCGCCTCCAGCGCGATCGGCAGCAGCTGGACGCCCAACATGTACGTCCAGACCGCCGCCTTCACCCATAACGACTTCGGCCTGGCCGCAGCCGCCTCAGTGCTCATCGCGCTGTTCGCCGCAGTGCTGTCGTTCCTCGTGACCCGTCTTTCGCGCAGCAGGAGGCAGTCGTGATCAAGTCCACGACACTCAGTCCCCCGGTCCTCACCCCGGCCCCGGGCCACAGGAGCGGAGCCGGGCCGTCCCAGGACGGCCCCCGCCGCCCCCGCCGGCGGCCCTCCGCTCTGCTGTCCAGGACCGGTGTGACCGCCATGCTGGCTCTTGCGACCCTCTACACACTCCTGCCGTTGCTCTGGCTGGTGCTGTCGTCCACCAAGAGCCGCCAGGACCTCTTCGCCACGAACGGCTTCGCACCGGGACACGGCTTCGCTCTCATCGGCAACCTCCACCACCTCTTCGACGTCGACCACCGCATCTACCTGCGCTGGATGGCAAACACCCTCCTCTACGCCGGGGTGGGCGCGCTGCTCGCCACGGTGTTCAGCGTGGCCGCCGGGTACGCCTTCGACAAACTGGCCTTTCCCGCCAAGGAGAAGCTCTTCGCCCTCGTCCTGCTGGGCGTGATGGTGCCCGGCACGGCGATGGCGATTCCGCTGTACCTGATCGCTGCCAAGGTCGGTCTGGTGAACACCTTCTGGGGAGTGTTCGTCCCCGGCCTGGTGTTCCCGTTCGGGGTGTACCTGGCCCGGGTCTTCAGCGCGTCCTATGTCCCCGACGAGGTCCTGGAGGCGGCCCGGATCGACGGGGCCGGGGAGTTCAAAGCCTTCCGCCGCATTGCCTTCCCCATGCTCGCGCCCGCCTTCGTCACCATCTTCCTCTTCCAGTTCACCCAGATCTGGAACAGCTTCTTTCTGCCCTTGGTGATGCTGTCCAACCAGAAGCTCTATCCGGTCAACCTCGGGCTCTACGTCTGGTACTCGTCCGCGCTCTCCCAGGGGCACCCGCAGGACTATCTCCTGGCCGTCGTCGGATCGCTGGTGTCGGTGGCTCCCCTGCTGGTCCTCTTCCTGATGCTCCAGCGGTACTGGAAGTCCGGCATGACAGCCGGCGCCGTCAAGTAGGCCATCGTCATGAGGATTCCCATGCCACACGCTCCGCTGCCCTCCACCCCGCTGCCCTCCACCTCGCTGCCCTCCGCTCCGTCCCGCCCGCGCGCCCTGTTCGCCATGGGCCGCCCGCACCGCGACGCACTCTTCCCGCCGGCCGTGCTGGAAGAGCTGACCCGGCACGTCGACATCGCTCCCTGGCTGGTCACCGACGGCTTCGACCGGGTACCGGACCTGACAGCCCCGGACCTGGCAGCCGTGGAACTCCTGATCACGTCCTGGGGGTGCCCCGTGCTCGACCACGCCGCGCTGGAGCGTATGCCGGCGCTCAAAGCGGTCGTACACGCCGCGGGAAGCGTCAAACACCATGTGACGGAAGCCTGTTGGGACCGCGGACTTCTCGTCTCCACGGCAGCCGCCGCCAATGCCCTGCCCGTTGCCGAGTACACGGTTGCCGCTGTCCTCTTCGCCAACAAACGCGTACGGGAGATCGGTGGGCTCTACCGGGAACACCGGGCCGCTCTGGACTGGGCAGCGCGCTATCCGGGCTTCGGCAACTACCGCCGGACGGTCGGCGTGGTGGGCGCGTCCCTGGTGGGGCGCAGGGTGCTGGAGCTGCTGGGCTCCTACGACTTCGACCTCCTGGTGGCAGATCCCCACCTCGACCCGGTGCGGGCCCGGTCGCTGGGAGCCCGGCTCGCCGGACTGGACGAGATGATGGCGGTCTGCGATGTCGTTTCCCTGCACGCCCCCGCGCTGCCCGAGACCCACCATCTGATGGATGCCCGGAGACTGTCGCTCCTGCGGGACGGCGCGACACTGATCAACACGGCACGGGGTTCGCTCGTCGACACCCAGGCCCTCACCGCTGAGGCTTCGGCAGGACGTATCCACGCGGTCCTCGACGTCACCGATCCCGAGGTGCTGCCGGCGGCGTCACCGCTGTACTCGCTGCCCAACGTCCTCCTGACACCGCACATCGCGGGATCGCTGGGCGGCGAGCTCCAGCGCATCACCCGCAGCGCCCTGGACGAGGTCGAACGCTACTGCGCCGGAAAGGAGTTCGCTCATGCTGTGACGCGTGACGTACTGACCACGTCGGCCTGAGTGGGTGATTCCTCCCTGGGGTGAGGGCTCCGGGACGGTACGCGATGGGGCCGCCCGGGTCAGCGTCCGGCCTCCTCCGCCGCCACCGCCGGGATGATGCCGCCGAGCAGCACCGTCCGGCGCCGGTGGTCCGGCAGCCGGTGGTGCACCCGATAGCTCTCGTCCCGCGTGGTGTTGACGGCGACCAGCGACGGATCGGCGTCCGGCACGAGGGCCGCGTGCAGACCCTCCAGCCGGATCTCGTCGCCCTGCTCGATGCGGTCGTAGTCGGCGGGATCGTCGAATTCGAGAGCGAGGACACCGAAGTTGGCGAGGTTCTGCCAGTGGATCCGCGCGTACGACTTGGCGATCACCAGCCGCAGTCCCAGATAACGGGGCGTGAGCGCCGCGTGCTCGCGGGAGGACCCCTGCCCGTAGTTGTCCCCGGCGACGACGAGGTGTCCGCCCGCGTCCCGGCAATCCGCCGTGCGGGACGGGTAGTCGGGGTCGATCCGGGTGAAGGTGAACTCCGCGAGGCGCGGGATGTTGGAGCGGTACGGCAGCGCCTTGGCGCCGGCCGGTGAGATCTCGTCGGTCGACACGTTGTCGCCCATCTTCAGCAGCACCGGCAGCGACACGGTGTCCGGAAGCGGATCCAGGTCGGGCAGGGCGGAGACGCCCGGACCGCGTTCCAGCTCCACGCGGGAAGCCTCTTCGGGCGGCAGCGGAGGTTCGAGCATCGCGGTGTTGACCGGCTCCGCCCGCAGCGTCCCGACAACCGGGTACGGGAGTCCGGTCTCCGCCGCCCAGTCCCGCGGATCGGTGATGACACCGTTCAGCGCGGAGGCGGTCGCCGTCTCCGGTGAACAGAGCCACACCGCGTCGTCCGCGGTACCCGAACGACCGGGGAAGTTGCGCGGGAACGTACGCAGCGAATTGCGGCCGACAGCCGGTGCCTGGCCCATGCCGATACACCCCAGGCAGCCCGCCTGGTGGATCCTGGCCCCCGCCGCGATCAGGTCGAAGACCGCGCCGGAGTGGCTGAGGTCCTGGAGGATCTCCCGGGAGGTCGGATTGACGTCGAAACTCACCCCTGGCGGGGTCTGCCGCCCGCGGACCATCTCCGCCGCCATGGCGAAGTCGCGCAGACCGGGATTGGCGGAGGAACCGATCACCGCCTGCCCCACCGGCTCACCCGCGACCTCACGCACCCGCATGACGTTGCCCGGCGAAGTGGGCCGGGCGATGAGCGGCTCCAGCGCTGCGAGATCGATCTCCTCGTCCAGGTCGTAGACCGCGTCGTCCGCCGCCCGCAGAGGCGTCCAGACGTCTTCACGGCCCTCGCTGCGCAGGAAGTCACGTACGGCATCGTCGGAGGGGAACACCGTGGTGGTGGCGCCCAGTTCGGCCCCCATGTTGGCGATCACATGCCGGTCCATCGCCGACAGCGACGCCAGCCCCGGACCGTGGTACTCCAGGACCCGGTTCACCGCGCCCTTCACACCGTGCCGGCGCAGCATCTCCAGTACGACGTCCTTGGCGCTGACCCACTCGGGGAGCGATCCGGTCAGCCGGACGCCCCAGATGTGCGGCATCGTAATGCGCAACGGACGGCCCGCCATGGCCAAGGCGACCTCCAGGCCCCCGGTGCCGACCGCGAACATGCCCATGGCCCCGGCGGCGCAGGTGTGCGAGTCGGAACCGGCGAGCGTCCGGCCCGGAATCCCGAAATGCTGCATGTGGACGGGGTGCGAGACACCGTTGCCCGGCTTCGAGTACCAGACACCGAGGCGCCGGGCCGCCGAGCGGAGGAACGCGTGGTCCTCGGCGTTCCGCTCGTCGGTCTGGATGATGTTGTGGTCCACGTACTGGACACTCGCCTCGGTGCGCACCCGGTCGAGGCCGAGCGCCTCCAGCTCCTGCATGACCAGCGTGCCGGTGGCGTCCTGGGTGAGCGTCTGGTCCACCCGCAGTCCGATCTCGGTGCCGGGTTCCATCCGCCCTTCCACCAGGTGGTCCGCGATGAGCTGATGGGTCACGGTGCCGTGCGCGGCTCCGTTCCGCCGGGACTGCGCCGTCTGCGCGGTGCGCCCGGTCTGCGTTGTGTCGCCGGTGGCTCGCTCCTGCTGTCCGCCCGCCTCCATGCCGCACCTCCGCGCGTGTGCCACGTGCCCGGCTGCCCTCTCCGGGCCCGAGTACCCCATTGTCCGTGGACACGGCGTTCCGTGCCCCTCGGAGCTGCTCGGCTCGGGCGGGGCCGGGGGACGGGCGGGCGGACGCGGCCGCCGGGTGATGCGGGGCGGCCCACCGGCAGGCCCTGACCGAACCCCTGTACCGGTCAGGGCCGGGCCGGTGGCCCAAGTGCGATGCGCTGGTCCGCCCGGAGCGACGACGACGTCACAACCGCAGGCGGGAGCGATCTCCCGGAGGACGCTAGCCTTCACTCCGGGCTCCTGGAACGGCGCCGGTGCACAAGTTTCCCCCGCCGCCTGTCACCGCTGCACAAGCCGGTACGCGAGCAGCCGGAAGGTCAGCCGTCGAGCAGCCTGCTGTCGATGATGCCCAGCTCGGGTGAGGCGATGTGCAGCGCGAGTACGACGTCGTGCGGCCCGTCGAATCCGTTCGCGCTGTCGTCACCCTCCGTGATCCGCCGGTGCGTTTCGATGAGGGGACGCTGCAACACCTGCTCCGCCGTGGCCAGATGGGCCAGCACTGTTTTGTAGTGCAGGTGGAGTTGGCCTGCGGTCTCCTCCGTCCGGGCGCCATGGAGGACCCACGTCGTCACCGTGCGCCGGAGACTCAGGCGCCGGGCCGTATCGAGCGGGGCCAGGAAACGGGTGGCCCACTCCCGGCAGAGCGGGTGCCGCAGCAGTTCGCGCAGACCGGCGTCCGGCACGGAGGCTGTGCTGTCCGCCGCCAGGTCGTCCTGGATGCGCAGCGCCAGACTCAGTACCGCCCGGTCGCCCAGGCGTTGCAGATCGAGTCCGAGCAGCAGAGCGGTGCGTGCGAGATGCGCCCGGACCGTATTGCGGTGCTGTCCGCTCAGCTTCGCCGCGCCACTGACACCGAAGGCGAGGCCCAGACGTACGGAGTGTGTGATCTCCGGCCTTCTGCCTGCCGGGAGCCGGGCGAGTGGCTGGAGGACTCGCTCCGCCCAGGAGTGCGCGGCCGCCGGGAGCAGCCGCGTCAGACCCGCCTCCTCCTCGTACTCGGCGACCCGGCCCGCCCGGTTCCGTGCCACGGCGAGCGCCTGGGTCGCCTCTTCGTACGCGCCCGCCGTCGCCGCCAGCGGGGCCTGGCGGCTGGTCCCCAGACGGTAGTCCGGAGCTTCGGCCACGAGGGAGGTCAGGGCGTCCCGGGCCGGGTCGTCGTCCCGGTCCCTGTCCGGCGCGGCGGTGATGATGATCACCTGACCGTCGTCGACCGGGCACCGCACCACCAGTCCCGTCTCGCGCAGCCGCTGCCTGCACTGGCCCGCGGCGGTGTCGCGCAGCCCCGGTGGGCACTGGAGGATGTGGACGCGGACCGCGGACGCCGCCATGGCCGTCCGGCTCAGCCGCAACGCGTGGGCCGTCCTCCTGGCCCAGGTGACCAGCCCGCCCATCAGGAGCTGAAGCACGGCGACTTGAGCGCTCTCCAGGCCTTCGGGTCCGGTGAGCGGATGCCGTACGGCACTCTCCAGGAAAGGGAGCACCCGGCGTACCTCGTCCACCGCCCCGGGCGGGAAGTCCACGGGCCGGCTCACGACGAGCACCGGATGCGGCTTCGAGGATCCGATCGCGTACATCCGGATCTCGGTGGAGCCGCTGCTCGCCCCGGAGGCCGCGACCCGTCCCTCACGCAGCGCGTCGACGGCGTCGGGCGCGGGCACCCGGGAGGCGTCCTCGTGGGGCGGGAGGATCTCGGCGGTGCCCTCCACGGCGGCGGACAACCAGTCCAGCAGCGGCTTGGCATCGCCGCCCCGGTCCGGACGGGCGGCCTCCAGCAGGTCACTCAGCGAAGCCGCCCGGACCCCGGCCGCGTCGTGGCGGAGATCGCCGATGACCCGGGCGGCACGGAGCCAGGGCATACCGGACGCGAGGACCACTGGTACGGCGCCGCGCCGGGCGGCGGACACCACCGGCGCGTGAGCGGTGGCCTCGGCCGGCCCGTTCACCAGGAGGCCGGCGGCACCCGCGCCGGCGAGCGCACTCAGCCGGAGGCCGGCGGCGCACGGGTCCCGCAGCCACGGCTCGTCGGCTTCCGCGACCACCAGCAGATCCTTGATGTCATCGCCGGTGTACGGCTCGCTCGCGGGTACCGCCCCTGCCACCGGCCGGCTTCTGTGACCGGCGACGTCCGCAAGGCCGGCCAGGGCAGCCGGGTCGGCCAGGGCAGCCGGGTCAGCATGGTCCTGGCCGGCGACCAGGTGCGGTCCGATGCGCCGCAGGAACTCGCCCAGCGTCGGCAGGGCGCCCCTGCAATCTGCTCTGTCCACAGCCATCACCATGATCGTCGGTCTTCTTTCCCGCCCGCCTGCTTCATTCTCACGTGTACGTCGCCGCGTGTACGCCCCCGTGTGTACGTCCGTTGTACGTCCGCCCGGGCCCCGGCCCGGACGACGAAGGGTGCCAGATGTCTCCCGACGTACCGGAGGCGAGGGGGTATCCCCGTCGCTTGGGTGCCGGTCCTGACGGGGTGGTGGGGGGTGGCCGTGCGCCGGCTGCGCGGCCCCGTTCGAGTGAACGACGTACCGGGACCAATCCCAGCGACGGCTCCCGGCGACATACGCGCACACACTGGGAGGGAGACCGCGGGCGAAAGGACGCCAACGGGCGCCCCTGGGCTGCCGTTGGACGTCGTCCCGCGGACAGCGGCGGGCCACGGGTCGTGCTCCGTCGTCCGGACCTCTGCCGAGAAAGGCGCGTCACATGCGAACGTTCCCCAAGTTTCTGGCCGCAAGTGCACTGATCGCTCAGGCCGTTCTGGGAAGCGCCGCCGCAGCGGACGCCGACTCGGGCCCGGCGTCAGGACAGCACAAGCCGTCCGGCCAGGCGAACGAGGCAGGTCACCGGCTCGTCTCCGAGATCCTGGGCAGCGACTTGACGTCGTACGTGACCGGGGACGGCAGGTCGGGCGCCTCCGCCTGAAGCCGGGACCACCCGCGGCGAACGGGCGGGTGGGGCAGGGACGTTGACCCATATGATCAGGACATGAAACCTGAAGACCTTGTCGGCCCAGTCGGTGCTGTCGGCCCGGTCGGCGGCCCGGTCGATTGCGGGCAGGCGCTGCGATGATGTCCGAACCGGCTCTGCACGAGGTCGTGGCCGAGCGCATGATCGGCATACCGGCCGGGGAGATCGTCCTCCGTGACGAAGGCACCAGGACGGACTGGAGAGTCACCCTCGATGCCTTCAGCCTGGCGCCGTACCCCGTGACCCAGGAGCTGTACCGCGCCGTCGTGGGCGAGGCGCCTTCAGGGGCGGAGCGGCCTTCGGGGGCGGAGGCGCCTGCGCATCAGGCAGGGCCGCGTACTCCGGTGACCGAGGTGTCCTGGCAAGAAGCCGTCCGCTTCTGCAACTTGCTCTCGCGAGCGACGGGGCTCGAACCCTGTTACGTACTGGGCCGCGACCCGGACTCGCGGGACGTGCACTGCGACTGGGAGGCCGATGGCTATCGCCTCCCGTCCGAGGCGGAGTGGGAGTACGCGTGCCGGGCCGGGACTTCCGGTGTCCGCTACGGAGAGCTGGACGACATCGCCTGGTACCGCGGGAACTCCGGGGAGCAGGTGCACCCTGTCGCGACCAGGGCGCCGAATGCGTGGGGCTTCCACGACATGCTCGGCAACGTGTGGGAGTGGTGCTGGGATCTCTTCGATCCCGAGGTCTACGGCCCGTACCGGGTGTTCCGGGGCGGTGGGGCGTACGACCATCCGCGAGGATGCAGGGCGTCGTGCCGCCGCAAGAGCCACCCGACCTTCCGCGTCGACGACCTCGGGTTCCGGCTCGCCCGGAGCCGTGCCGGCCAGGCGCTGGTCAGATCCGCCACGACCTGATGCGGTCTGCCGCGTCGTAGGCGTCGCAGCGGCCGGTGTCGATGTCCCGGGCGAGGTCGATCAGTGCGCCGTAGGGTGCGTCGATGCCTTCACCGGCGGCGTCCATGTACGCGACGACCAGGCCCACGCCGAACAACGCGTTGCGGGCGGGCAGCGGACGCAGCCGGATGACGGCGTGCATCAGAGCGGCGGCGCGCCAGGAGTTGTCGACCGTGGCGCCGACTCTCGGGGTGTTGACGCGGTGCCGGCCGACGGCGGCCACCAGGCTGGAGAAGTCGTGGATGTGCGGATGCTTGGGCAGGGCCTCCGCCTGGCGCTCCAGCAGCCAGCGGATGTCGACATGGAGCTCCACCTCAGGCGGCCCGCCCCGGTGCGTCGAGCAAGGCCGGGGCGTCCTCGGGGAACGCGCTGTCGAACGCGTCGGCGTTGTCGGTGACGAACGCGCGGAAGACTTCGGCGGCGCCTTCGAGGCGGGGGTCGCGGACGGCGTCGTGCGCGGCGCGGGTGATGAGCGCGGTCACCGTTGTTCCCTCGGCTTCGGCCCGTTCCTTGAGCAACGCGTGCAACTCGTCATCGACCCGGATCGTCACTGGCTTCGACATATCCTGACCGTACAGCAAGGCGTACAGCACGGGTACGGGACCGTCGAATGCGGCCAGGAAGCGGGCTCACAGCGGGCTCACAGCGGGCTCACAGCGGGCTTACGGCGGGCTCACCGTGGGGACGGTGGGGCTCCTGTGCGGTCACGTTCCGGACGGGAACAGGAGGGAACCGCTCCGTCGGACCCTCACGTCGCCTTTGGCATGACAAGCAGAGACATGGACCTCCGGGCCTGTCCGATGGGCACCTGGGAGGCCGCCGACGCGTTACCGCATCCCCGATTACGGCCCGGGGTGCTCGCCTACCGGGGTTTCCGGCTGGCACTGGACCACCCGCGCATACGCCTGGAGGCGCCGATCAGCGCCGCGACCCTGGTCCTGGCCTTCGAGGAACACCCGATCACGCTCACGCGCTCCGACCGTCCGGAGCGCCCACTCCGCCGGATGTCCGTCCTCTCGGGGTTGCGGACCTGCGCCACCCTGGCCGAGCACGGCGGACGGCTGTACGGGATGGAGGTGAGCCTGGCCCCGTGGATGGCGTTCGCCCTCTTCGACGCGGACCAGCACGACCTGGCCGCCGAATCCGTCGATCCGCTCCTGCTGCCGGGTGGCCGGATCGCTGCCCTCACGGATGCACTGGCCGAAGCACCCTGCTGGCGGCGGCGGTTCAGGATGCTGGACGTGGCGCTGGCGGACTGGGCCGCCACCGGACCGCGACCCGCTCCGCAGATCGTACGGGCCTGGACCCTGCTCAGCCGGTCCGGTGGAACGCTGCCCATCCCTCGTCTGGCGGACGAAGTGGGCTGGGGCGTACGACAGTTGGAACACCGCTTCCAGCAGCAGATCGGACAGCGTCCCAAGGCGGCGGCGCGGGTGCTGCGTATGCAGCGGGCCCGTCGGCAGCTCTCCCGGGGGCAGCCGCCGGGAGAGGTCGCGGCGGCGTGCGGCTTCTACGACCAGGCGCACCTCTGCCGTGAGTTCAAGGCCATGACGGGGCTGACCTCGACGGAGTTCATCGAAGGCCGCGTCCCCCTCCGGCGCGGCGGGCCTCCGGTGGACCGGCTGCCGGGGGAGAGCACCAGCCTCGTCCTGGCCGGATAAGACGCTGGTTTTCCGCCGTTCGCCTGCTGGGTGCGATTTTCTCCAATACGCGCGGCCGGACCGGCGGCACCGTGGAGGGCACGTACGGGTCCGCGATCCGGCAGGCCCGTCAATTCGACCCAGGTCGGCTCACGCCGACTTGAGCCCACTCAGTTCCACTCAGTTCCACTCAGTTCTACGGGGGTTCACACCATGCTGTACCGACGTGCGCTGATAGCGGCGGGAGCCGTCACACTCACAGCAGGAGCGCTGTTCGTGGCGCCCAGCGCCCAGGCGGCCGACGCGCAGCTGGCGTCGAAGACGGTCTACGTCTACGCCACCAGTGTCCACCTGCGCGAGGCACCGCGTACCAGCGCGACCGTTCTCGCCACCGTCTCGCACATCCACCTCACCGACTGGTGCCAGACCAACAAGAACACGACGCCGGTGGCCGACCCCAGCGGCGGGACCAACACATGGTGGAGCAAGGTCACGCTGACGACAGGCAGTGACGACGCCTGGGTCAGCAACGTCTTCCTGCAGGGCGGACGCAAGATCGCAGGCGTTCCCGACTGCTGAGAGTTCCCAGCACCGGGGGCGCCGGGGGGCGCCCCCGGCCGCAGACAGGAGTACGGACCATGACTCGAATCAGGCGCACGACGGTCGCTGTCGCGGCCGCGGCGCTGCTCACGTTCACCGGTGCGGCCACCGCGCACAGTGCCACGGCCGCACCATCGGGTGGTATGTCACCGCATGCGGCGTGTGCGTACTACAGCGGCAGGGCACTGACCGTGTACGGCAACCACGGATCGCACGTCTCCCAGGCCCAGTGTCTGCTCGCCAACTGGCGCTATCTGCCGTGGAGCGGCGTGGACGGTGATTTCGGAACGCAGACACTCGCCGCCGTCAAGAAGTTCCAGGGCGCGCACGGCCTCACCGTGGACGGCGAGGTGGGAGCCCACACCTGGGCGAAGCTCTACGCGTAACACGGCCGACCGTGTGCGGGCCGGTGCCTGCGGCCCTGCCCTGTCCTGTGTGGCGGGCAGGGCCGCAGGGCGCCGGGCCGACGTGAACGACAGGCGGTGAACTCCCCGACGCGGGCAGCTGCGTCGGCGGTGACTTCTGTGGTCCTCGTACGTTGTAAGTGGTGTGCCGAACACTCTGCCCGCCCCTTCCCCTGCCGTGGCCACGCCGACAGTGAAGAGCGCCCCACGGCCCTACCTGCTGACACCTGGTCAGGGGGAAGCGGCCCGCGCCCTGCTGACCTTTGTGGGATCACTTCCGCTGGACGGATCCTCGGACGCGCAGCTGCTCGCCGCGGTGATCGCCATCCGCGCCGCCCGGGACGGTTCCGGCAACCTGACGGGAGTCGACCTGCGTTCGCTGCGCCTGGGCGACGCCGAGGGCGCTCTCCTTGCGCTGTCCGGCCTCGGGTGGCAGCCGCAGGGCGACCTGCTGGCAGGCGATCCCTCCACACCCGTCTCCGTCACCGTGCCCGAACTCTCAGGAGAACCCAGGCCCGACCGCAGCCTGCTCTTCGGCAAGTTGCAGCGTTCCCGGGTTTCGGGCTGGACCACCCGCACCCTGGCCGCCAAGCCGGTCAAGAAGGCTTCCTCCCCGGCCCGGCTGGCGGCACTGTTCCTGGCCGCGCACAGCAGGTCCGACCGCACCGGCACTCTTCCCGCCGGCCTCCCCGAGCAGTGTCACACGGCCCTGCCGGAGCTGCTGGCCAAGAACTTCCTCTCGGAGGTGGAGGGTGACCGGTACCGGCTGTCCGAGGCCGTACGGCACTTGTCGGGGCGGTATCGGGAACGCGACGATCAGCTGCCTTCCCGGCCTGTCGACAAGTCGCCTGTTGAGCAGCTGAGTTGGGAGGGATGGAAGGCCAAGGCGAGTACGGCGCTGCGTCGGCACGTCGAGAACGTCGAGCACTGTCCTCTCTGCAAGTTCTCCACGGCGCGGGTGGCGGAGGCGTTCATGCGGAAGGCCGTTCCCGTCCAGTGCGCAGAGGACGTGCGCACTGCCTACGCCGAGTGGGAGAAGAAGCAGCAGGACCGTGGGCCGCGTGCCGCTGCGTTCGCTGCGGCGTTCCGCGAGGACCACGGCCATGGCCCGTCGTTCAAGCAACTGTGCAAGGGGCTGGGCTGGAAGAAACAGCCACGCGCCCTCCGCGCCCTCATTGTCGGCCGTCTGATCGCCGACGAGTGGCTGACCAACACCGAACCGGTGCCGTGGACGCTGCGTCCCGGGAAGGCCGGCCAGTAGCTGATCATTTGGATGGGATCGGCAGGGCGTCGGGGGCGCTCTGCTCGGAGGCCGGCAGGTCGCGCAGGCCGGGTACGGGTGAGGGCAGCAGCCACAGGAACGAGGTCAGGGCGCCGCCGACGGCGATCCACAGGGTGGGGCGCAGGCCGATGGCGCCGGCGAGTGCTCCCCCGGCGAGCGAACCCAGCGGGCGGGCACCGTAGTTGACGGTCCGGTAGGCCCCGAAGACGCGCGAGCGCAGTGTGTCGGGCACGCAGGCCGCGAGGATCGAGCCGATGGCGACGTCGAGCCACATGACGCCGACTCCGGAGCCGAATTCGGCTGCGAGAAGGAACCCGATGACCAGGGGGGTCGGGCCGTGCGCCGCAGGAATCAGCAGCATCGGGGCGGGGAAGGCGAGGCACCCCAGGAGGAAGGTGCGGCCCAGGCCGATCCGCTTGACGATGCCTCCGGCGCACCCGGCGCCCAGAAGTCCGCCGACGGCTCCGGCCCCCAGTACCCCGCCGAGCAGGCCAGGACTCAGCTGCAGGGTGGTGGTGGCGTACAGCACGAACAGGGCGGAGACCATGAAGGTGAACAGGTTGACCGTGGCCGTGGCTCCCAGCGCTGCCCGTATGACGGGCGAGCGGGCGATGAAGCGTCCTCCTTCCGCGAGCTGTCCGCGGGCCTTGTGCTCCGCGGGCGGCTCAACCGGGTCGATACGGGAGAGGAACAGGGCCGAGCCGACGAAGGACAGCGCGTCGCCCAGGAGGGCCAGCGGCGCGGAGAGCACCTGCACCAGGATGCCCCCGATGCTCGGCCCGGCCACCTGGGACATCGCTCTGTTGCCATTGGTCAGGGCGTTGCCTTCGACATACCGGCTCGCGGGGACAAGGGCGTTGAACAGCGGGGAGTCGCAGACGTCGAAGAGGACCGCGAGGGTGCCGGCGGCGAATGCCACGACGTAGAGGTGGACGAGCGTCAGTGAGTGCAGGACGTAGGCGAGCGGGATGGTGGCCATCAGCGCGGCGCGTCCGAGGTCCGCAGCGATCATGACCCGGCGCCGATGGGCCCGACGGTCCGCCCACACGCCGGCGTGCAGGGCGAAGAACAGGTGGGGCAGCCACGATGCCGCCGCCAGGAAGCCCATCTGTGCGGCGTCCGCGTGCACCGCGATGACGCCGACCAGGGGGATCGCGATCGAGGAAAGCTGGTCCCCGAACAGGGATATGGCCTGCCCGGTCCAGTAGCCGCGGAAAGCCCTCTCCCGCAGCAGGTCGGGGACCCATCGCCCGAGTCCCGCCCGGGTCGGCGGAGCGGTCGCGCGCTCGATCGGTTCGTGGGCGCCGGGGGCGCTCACGAACCGGCTTCCGTCGCAGGGTCCTGGCCCGCGGTGTCAGTCGGGAAGGCCAGGTGCAACAGTGCGACCGGCCGTACGTCCGGTGCGTGCCGGCGGGCGCCGCCGGGGTCCTCCAGGTAGGGCTGCACCAGATCCTGGATCTTGTCGTTCAGCTCGGCCAGTTCTGCCGCCGTCAGACGCAGCTGGTAGTCGCCGAACCGGGCAGCCTCCTGCCACTCGGCCCGCTCCTGCGCTCTGGCCTGGACCCAGCGCGCCGAGAGCTCGAAGTACCGCTCGGCCATGGCCAGCTGAAGCCCCTCTGCGGCAGAGGCGGCTGCGGGATCCGATGGGGCCGTGTCCCAGCTGGTGAACATTGCGGTTGCCCGCCACGGCTTCTCCCGGCCGCGACCTCCACCGGCCTCTTCCACCAGCCCGTACTTGGCGAGCTGGCGCAGGTGGAACGAGCAGCTGGCGACGCTCTCGCCGATGGCACCGGCGGCCTGCGTGGCGGTCTGCGGACCGTCCCTGCGCAGCAGCCCCACGAGCGCCATGCGCGTCGGGTGCGCATACGCACGCAGCGCGCGTGGATCTGTCAGTCGGACGGAGCTGAGCGGATCTTGGGCAGGCATGATGTAAAGATATCTTTAGAAAGAAGTCTTTACAAGCAGTGGCCGCCAGGAGGGTTCGGGCTCGGCGACCGTGACCGCAGGCGCCACCTCTGGACCTGGTGACGACAGCGGCTGGTCAATGGGGGCAGTTGGACACGTGCTTTAGTTCCTGCATGACCGATCTTGAGATGGTGAACGTGTTCGTACGTCCGGACGGGACCGGGGGCAACCCGCTGGGCGTGGTGTGTGACGGAACTGCCGTGCCCGGTACGGCAGAACGTCAGGAGACCGCTCGGCGGCTCGGGTTCTCCGAGACCGTTTTCGTGGACGACACCGCTCGGGGGGAGGTCGACATCTATACACCCAGCGTGCGGCTGCCCTTCGCCGGCTATCCGCTGATCGGAACGGCGTGGCTGCTGCGGCAACACGGCCTGTCGGCCGATGTGCTGAGGACGGTGGCGGGTGACGTTGCCACCTGGACCGAGGGCGAGTTCACCTGGATCCGTGGCCGGGCGGAGTGGGTGTCGGGCAAGCGCACACAGAGGTACCCGTCGGTCGAGGCTGTCGATGCCCTGCCGACGCCGCCCGCGGGCGACGGCTGGTTGTACGCGTGGGCATGGGCGGACGAAGCCGCGGGCACGATCCGTGCGCGTGGTTTTCCCCGGCGGGGTGACGCCATAGCCGAGGACGAGGCGACCGGCGCTGCGGCGATAGTGCTGGCAGGCGAGTTGGGCCGGGATCTGCGGATCAGCCAGGGCCGGGGCTCCGAGATCCTGGCCCGTGTCTCCGATGGAGGCTGGATCGAGATCGGCGGTCGCGTCGCGGCGACGGAGGTCCGCCCGCTGCACCGGTGAACGGGCGTGTGAGGAGCTGGGAGAGCCGCAGGGCCTCGGGGAGAACCCTGTTCATCCAGTTTTGTTGCGGGCGATCGGCACCACGGTCAGTGCGGGGGCTCGGTTGTACTCATACGGCAGCGCCGACGGCAACAGCGGCCGGCATGAGGTCGCCGAGGGGCGGACGGCACTGTGCGGAACCCGGCGCGATCGGAGCCGCACGCGCGCCATCACGGCCGGGGCCGACGGCGATCCGGCCCGGCGGCATTGACGTAGGGTGTGAACCTCGCGGGATCAGGTGGGCGACGGAGCCGAGAGCGGTATGGACGACGAGCAGCGGGTTGATCTAGGGACGTCATTGTTCATCCCGTACCGGTACACCGAGGACCGGATGTTCCGGGCCCTGCAGGATGCCGGGTTCGACGACTGGACTCTCGCCCAGTGCCGGGTGTTCCAACGCGTCGCCCCGGATGGTTCGCGCCTCACGGACCTCGCTGACCAGGCGCAAATGAGCAAGCAGAGTGCCGGTGTGCTGGTCGATCAACTGGAACGCCTGGGCTATGTCCGCCGGGTCCCCGACCCTACGGACGGCCGCGCCCGGTTGATCGTGATCGAGGAACGCGGCCGGCGGGCGATCGAGGTGGCCTCAGCGACACTCGACGAGATCCTCTCGGAGTGGAAGACCTACCTGGGCACGCGCAACTTCACGTTGCTGCACCAGATCCTGGATCAACTCCGCGAGATCACCGACCCCTACGCGCGGTAGACCCGGCCACGCCGAGCCGTCCCGCCCCGATTCCCGTTCACCCCCAGCCGCCAGGGCCGTCGACAGGCTTCGACTCTGCCTTGATGTGGTCAGCTTAATTGACTTGTTCACCGGTTATTCGGAGTCCTGTCATCAACGCGAGGTGCTCCGCTGTGCGACAGCACGTCGAATCGCGCCGCTCTCCGGCGTGTGGAAGCGTGGAATGGTCAGCCAAACGCGGGAGGTGGCCCATGTCATCGAAGCGACGACGGAAGAAGAAGGCTCGCCGCAAGCACGCCGCTAACCACGGACGGCGGCCGCAGTCCTGAGGGTCGCGGCAGCTCCGTACCGAAAGCGGGCGGGTGGCCGCATAGGTGCGGTGGCCCGCCCGTGCTTCCGGCGCAACACGTTGCACAAGTGGTGATGAACGGGGATCCACGGCGCGGATTTCGGCTGGAAGCTAGTATCCCCAGTGCCCCCTGATATCGCTTGCGGGGTGTATTTGCCGTAGCGCAACAGCTAGGAGGCAGGCTCCGTGGCCGAGTCGCAGTCCGTGATCGCCCCGCCGGCCGAATCTGCCCTGTTCCTCGTCTGCACCATCGTGCCCGGCGGAGAGTCCGTTGTCCGAGACCTGCTCCCCGATGTGGCCGGGTTGAAGCGATCGGTGGGTTTCCGCGCTCCGGACGCCAGGCTCACCTGCGTCGTCGGCATCGGTTCCGCCGCGTGGGACCGGCTCTTCGACGGGCCGCGACCGCGCGAACTGCATCCCTTCGTGCCGTTGGCGGGCGCCCGCCACTGTGCTCCGTCCACGCCCGGCGATCTCATCTTCCATCTGCGGGCCCGCCGTATGGACCTCTGTTTTGAGCTGGCCCGGCTGATCGGCGAACGCCTCCGGGGAGCGGTCACCGTGGTGGACGAGGTACATGGGTTCAAATCATTCGACGAGCGTGACCTCCTCGGCTTCGTCGACGGCAGCGAGAACCCGGAGGGCGCGCTCGCGGCCGACTCCGTGTTCATCGGCGAGGAGGACCGTGATTTCGCGGGCGGGAGTTACGTCGTCGTGCAGAAATACGTGCACGATCTCGCGGCCTGGAATGCGCTGCCCACGAACGAGCAGGAAATGATCATCGGCCGCACAAAGCTGAACAACGTCGAGTTGTCCGACGAGGTCAAGCCCGCGGACTCCCATGTCGCCCTCAACACCGTTACGGACGAGGACGGCAACGAGCGGAAGATCGTGCGGGACAACATGCCGTTCGGCCGCATCGGACAGAGCGAATTCGGCACCTACTTCATCGGCTATGCGCGCACCCCAGAGATTACCGAGCAGATGCTGCGCAATATGTTCCTCGGAGACCGGCCGGGCATCCATGACCGGATCCTCGACTTCTCCACCGCAGTCACCGGCTGCCTCTTCCACGTCCCGAACGCCGACTTCCTCGACGATCCGCCGGACCCACCCGCGGGCGCCACGATGACCGAAGGTTCTCTCGGTATCGGCAGCCTCAAAGGAGTCTGATCGTTATGCCCGTGTCCACCGGTATGAACAACCTGCACCGTGAACTCGCCCCGATCACCGCCCAGGCCTGGGCGCAGATCGAGGACGAGGCCCGCCGCACATTTCAGCGCAACGTCGGTGGCCGCCGCGTCGTGGACGTGACCGGACCCGACGATCCCGCGCTCGCCGCCGTCGGCACCGGCCATCTCACCGCGATCGAAGCCCCGGCGGCCGGCGTTACCGCACGGCTGCGCCAGGTACAGCCCCTGGTCGAACTCCACGTCCCCTTCAAGGTCACCCGCGAAGCGGTGGACGACGTCGAGCGCGGCGCGCAGGACTCCGACTGGCAGCCCGTCAAGGACGCGGCGCGTTCCATGGCGTTCGCTGAGGACAGGGCCGTCTTCGAGGGGTACGCGGCAGCGGGTATCAGCGGGCTCCGTGAGCGGACCTCCAATCCGGTGCTGAGCCTGCCGGCAGAGGTACGTGAGTACCCGGACACCGTCAGCCGGGCTCTGACGACGCTGCGCCTCGCCGGAGTCGCCGGCCCGTACTCACTGCTGCTGGGCGCCGACGCGTACACCGAGGTGAGCGAGACGTCCGACCACGGTTACCCCATCGCGGCACATCTGGGCCGGCTCCTGGACGCGCCCCCCATCTGGGCGCCCGCGCTCGACGGTGCCTTCCTTGTCTCCACCCGCGGTGGTGACTTCGAGCTGCGTCTCAGCGAGGACCTCTCGATCGGCTACACCGCGCATGACATGAACGAGATCGAGCTGTACTTCCGGCAGACGCTGACCTTCCTCGTCTACACCGACGAAGCCGTCGTGGCACTCACATCCTGATCCGTACATCCTGATCCGATGCCCAGCACGTCGGAACGGCACGTCGGAACGGCACATCGGAACGGCACATCGGAACGCGCCGCGTACTCATGCCCGTACGCGGCGCGTCCTCCGTCGTTCCCTACTCGGCTCCGGCGTCCGGTTCCGGCGGCAGCCCCACGTCGCCGCGGTCCTCCTCCACGCGCTGTTCGAGTTCCTTGTCGTCCGGGCGGCGGGGCATACCGCGTCCATGCCCGGTCTCCGGGTCGCCTTCGACTTCGCGGTTCGACTTGTGGTGTGCCATCACTCTCTCCTCGCGATGGAGGTGCGGACTGCTCGTACGCTCCAGCGCCCGCCCGTCAGGATGCGGCCGGTGGTCGTGGCATCGTCCCCGCCGGTCCTGCTGCGGGTGGTGCAGTGGAGCGAGTCGTCCTTCACATCGGCATCGACATCTCAGCTCCGGATGATGGGGAACCACCTTCCACTCAAGCCCTCTGCCCGCCGTCCCGCAAGCGGGGGAGAGGTGCGGCGGAGGGGTGCTTGCGCAGCATTTCCAGAACAACCGCAGCCGACCAGGAGAAGTTCGCGGAGTTCTTTCCCGCGCCGGTCAGCGGATGGTAGTTCTCATGGATGGGCCCGTCGCCGAGCAGGCCGTCCGCGTGCTGGAGGAGTTGTTCGCCGATGGCCCGGGCGTCCCGGTCGTAGCCGTAGTCGGACAGGCCGCGGATGGCGAAATACGCCTGGTCAAGCCAGACGAGACCGCGCCAGTATCCGGTCGGGTCGAACTTCGGGTTGTTGCGCGCGACCGTCGGCAGGGGCATGAAGGTGCCGAACTGCGCGGGGTCGGTGAGTGCGGCACGGGCACCGGCGGCCTCGCGCGCGGACGCGACGCCGGTCCACAGCGGTACAGCGCCTTCGATGCCCTTGCCGGCCGCCGTGAGCGGTCCGCTGCCGTCCGGTCCGCAGTCGTAGAAGTATCCGGTGGCCGGGTCGTAGGTGTGGGCCCTGATCCGGTCCCGCAGGGCATCCGCCTCATGGTTCAGGTCCTTCGCCTCGTCCGGCCAGCCGAGCTCGGTGGCCATCCGTGCGAGGAAGCGTTTCTCCGCGTACAGGAAACAGTTGAGATCGACCGACTGCTGGGCCAGCGAGTAGCCGATGGTGCGGCCCGCCCGGTCGGTGTTGGTGCGCACCTGTGTGTCGTCGAACCTCGGAGCGTTGTCCATCCCGCTCTCCCAGGCGGCCGCCAGCCTCCGCTGCGCGGTGCTGTCGTTGGCCGGATCCACCGTGGCGCCGTACTCGGCCAGGCCGTTGTGATCGTGGTCCCGGTCGCGGTACCACCACGCGTGGTACGACCTGAGCTTCGGGTACATCCGGTGCAGGAACGCCCGGCCGCCGCCCCGCTCGTACACCTGCCACACCGCCCAGGCGGCCAGCGGCGGCTTGGAGTTGCGTTCGTTCCAGTTCAGGCCGCCCTGGCGAATGTCGTTGTAGAACAGCGCGTCCGGCACCATCCCGGCGTCCTGCGGACGGTCCGGGGAGTCCGCCTGGATCTGGTGGTCGAACATCGACTCAATGGTGGAGACGGCCAGTTGAGGGTCGAAGATGGCCGTCGCAGCGGCTTCCTTCCACGAGTCCCAGGCCCAGAAGCCCCCGGCGAACGACGTGTTGGTGAGGGAGGGAGTGATTCCGTCCTTGCGCAGTGCACCGGCCGGGCTGCGCCAGTTGGTCACCAGTGTCTGTACGGCCTTTGCCGCGGTACGGCAGCGGTCGGGGGCCACTCCGTCGAACGAGCGGGTCAGGTAGCGGTGCCAACGGCGGTCCGCACGGTCCGCGACCCGGTCCGGGTGCGCCAGGGCCTCTCGGACGGCCGCGTGGTCCGTGCGGCGCTCGGCGTCGGTGAACGTGTACGACTCGGTCCAGGTGAACGTGGCCGTCGCACCCGGGGCGAGCCTCGTCGGCCGGTGCGCGGTGGTGCGGTACTCGTCGCCGTGGACGGTCGTGCGTACGGACCCGGCGTGCGCCACTTCGAACCGGGTCTCTGCGGTGGTCAGGAAGTCCTTGAACGAGCGGACCTCGGCGAACCGGACCGCGACGCCGTCATCGGTCGCCTGCAGTCGCGGCGCGCTGCGAACCGGCTCGCTGGTGTGGCGCAGCAGCGAGCCCGTCCAGTGGGCGCGCAGCTCGCGGACGCTGTTTCCCCGGTTCTGGACCGTCGCCCGGACCAGGGCGCTGCGGTTGGTGGCGTACCGCAGCTCCACGGTCACGCACAGACCGTCCGTGACGTACGACTGCGTCAGGACGCCCGGCCGGGCCTCCAGGCGGGGCGCCCGGTCGCCCGACAGGTCGACGGCACGGGCCGACCGCTCGTCGACGAGTCCGAACCGGCTGAAGGCCCGGCTCAGGTACCAGGGGTACTCCTCCGCCACGTACAGGGGTCCGCTGAAGCCTCCGAGGTACGCGTGGTCCGCGGCGGAGGGCAGTCCGTAGGCGTGCCAGGCGCCGAGGTCGGCGAAGACGTTGAGTGGATTGTCGCCCGGCGGCTCGGCCGCCTCGGGAAGGCCGTGCAGATCGAGTACGTCGGAGAGCCCGTCCCGGAACGAGTCTCCTGAACCGTGGTGTGACGCCTCCGGCGCTGTCTCCTGGGCATGTGCGGGCGCCGCCGGCAGCAGGGCGGCCCCCAGTGGTACGAGTGACGAAGCGGCGAACTGCCTCCGCGAGAGATGAATCATCGAGAGCCTCGGAACATGAGGGGTATCGGAATCCGGCCACGCTAACAGTTTGTTGACAGCCCGTTGAGGGGTCTGGCCTGCTCAGATTCCGGGCTGCACCGCCGCCGACGCCAGGGCACGGCCACCGGAGTCGGCACGGTGGACGCGTCCCGGTCCGTGTCGTCCCTCGCCGTGCGAGCCACGCCGGCTGAGCCCCGCGGACGGAACGCATAGGGTCGAGTGGTGAAGCCTCCGACAGCTGTGACCTCGCCCGTGGAGCAACTCGACGCCCTCGACCGCCGTATCGCCGCCGCGCTCCAGATCGACGGGCGGGCGTCCTGGCGGCGGATCGCCTCCGCGCTCGGGGAGCCGGAGCGGAAGGTGGCGCGGCGCGGCCTGCGGCTCCTGGAGAGCGGGCGGGTGGCCGTCACGGGTCTTGTGGTGCGGGGGGAGACCGTGATCCTGCGGATGAACTGCCGTCCTGGGGCGGTACGGGACGCGGCAGCGGCGGCGGCCGGGCGCGACGACGCCATCTTCAGCTATGTGCTGGCGGGGGCGGTCGACTGTGTGGCCGAACTGCAGTGTTCACCGGGCCAGTTGGCTCATCTGATGCTCGACGAGGTGCCCGCACTGCCCGGACTCCTCTCCCAGAACGTCTCGCCGGTCCTGCGGTACTTCCGCACGGTGCACGAGTGGCAGCCGGACATCCTGGACGAGGACGAGATCGCGGCGCTCGGCGGCCGGTCTCCGGTCGCGGACGGTGTCGGTCTGCCGGACTCCGATGTGGGCCCGGAGGAGCGGGCGATCCTGCGGGCGCTGGCCGAGGACGGGCGGTGTACGCACGAGGAACTGGCCGCGGTCGCGGGAGTCTCGCTGGCAACGGCCCGGCGGCGCGTGGAGTCGCTGACCCGCGACGGGCTCGTCAGCATCAGGGCCTGTGTGGAGCCCGCACTGCTCGGACTTCCGGTCGAGGCACTGCTGTGGATCAAGACGCGCCCCGATGAGGTGGAGGCCGTCGGGCAGTTGCTCGTCGCATCGCCGCTCGTGCGGTACGCGGCCGTGGTCATGGGCGAGTACCAGCTGCTCGTCGATGTCACGCAGCCTTCGAAGGCCGCGCTGCACGAATTCCTGACCGCGGAGCCGTGGGTGCGGAGGGTGCAGGCAGTCCAGTCCCATCTGGTGGTGGAAGCCCTGAAGCGGAGCGGGACGACCACACCGCTCCTGCGTCACCGCGTCTGAGGCCTCGCCCGGCTCGCAGCTCCCAAGTTCTGACCATAATATCCAGTCGCAGAATATTCGCGTCTGAAAAATTCACTCACGCATGGGTGTTGACGTATCTGGTCAGCGGCCCTCAGTGTGTGCCGCATGATCGAAGACACGGCCGATGGCCTCTGCATGCTCGACGCCACGGAACTCGCAGAGCGTCTGCGCAGCCGCGACCTCTCCGCCCGTGAGGTCGTCCGGGCCCACCTCGACCGGATCGCGCGGATCAACCCCGCTGTCAACGCCATCGTCACCCTGGACGAGGAAGGCGCACTCCGCGCGGCAGCCGCGGCCGACGAACGGATGGCGCGGGGCGATGCCACCGGCCCCTTGCACGGGCTGCCGATCGCGTTCAAGGACACCCACCTGACACGCGGAATGCGCACCACCCATGGTTCGCCGCTCTTCGCCGACCATGTGCCGGACGAGGACGAGCTCCTGGTCCAGCGGATCGAGGCAGCGGGCGCCATCCGTATCGGCAAGACCAATGTGCCGGAGTTCGCGGCGGGTTCGCACACGTTCAACCCCGTCTTCGGCGCGACCCGCAATCCGTACGACACCGGGCGCTCGGCCGGTGGCAGCAGCGGCGGCGCCGCGGCCGCGCTCGCCGCCGGGCTGCATCCGCTGGCCGACGGCAGCGACATGGGCGGCTCGCTGCGCAACCCCGCTTCCTTCTGCAACGTCGTCGGACTGCGGCCCACCCCGGGCCGGGTGCCGTCCCATCCGTCCGGCGACGTGTGGGACACCCTCGCGGTCGCGGGCCCCATGGGCCGCACGGTCGCGGACACCGCCCTGCTCCTGTCCGTGATGGCGGGCCCCGACCCCCGCTGCCCCCTCTCCCTGGACTCGCCCGGCCACACCTTCCGCGCCCCTCTGACACGCGGGGACCTGAAGGGACTGCGAGTCGCCTGGGCGCCCGACCTCGGCGGGCGGGTACCCGTCGACCGGGACGTGTCCGACGTACTGGCCCGGCAGGCGGCGATCTTCGAGGAGCTGGGGTGCCGCGTCGAAGAGGACTGCCCGGACCTCGATGGCGCCGAACACGTCTTCCGGACCCTGCGTGCCCAGGCGTTCAGCCTCGGGTTCGGAACGTTCCTCGACGAACGGCGCGACGCGCTCAAGCCCAGCCTCATCCGGAACATCGAGGAGGGACGGCGCCTCACCGTCGCGGATCTCGAACGTGCCACCGCCGAGCGCACCCGTATCCATCTCGCCGCGACCGGCTTCTTCGAGCGGTACGACGTGCTGCTCGCGCCCGTCAGCCAGGTCTCGCCGTTCCCCGTCGATGACGAGTACCCCACCGGGATCGACGGGCAGCCGCAGCACAGCTATCTCGACTGGATGCGCTCCGCGTACTTCCTCTCCGTTCTGGGCGCACCCGCCCTTTCGGTGCCCGCCGGCTTCACCGACGCCGGACTCCCCGTCGGCCTGCAGATCGTGGGCCCGCCGCGCGCCGAAGCTGCCGTGCTCGAAGTCGGTGCCGCGTTCGAGGCCGCGACCCGGCACGGGCGCCGGCGACCGGTACTTCCCCCTGCCTGAAGCTGTCGCCCCCCGGGAGCCCCGATGAGAAAACTGCATGTGATCTGGGCCGTCGTGCCCGTAATGGCGTTCCTCAGCACCCCGTTCCTGCCCTTCGTGAACGGCCCCCATCTGTGGCTCGGCGTCCCCTCCGTACTGGCCTGGTGCCTGTTGTGGACGGCCGGGACAACGGCCGGGCTCGCGCTCACCGACCGCTTCGCCCTGCCCGCCGATGCACGCGAGGACACCCCCGAGACGGAGACCACGGCATGAACAGCACCAGCGTCATCGCCACGATCGGCATGCTGGCCATCGCCGTGGTCGGGATCGGCAGACACCGCCCGGCCAATGGCCCGCTCGGTGAATGGACCGTCGGCGAACGGAAGTTCTCCACCTTCACCACCTGGTTCCTGCAGGCGGGCGAGTCCTTCACCACCTTCAGCTTCCTTGGTCTGGCCGGCCTGGCCTTCGGTGGCGGGGTCGCGGCCTCGTACGCCTTGTGCTATCTCGCCATCAACTTCGTCCTCCAGTACTTCACCGCTCCGCGCATGCGTCAACTCGGAGCCGAACACGGCTATCTGACGCAGGCGGACTTCTTCGCCGAGCGCTACCGCAGCCCGCTCCTGGGCCGGGTCGTCGCCATCGTCGGGGCCGTGTTCCTGCTGCCCTACCTCCAGTTGCAGATCACCGGCCTCGGCCTGATCGTCCAACTGGCGACGGGCAGCCGCACGGGCGGCAACCTCAGCATGATCCTGGCGACCGTCCTCACCGTCGGCTTCGTCCTGTGGTCCGGAATCCGTGGAGTCGCCCGCGTCGCCTACCTCAAGGACGCTCTGATGGTCGTCGGGCTCCTCGTCCTGTTCATCGGGGTCGCGATCTCGGTGAAGGGCGGCATCGGAGGCCTCTTCGAGACCGTACGGGACACTCACCCGGACCTCCTGACGCTCCACCAGAAGGGCTATGACGCAACATTCTTCGTCAGCGCCGTCATCATCTCCGGCATCGGCGGCGGCCTGGGAACCATGGCCCATCTGTGGCCTCCGGTCCTCGCGGCCCGAAGCGGCCGGGCGCTGCGCTCCAACGCCATCTGGCTGCCCCTCTATCAGATAGCCCTCGGCATCCCGGTCATCGTCGGCTTCGCCGGCATCCTCATGGTGTCGCCCGACTCGCCCGGAAACGCGGTGGCACTGACCCTCGCCGGCCAGACCCTGCCCGGCTGGCTGGTCGGTGTGGTCGCGGTGGCCGCGGCATCGGCGGCCATGGTGCCGTCCGCCGCCATCATCGTCGGCATCTCCAGCCTGCTGTCGCGCAATGTCCTCAGCGTCCGCAGCGAGCGCACCCAGCTGCGCACGAACCATGTGTGCGCGGTCGTCGCCGCAGCCCTGGCGCTCTGTCTCGGGCTGTCCCGTCCCGACCTCCTCGCCAACCTCCTGCTGCTCACCTTCGGCGGACTCAGCCAGCTGGCCCCTGCCATCGTCATGGGCCTGGCCAGGAAGGTGCGCCTGGACGCGATCCCCGTACTGCTCGGCATCCTCACCGGGGTGGCGGTCCTCACCTGGCTGACCTTCGGCGACGTGGATCTCGGGACAATGGACCCGGGACTCGTGGCGCTGCTGCCCAACCTCGCCGTCACCGGTGTGGCACAACTGGTGGTGCGCTCGCGTACCTCCCGGGAGGAACCCGGTGGCGTACGGGGTAAGAGAGTCGGGGTGGCCTGAGAGGAGGAGAACCGTCAACAGCCAGGCCCCGGCCCGGCCCAGAAAACATCCGGCCCCGAATTCCGTCCCGGGTTCCGTCCGGTATCGCATCCCATGTTCCGGTCCCGTGTCCCGCCGGCCTCCGTTCCGCCCTCGCCCTGTCCAAGGAGTTAGACGTATGCCCCCTCTCTTCCCGGCCCTGACCGCGGGCTCGGCCCGCCCTGCGCTGACCTTCGGCGACCGCTCGCTCAGCCATGCCGAACTGGCCGCCGCGGCGGGAGCGTCGGCGGCCCTGCTCGGCAGGGCCGGCCGGGTCGCGGTCTGGGCGACGCCCACCCTGGAGACCGCCGTCGGCGTGGTCGCCGCGCTGCTCGCCGGGGTACCCGCAGTACCGCTCAATCCGCGAACCGGCGAGCGCGAGCTGGCGCACATCCTGTCCGACAGCACACCGTCACTGGTCCTCGCGGCACCCGGCGACGAACTGCCGCCGGTACTCGACAAGCTGGACCGGGTGAACATCGACGTCCGGGCGACGTCCGGGCCCCTGCCGCTGCCCGAAGAGCCGCCGGCCGAGGCTCCCGCACTGATCGTCTACACCTCCGGCACCACCGGCCCGCCCAAGGGCGTCGTCCTGCCGCGCCGGGCGATCACCTCCACGCTGGACGCGCTGGCCGACGCCTGGGAGTGGACGGGCGACGACGTACTGGTCCACTCCCTTCCTCTCTTCCATGTCCACGGGCTGATCCTGGGCATCCTCGGCCCGCTGCGCCGGGGCGGCGCCGTGCACCATCTCGGCCGCTTCGAGACAGCTGCCGTCGCCCGCGAACTGGCCGCTCACGGCACGATGTTCTTCGGTGTTCCCACCATGTACCACCGCATCGCCGAGGCCCTCTCCGACGAGCCGGCGCTGGCCGAAGCCCTGTCAGGCGCCCGGCTGCTGGTGTCGGGGTCGGCCGCGCTCCCCGTGTACGACCACGAGCGCATCGCCGCCGCGACGGGGCGACGGGTCATCGAGCGGTACGGCATGACCGAGACCCTGATGAACACGAGCGTCCGCGCCGACGGCGAGCCCCGGCCCGGCACGGTCGGCGTGCCGCTGGCCGGGGTGAAGGTGCGGCTGGTCGAGGAGACGGGGGAGGAGATCACGGCGTACGACGGTGAGAGCGTCGGCGAGGTCCAGGTGTGCGGGCCCAATCTGTTCTCCGAGTATCTGAACCGCCCGGATGCCACCGCCGCGGCATTCGACGGGCCGTGGTTCCGTACCGGCGACATGGCGACCCGCGACCCGGACGGAGCCGTCCGTATCGTCGGCCGGAAGGCCACCGACCTCATCAAGAGCGGCGGCTACAAGATCGGCGCGGGCGAGATCGAGAACGCCCTCCTGGACCATCCCGCGGTACGCGAGGCGGCGGTCACCGGCGAGCCGGACCCGGACCTGGGCGAGCGCATCGTCGCCTGGATCGTTCCGTCCAACATGCAAAGCCCGCCCTCGGTCGAGGAGTTGGCCCGGCATGTGGCACAGCAGCTGGCCCCGCACAAGCGGCCCCGCGAGGTGCGGCTGCTCGACGAGCTGCCCCGCAACGACATGGGCAAGATCATGAAGCGTGCGCTGCATGGCTGACCCGTGGACGGCCCGCGAGGCGATCGACGCCGTAGCGGACCCGGGTTCCTTCACCGAGCTGGTCCCACCGCCCCGTGCCACGGAGCCCGACGGCCCGCTCGGGTGGCCGGGGTACCACGAGTCGACCGCGCGGGCGGCGGCGCGGACCGGTGAACGCGAGTCCGTCGTCTGCGGCACCGCTTCGATCGGCGGCCGGGCGGCCGTCCTCATCTCCTTCGAGTTCGGCTTCCTCGGCGGCTCGCTGGGGGAGCCCACGGGTGACCTCCTGGAAGCCGCCTTCACCCTGGCCAGGGAACGGCGCACCCCGCTCGTCTCGCTGATCGCCACGGGCGGCAGCAGGATGCAGGAGGGTATGCGCGCACTGACCCAACTGCAGCGTGTGACACGTCAGTCCGCTCTGCTGCGAGCCACCGGCACCCCGCAGATCGCGGTGGTGCGCGACCCCACGACGGGCGGTGGCTGGGCCACCCTCGGCGCAGCGGCGGACGTCGTCCTCGCGCTGCCCGGCGCACAGGTGGGCTTCGCGGGATCACGGGTGCGGCCACCGGGCGCCGACCCGGCCGCGTACACCGCCGATGGCCAGTTCGCCGCCGGGCAGATCGACGCGCTGGTGCGCCCCGGGGAACTGCGGACGGCCCTGGCCGACTGGCTGTTGCTGCTGTCCGGACCACGGGGCGCCGGAGCGCCCGAGCCCCCCGGCACCATCGTCGGGGGACCGGCCCGCGCCATCTCCGGCCAGGAGGCGGTCGCGCTGGCCCGTTCCCCGGAGCGTCCACGCGCCGCCGCATACCTCGCCGCCTTCTTCGGCGGCCGTATCCGGGAGATCAGCGGGGACCGCTGCGGTGGCACCGACCCGGGCGTACGGTGCGGCTTCGGCATCCACCAGGGGCTGACCGTCGCCTACGTCGCGCAGTGCGGCACGGCGACCCGCCCGGCCGGCTACCGCACCGCCACCCGGCTGGTCTCTCTCGCCGATGCCCTGGGCATCCCGGTGATCACCTTCATCGACACGCCAGGGGCCGCCAACGACGCCGAAGCGGAGCGCTCCGGCGCGGGCCCGGCCATCGCCGGTCTCTTCCTGGCCATGGCCACCGCCCGCGTACCGCTCACCACGCTCCTCATCGGCGAAGGCGGTTCCGGGGGTGCGCTCGCGGCGGCCGCGCCGGGCAACCTCTGGGCCACACCGGACAGTTACTTCTCGGTCATCGCGCCGGAGGCCGCCGCCGCCATCCTCAAGCGCGCACCGGACCGGGACGGGGAGACCGCGGACCAGCTGCGCCTGCGCCCCCACGATCTGGTGGAGCTGGGCATCGCACGCGGGGTGGTGAGCGTCCTGCCTTCTGCGTGATGCCTGGGCGGGGTCCCGGCCTGCGCTCCCGGGGCGGCTCCTGGGTTCGGGCTACGGATCGGGGCCGACGGGCCTGTCGTCCGGCGGCCTGCGATCCTGGATCAAGCCTCCTCGGCATTTTCGTACGTCCTGGTACGGGGCCAGGCCGTGAGGCGCGCACCAAGGGAGAGACACGCGATGACAGCGATGCGGACAGTGACACTTCCCTCCGGGGCCGCGGTGCCCGCTCTGGGACAGGGCACCTGGCACATGGGGGACGACCGCGCGCGGCGCCCCGGCGAACTCGCCGCGCTGCGGCGCGGCATCGATCTGGGGATGACGCTGATCGACACGGCGGAGATGTACGGAAGCGGCGCCGCCGAAGAGCTCGTCGGTGAGGCGATCCGCGGCCGCCGGGACGAGGTCTTCCTGGTGAGCAAGGTGCTGCCGTCGAACGCCGACGCCCGCGGCACGGTCGACGCCTGCCGTGCGAGCCTGCGCCGCCTGGGCACCGACCGGATCGACCTCTATCTGCTGCACTGGCGCGGCGGCGTACCGCTCGCCGAGACGGTCGAGGCCTTCGAGGCGCTGGTGGCGGACGGCAGCATCGGCTCCTGGGGGGTCAGCAACCTCGACGTCGACGATCTGGACGACCTGCCCGCAAAGGCGCGTCCCCAGACGGACCAGGTGCTCTACAACCTCACCCGGCGGGGCCCCGAGCACGCTCTCTTCCCCCGGTGCAGGGATCTGTCGGTCCCGGTCATGGCGTATTCACCGGTCGAGCAGGGCCGGTTGCTGGGGCATGAAGCGCTGCGTGCGGTGGCTTCGGCCCATGGCAGCACCCCGGCTCAGGTGGCGCTCTCCTGGGTGCTGCGGCACGAGGACGTCATCGCCATCCCCAAGGCGTCCTCCGTCGCCCACGTGGAGGAGAACCGGGCTGCCCTCGATCTGCGCCTCACCGACGACGACCTCCGGACTCTGGACGCCGCGTTTCCGCCCCCTGCGCGGAAGGAGCCGCTGGAGATCCTCTGACCCGGCCGGAGTGGTCGGGCGGGGCCAACAGCCCGATGCGCGCCGCCCGGTCGGGGCTGCGCGCATCGGACCTGGGGGAGGGGCGAGGGGAGGCGTTCTGCCCGGTGCCTACCGTTGCGGCCCCTGGACCGCACGGCGCAGCAGGGCGAGGAACTGGTCTCGCTCCTGCGGGGAGAAATGCGCCAGCATCTGGTCGCTCACGGCGACCACGGCGGGGGCGAGGGAGGTGGCCAGTTCCCGGCCGCTTTCCGTGATGCTCACCAGCTTCCTCCGTCTGTCGACGGCGTCCTTGGCGATGTCCACCAGACCCCGCCGCAGCAGGCGGTCCAGAAGCGGCGCCACGGTCGACTTGTCGAGCTTCGCCAGCGCCCCGAGCATCCCCTGATCCATTGAACCGCGGGTGTGCAGCAGGCTCAGGACAGTGAACTGCGGCCCGGTCAGGTCCTGGTGGACCTGCTCGTACCAGAGGCGGGTGTGCACCTGGTTCAGCTGGCGGGCCAAGGGGCCGAGACCGCTGATCGCACTGAGTACGCCCCCGCTGGGCGCGTTCCCACTGGGCAGGTCGCCGGGGTCCTGACCCTGGTCCTGGTCCTGCGATGACATTCTCCGCCGCCGTTCCGTCGAATTGATTAGGACGTACACGTACTATACGCTCGGAAGGAATTAGGACGCACACGTCATAACTGTGTGCGACAGGGCTGTATGCGTAATCGATGTGCTCGACGGAACGGAGGTGGCGGAGTGAAGCTCATCGTCGCGATGACCGGGGCGACCGGAGCTCCGCTGGGGATACGCCTGCTGGAGGCCCTCGGAGCGCTGGATGTCGAAACGCACCTGATCGTCAGCCGGTGGGCGCGGGCCACGCTCGCGCAGGAGACCGAGTACACGCTGCGTGATGCACAGGCGCTCGCCTCGGTGTGTCACAGCCCGGACGACCAGGGTGCGTCGATCTCCAGCGGCTCGTTCCGGGTGGACGGCATGGTTGTCGTGCCGTGCAGCATGAAGACGCTGGCCTCGATCCGTACCGGCTACGGAGAGGGCCTGATCGGCCGGGCCGCAGATGTGATGCTCAAGGAGCGGCGCAAACTGGTCCTGGTGGCCCGGGAGACGCCGCTGTCGGCCGTGCATCTGGAGAACATGCTGGAGCTGACGCGGATGGGCGCCGTCGTGATGCCGCCGGTCCCCGCGTTCTACAACCACCCTGCGACGATCGCCGATGTCGTCGAACACATCGTCGCGCGCGTACTCGACCAGTTCGACCTGGACATGCCCACCGCCCGGCGGTGGGAGGGCATGAAGACGACTGCCCGAGAAAGAAAGGTTCTGTCATGACACAACGCGGCAGCGCGCTCAACTTCCGTGACTTCGTTGAGAATTCACTCGCCACCGGTGACGCGGTCGACATCCGCGAGCCGGTCAGCCCCACGCTTGAGGTCGGAGCCATCACCCGGCGGGTCTACGAAACGAGGGGCCCCGCCCCGCTGTTCAGCAATCTGACCGAAGGCCGGGCGGGATGCCGGATTCTCGGCGCCCCCGCCGGCCTGAGCGGCACCGGAGGAGGTCAGTACGGCCGGCTCGCCGCGCACTTCGGGCTGGATCGTGAGACCGTGCCGGGCCAGCTGCTGGAACGGCTCATCTCGGCGATGCACGCGGACCCCGTCCCCCCGAGGACGGTGGAAACCGGACCCTGCAAGGAGAACGTGCTGACCGGCGACGACGTCGACCTGGAGCGGTTCCCGGTGCCGTTGCTGCACCAGGAGGACGGCGGCCGGTACTTCGGGACCTACGGCTTCCATGTGGTGCGTTCCCCCGACGGGCGGTGGACCAGCTGGTCGGTCAGCCGCACCATGCTCAACGGGCGGAACACACTCGTCGGCCCGGCCATGCCGCAGCAGCACCTCGGCATGATCCACGCCATGTGGCGCGAGCAGGGGCTGCCGACACCCTGGGCCATGGTGCTCGGGGCCCCGCCGGCAGCGCTGGCCGCGGCGGGCATGCCGCTGCCGGCCAAGGTGAACGAGGACGGCTACGTCGGGGCCCTGACCGGCAGCCCGGTCGAGGTGGTCCGGACCGAGCTGCACGACCTGTATGTCCCGGCCAACGCGGAGATCGTGCTGGAGGGGTACATCAGCCCCGACGAGAGTGCCGCCGAGGGGCCGATGGGTGAGTATCACGGGTACTCGTTCGCCGGGAGCAAGCAGCAGCCGGTCTTCCACGTCGAGGCCGTGACCCACCGCGACGACCCGATCCTCCCGGTCTGCGTGGCGGGCCTTCCTCCGGAGGAGAACCACACCATCTGGGGCACCATGATCTCCGCTGCCAGCATGGACCTGCTGCGCTCCAGGGGCCTGCCCGTGGACATGGCCTGGTGCTCCTACGAGGCCGCGACGTGCTGGATCGCCGTGTCCATCGACATCCAGCGGCTGGCGCGGATGCGGATGGGCGAACGGGAGCTGGCCGACGCGGTGGCTGACGTCCTGTTCGGATCACACACCGGATGGCTGGTGCCCAAGGTCCTTCTGGTGGCGAACGACATCGACATCACCGACATCAACCAGGTGGTGTGGGCCCTGGCCACCCGGTACCACCCGGGGACCGGTGAGTACGTCTACCCCGATGCTCCGGGTATCCCCATGGTTCCCTACCTGACTCCGGACGAGGTGCGCACCGGCCGGGGCGGCAAGTCCGTCATGAGCTGTCTGCTGCCGGAGCAGTTCGAAGGCACCACCCGGGGCATCACCGCGTCCTTCCGGCACTCGTACCCCGACGACCTGCAGGAACGGGTCGTGGAGAACTGGGCCGGATACGGCTTCCCCCCGGGTGGTCCCACGACGGCCTGACGGGCCGCCCGAACGGATAGTCCCGGACGGCGGGCCAGGCCGTCAGAGGCCGCGCCAGACGTTGTCGAACGCCGCGTCCTCGATCGCTCTGCGCTGTCGTACGGCCCGCAGCTCCTGCACAGCGCCTCCGACGGCGGCCAGCACTGCCGCGGCCGCGTCACCGGCAAGCTCCGGCGCGTCCTCGGCCGGCTCGTCGCGGATTCCGGCAGCGGACGCCAGAGCGGCGAGGACGGGTTCGCCCGTCACCCAGCGGTCCTCGGCCCGGCTCCGGGCCGCCGAGTCCACCAGCTCCGTCCGTCCGGTCCGCAGCGGAATGTGACGGCCCCGCGCCCGGGCCGTCAGCCCCACCCGCTCCAGGTCGTCGACGTACGCCGAGGAGAGCCCGCGGCCCCGGCGCCACAGCCAGTCCTCGACCGATTCGTACGGCTCCTGCCGCCTGAGCGCCTCTGAGGCCTCGTCCAACAGCCGTTCCCCGGTGGGTGCTTGGGCGTTCGGCAGGATCCGGTCGCCGTCCACGACCAGGGCCCTGGCCTCGATGAGGTCCAGCACCTCGGCTCCCGCCAGCGCGAGCGACAGGTCGCCCTGTTCCACGGGGAGGCCGGGTTTCACGTCCAGGGCGATGATCGCGAGGTCCCGTGCGGTGGTCATGAGCGGCTCCACGTGAGTCGACTGGGTGCGGGGCGAGAGTGCCGGGGCCGCTCACGGCAGGCCGGGCGTCCCCGGTCGATTCTCGCCCCTCTTCGGGCCCCGTGCGCCCCGTGTGCCCTGTTACGACGATGTGGCGCGGGAATCCGATCCGCAGCACGCGGCGACCCGGCGCAGTGCCGGGCCGGCCGGTCACACGTCGCGTACGGGGCTCCGGTCGAGCCTCGTAGAATCGTGGTGTGGCATTCATGAGCACTCCGCACTGCTGCTTCCACTGATCGGGAGGCTGTGAGGGCGATGCCGGGCGGCGTCGCCCTCCTTGGTGTTCCAGTCGGCCGGGCGCCCGGCGGGTCTGCACCGCCGGGCGCCCATGGCGACCCCAGTGCCTGCTGGGCGGTGGTGGCCCGCTGGTTCGGATCAGCGTGTGCGGGTCCGTGGCTCTCGCGGGCTCAGGCGCCCACGCTCCCGTCGACACCCTCACGGAGGAAGTCCGCGTGCCCGTTGTGGCGGCCGTACTCCAGAAGCACGTGCACCATGACCATCCGCAGCGATACCTCCTCGCCCCATCGCGGCTGGTACCCGGTCATGTCCAGGGACTCGGCCTCCCGCTCGACGCGCCGCGAGTTCCCGGCTTCCGCCTCCCAGGCAGTGAAGGCCTCGTCCCTGGTCGACCGGCTCGCGTCGTACGCCGCCTGGAAGTCAGTCGTGTCGGACCAGACCATGGGCGCGTCGTTGTCATCGAACACCCGGCGGAACCAGGCACGCTCCACCTCCGCCATGTGCCGCACCAGGCCGAGCAGCGACAGCGTCGACGGCGGCATCGACTGCTGCCGCAGCTCCTCGTCGGTCAGCCCTTCGCACTTCATGGCGAGGGTCGCACGGTGGTAGTCGAGGAAAGCCCGCAGCATGTCGCGTTCACTGCCAACGCTGGGCGGCCCCGTGCGGTTGTCACTGGTCATGGGTGGCGCTCCTCGTCCGGGCCGGCTAGGCCGGTTTGCGATGCCGTTCGGCTGCCTGGGCCCCCGTAACAGGGGCCCAGGAACAGCTGCCGGCAACAGATGTCAGGAACGGAGCGACAGTACCTGGGCCGCATCCATGTCCTGTGGGGCGGTCACGGCCCGACCGTGCCTGTCGAGGCTCAGCGCGAGCCCGCTGTAGCGGTTGACCAGGCGGTACGTACCTGTGGCCTTCGAAGCGCCGCCCTTGGCCGGGGACTTCACGATCTGCTGGAAGTACCACTCGGACGTGGCCGATGCCTTGGCGCCCGCCTTGCCGAGGGAGACAGCGGCGCCCCAGGCGCGGCCTCCTGTGCCGTCCGCGACGCGCAGCGGTCGGCCGTCGCTTCCGGTGACCGTGCAGAAGCCGTCACCGGTGCTGGTGACCTTCCACTTCTGGGTCCTGTCGCCGGGCAGCGAGAGCGCTTCGCCGTTCGCGGCCTTGATCTGCTGGGCTTTGCTGCCGGCCGGGGAGGCGGGCAGGTCGGTCTTCGACTTGGGGTCGATGGTGATGTCCGCGTACTCACCTGTGTAGGTGTCGCATTCGAACGAGCAGTACGAGCGGAACGTCCTGCCCACCACGCTGGAGGTGGTCTTCGTCTCCGAGTCGAGGAACCACCGGTACCACGATGCGTTCTGGTTCTCCGCGACGCTGCCGATGTCCTGCCACTTCTGGGTGGCCAGGTCGTCCGTGGCGTAGAAGTGCAGCGGGGACTTGGTGTTGGTGGCCTGGGCGATGTTGTTCTGCGGGGTGCCGATGTACTTGCCCAGGTAGGCGTTCCAGGTGATGTTCATGACGGTCAGCTGTGAGTTGTCCGGCATGGTGCCCTGCGCGACCTGGTCCGCGGCCTTGCCGCCGGTGGACGGCTTGTACTCGTCGGCGGGCGCGGTGTAGCCGGTGCCGTTGCCGTCCGAAGGGATGATGTTGGACTCCGCTCCGCCGGTGCCCGGCGACTGCCAGGCGCCGTCGTGCCACTTCTTCCATGACGACGGCGCCATCTTCCGGGAGATGGGGGCGCGCGCCACATGCTGTTGCCAGATGGCACCGCCGCCGGACTTGTTCAGCACCCGGGAGGCGTAGAAGACGTAGAAGTATCCCGAGGCGTTGTCCACGTACAGGCGGGGGTCGCCGTCGCCGTAGTTGTAGGTGTCCTTCGGGAACTGGGCGGTGTCACCGCGCTTCGTGCTGTACGGCGAGGTGATGACGTGGTCCTCGATCGACCAGGTCTTGCCCTGGTTCCTGGACACCGCGTAGTCGATGCCGTCGTAGTGCATACCGTCGCCGAAGGGGCTCGGTGTGAACTCGTTGTGCACCAGGCCGTACCAGTCACCGCTGGCCGGGTCCACCCACACACCCGCCAGGTCACAGTAGTTGGGCTGGGCGTAGCCGGAGGTGACCGGAGTCGGGGTGGCCTCCTTGCCGGTGGGGCTGTTGTCGCAGCGCCACGTCGTGTCGTCGTTGCGGTCCTGCGGGTTGGCGGGGTTCACCGCGCCGGATATCGGGTCGGGCTTCGCGGAGTCGAAGTCGGAGCCGCTGTAGAAGCTCCACGCACGCGGGTCTTTCGCGCCGTACTCCGCGTCCGACTGCTGGTAGAAGAACCGGCCGTCCTTCGCGGTGAACACCGAGGCCGGGGTGTCGTCGGGGTTGCCGTACTCGACGGGGGCACCGGCCGACAGACTGTACTTCGGGCCGGGTGCCGACTCGGCGGCCCACTTCTGCACCGCCTGCTTCGGGTCGCACGGGGCGAGCCCGATCCGCGAGTTGTTCGCGACCTGCCCCTGTACGGCCAGACACTTGCCGGACTTGGCACTGTAGATCGTGCCGTCGGGCAGGTACTTGTACTTCTGCTCGTTCACCTGAGCGCAGTCGTGGAGCTGGACGAGTGCGCCGTTGGCATCGGAACCGCCGGTCACGTCAAGGCACTTGCCGAGCACCTTGACGTTCCCGTCGTCCGCCCAGCCGAACTGCTGGGCGGTACCTCCGTTGCAGTCGAACAGCTGGATGGCGGTGCCGTTGGCCGTGCCGCCGTCGGCGACGTCGAGACACTTGCCGCCGAGGGTCACCGTTCCGGCGGCGTCGGCGGCTGTGGCGGCGTTCGCGGTGGGAGGGCCCACCACTCCTGCCGCCAGCACCACGGCGAGCGCGGACGTGGCCGCCAGGGCGGCCCGTCGTCCTGTTCTTGGCTTCACTGTTCCTCCTTGTCAACACGCGGAATCGCAAGTACTGCGGGGAACTGTCCGGAGCGTTCGCTGAGGGGATGCGGAGCGCTCAGGTCTTGATGTGGGCCACGAGTCCGTCGATGAACTCGGCCCAGTCGTCGCGCGTCGCCGGCTTGCCGGGTACGCCGGGGCGGCTCTGCCAGGGCAGCGGGCCGCTCTCCCGCCGGTACTCGACACCGAGCGCGTCGAGCCGGGCCAGATGGGTGCGCAGCCTTGTGCGGAACTCGTCGAAGTCGCGCTCGCCCCGGCTCCACAGCGCCTCCGAGATCGCGCACAGGCGCGGGAAGACGTAGTAGTCGACGGTCCGGGGCGAATCCATGTGCTCGGTCCAGATGTTGGCCTGCCCGCCCAGGATCCGGGCCGACTCCTGTTCGGTGAGCCCTTCGGGGACCGGATCGAAGCCGTACGCGTCCGCGAGCGTCAGCGGCACCGCGAACGGAATGGGCTCGCCGGGCAGCTCCGACTGCCGGTAGTCCAGATACACCTGGTCGTCGGGGCAGGAGATCACGTCGTACCCCCGGCGCGCCGCAGTGAGAGCACCGGTCATGCCGCGCCAGGAGGCGACCGCCACGCCCTCGGGGACCTCACCCTCCAGGATCTCGTCCCAGCCGAACACCCGGCGTCCGCGCGCGGCGACATGCGCGCCGATCCGGCCGAGGAACCAGGCCTGAAGCTCCTTCGAGCCGCCGAGCCCGCGCTCGCGGATCAGTTCCCGGGTGCGCGGATCGGCGTCCCACTGGTCCTTGGGGCACTCGTCGCCGCCGATGCCGATGAAGGTGCCGGGGAAGAGATCCATCACCTCGTCGAACACTCCGAGGAAGAAGTCGAGCGTCGACTCCTCCGCGTTGAGGATGTTCGTGTTGATGCCCCACCGCGGGCTCGTCTCCAACTGTGCTCCGCACACACCCAGGTCGGGGTAGGCGGCGATAGCGGCCTGGGAGTGGCCCGGCACGTCGATCTCCGGCATCACGGTGATGTGCCGCTGGGCGGCGTACGCGACGATCTCGCGGATGTCGTCCTGGGTGTAGTAACCGCCGTGCGGGCGCCCGTTGTTAAGTGCGTCCGCCGCCGCGCCGAGCTGGGACTCGCGGCGCCACGATCCCACCTCGGTCAGCCGGGGATGGCGCAGGATCTCCACCCGCCAGCCCTGGTCGTCGGTCAGGTGCAGATGGAGCGTGTTCATGCGGTGCACGGCCAGCAGGTCGAGGAAGCGCAGCACGTCGTGCTTGGGCATGAAGTGCCGGGCCACGTCCAGCATCGCGCCGCGCCAGCGGAATCGCGGGGCGTCCTCGACGGACCCGTACGGAATCGCCCAGGGCACCCCGGCCACCGGGGCCGTGCGGTAGATCTGTGGTGGCAGGAGCTGGCGCAGCGCCTGGCATCCGTAGAAGACGCCCGCGGTGTCGCCGCCCGCGAGGGCGACACCGTCCGGACCGCAGGTCAGATGGAACCCCTCGGCGGGGAGGCGCGGATCCAGGGTCAGTGCCAGGGCGGGGCCGGCTGCGTCGGTCACCGGCAGCGGCAGGCCGGTCGCCGGACGCAGCACCGACTGGAGCCAGTGGGCCGTCGGCGCCAGTTCGCCGGGGGCGGTGATCCGGGTGGACGCGTCCAGGACGAACGCGCCGTCGCCGGGCACAGCCGATATGGGGCGGGGGAGGAGCATGACGGGGGTCATCCCTTCACGGCGCCGGCGGACATGCCGGACACCAGCTTGCGTTGGATGATCAGGAAGAAGACGACCACCGGCAGTGAGAAGATCACCGAACCGGCCATCTGGCCGCCGAAGTCGGTGCCGGTGGCCGGGGTGCTGAAGGAAGCCAGCCAGACGGGCAGCGTGTAGTGGTCCTGGCTCTTCATGAAGGTGTAGGCGACCAGGTAGTCGTTCCACGCGGTGATGAACGCGAAGATGCTGGACGCGATCACACCCGGCGCGACCAGTGGGAAGAGCACCCGGGTCAGGGTCTGCCAGGTGGATGCGCCGTCGAGCCGTGCGGCCTCCTCGATCTCGGCCGGGATCGCGATGAAGAACCCGCGCATCACCCAGATCGAGAACGGCAGCACGGTGGCCACGTACGCGAAGATCAGCCCGATGTAGGTGCCCAGCAATCCGATCTCGTTGAAGATCAGGAAGGTCGGGATGAGCAGTGCCGTGATCGGCAGCATCTGCACGATCAGGATCGACACCATGATGGTGCGCCTGCCCCGGAAGCGGAACCGGGACAGTGCCGCCGCGGCGAACGTTCCCAGGACCACGGCGAGCAGCACCGCGCCACCCACCACGATCAGGCTGTTGCGCAGATTGGTCAGGAAGCTGGTCTGGTTGATCGCCGCGTCGAAGTTGCGCAGGGTGGGGGAGGACGGCCAGAAGTGCGGGGTCGGCGTCATCACCTCGGAGCGAGGCTTGAACGCCGTGTTGACCATCCAGTAGACGGGGAAGATCCAGACGAGGCAGAAGAGTACGGCGAGAGTGTTGTTGAGCCATCCGCCCCGCGGGCTTCCCGCTCGGTATCGGCGGTTCCTCACAGGTCCTCCCCCGAGCGCAGCAGGTTACGGATGTACACAGCGGTGATCCCCAGCAGGATTGCGGTGGTGATGACGGACAGGGCCGCGCCCTGGCCGATCCGGAAGGACACGAACGCTGTCTTGTACGCGAAGATCCCCAGCGTGCTCGTAGCCGAGTCGGGACCGCCGGCCGACACCAGCCAGATCTGGTTGAAGACGTTGAAGTCCCAGATCACCGACATGATCGTGACGAGCAGCAGGGTCGGCCGCAGGAACGGCAACGTCACCGACCACCACACCCGCCACTCGCCGGCTCCATCCAGTCGCGCGGCCTCCGGCAGCTCCACGGGCAGCTGCGTGAGCGACGCGTACAGGGTGAGCGCGATGAACGGCACGGCCTGCCACACCACGAGGAGCCAGATCGAGACGTACGCGAGAGAGGCGTTCTGCCCCCAGTCGGTGTTGGTCATGTCGCCGAAGACGTGCACCTGGGTGAGCAGCCAGTTGACGACCCCGTAGCCGGGCTGGAACAGCCACTTCCACACCAGCGAGGAGGCGACGTTGGGCATGGCCCAGGCGAAGATCAGTACGACCGTCACCGTCATACGCATCGCGGTGCGCAGCCGGGTGAGCAACTGGGCCATGCCCACGCCGATCGCGACACTGCCCGCGACCATCGCCACGGTGAACAGCACACTGCGCAGCAGCGACTTCCAGAACTCCGGGTCGGAGAACATGTCGGCGTACTGCTGAGTGCCGACCATATTGAACTCGCCCGTGAACAGGGTGCGTTGGTTGTAGTCCGTGAAGGAGGTGAAGACCAGGAACAGGATGGGGGCCACGCTGAAAGCGGCCATCACAAGACCGGCCGGCGAGAGCAGCCACACCACCGCCCACTGCCGCCGGCGTTTCACCGGCCGCCCGGGCTCTCCCGTACGAGCCGTATCGGGTGGCCCCGCTGCCGGCGCCCGGCCCGCGGATTCCCGTTCCTCGGTGAGCAGGTCACGGGCGCCGGACACCTGGGGCGGGCCCGCTTCGTCAGCCTGACGCATTGAGGGCCTTGTCCACTGCCGCGTCGAAGATCCGGGCCGCGTCCGCCGGGGACTTCTTGCCGGAAGCGACAGCTGAGAACAACTGGTTGACGGACTTGTCGGCCTCCAGCGACGCCCACTTCGGGCTCGCCGGGGTGGCCCGGGAGTTCAACGCGGCCTCGAAGAAGCCCTTCTTGAGCGGGGCGGCCTTGGCCATGGCCTTCTTGTTCGCCTCGGAGCTGTTCGGATTCCAGCCGTCGTGTCCGACGATCCACTTGTCCTGGACGGTGGGGCTCGCTGCGATCTTCATCCACTGGAGCGCCAGATCCTGCTGCTTGCTCTTGGCCGCCACGCCCCACACGGCGCCGCCCAGCATCACCGGCTGCGCCTTGCCCGAGGTGCCCGGCAGCGGGAAGGATCCCAGGTCGGCGTCCGTGAGCTTGGGATTGGCCTTCTCGATCTGGGGTATCTGCCCGCTGGTCGCGGTGATGGCGCCTGCCTTGCCGTCGGCGAAGACCTGGAGCTGGTCCGGGTTCATCGTGTCGACCGTGCGGGAAGCGGGCGCCGAGTACGCGTTCTGGAACTTCTTGAACGCGGCGAGACCGGCCTGCGCCCCGGCGGAACCGAAGCCACCCGTCCACTTGTCGTTCTTCCGGGTGGCGATCTCGCCACCCGCGTCCCAGATGAACTGCAGGCCGGTGGCCCAGTGCTGGCCGGGCAGATAGAACGGCGAGAAGTCGGAGGCCTTGTTGGCGGCCTTGACCTTGTCCAGGGCCGCTGTCAGCTCGGCGTAGGTCTTCGGAGCCTTCTTGACACCGGCCTTCGCCCACATCGTCTTGTTGTAGATCACCGAACGAGCGGCGGCGAAGCCCGGCACGGCGTACAGCCTGCCGTCGACCGTCGAGGGGTCCTCCAGACCGGGCAGCCAGTCCTGTCCCTGCTTGAGGTCCTTGGCGTACGAGGTCAGATCCATCAGGCCACCACTGGAGGCGTAGCTCGCGACCTGGGTGTTGCCGAGGTCCAGGACGTCCGGCGGGGAGTCGGTGGCCAGCGCCGTCGTGAGCTTGGTGGCGATGCCGTCCCAGGCCTGGGTCTCGAACGTGACCTTGGCGCCGGTCTTCTCGGTGAACTCCTGCTTCATCGCCTTGAGCGACTCGGGGGAGTAGTCGTCCTGCATGACCCAGACGGTCAGGGTCTTGCCCTGGCCCTTCGCGCCGGAGACCTTCTGCTCCGCGCCACCGGAGCCGCCCGCTCCGGAGCCGTGGCAGGCAGTCAGGGTGAGAACCGAGGCCAGGCCGAGGGCGCCGGCCGCGGCGAACCGTGAATGTTTCATCGCAACTCCTGTGAGTGATGAGGGAGGATCAAGCGGGGGAGGGGCACGCGGGTGTGGACGAATGGCGCGGGTCAGAACACTCCGAGCTCCGCGGCGAGCACCAGGCACGCCCCGCCGAGCAGGGTCAGATCGGTGTCCCCGGCGAGGGAACGGATGTCGAGGGAGGTGTTGACCGGGCCCAGCGTGCGGGCCCGCACGATCTCCCTCGCGGCGTCCAGGAATTCGCCGTCGACCAGCTCGGGAGGGCCGGTCAGCACGATCTCGTTCAGGTTCAGGACGCTGATGATCGGGGCGAGTACGGTCCCGAGCGCCCGGCCGGCCTCCGACCGCAGGGCGGGCCACCGCTCCTCGGCTGCGAGCTCCAGCCGCCTGCCCAAGGGGCCTGCGGAGATGGCCAGATCGAGGCAGCCGCGCCGCCCGCACATGCACAGTTCGCCGTCCTCGTCGACGGTGACGTGCCCGAGCTCGCCCGCCGCGAACTGCTCCCCCTCGACTCGTTCGCCGCCGACGATCAGCCCGGCGCCGACGCCGTGCTCGATCGAGATCACCATGAGGTTCTGCGTCCGCGCGTCCCGGAAGTGCAGTACCCCCAGGGCCGCGAGGTTCACGTCGTTGCCGACGTACGCCGGGATGCCGAAGCGTGCCGTCAGTTCGGCCGCCAACGGCAGGTCGGTCCAGCCGAGATGGGCGGCGAGGCGGATGGTCCCGGTGTCGTCGATGATGCCCGGTGAGCCGACGCCGATCCCGAGGATCCGGCGCGGCGCCGCCTCGACCAGCTCGGCTGCGAGCGTGAGTACCAGTTCGTGGGCGGCCGGTCCGAGGGCGTCGCCGAGCGGCATGTCCAGGCGCTCGACGGCCTCGCCCCGCAGGTTGAGCACCGCGCCGCTGAACCGGTCGTTGTGCGACAGGTCGAGGACCACGAGGCTCACCGCGTCGTCCTCGATGCGGACGAGGCTCGCGGGCTTGCCGATCCGGGCGCCGTCCTGCCGGGGGCCGATGTGGGCGACGAGCCCGTCCTCCTCCAGGTCCGCGACGAGCGCGGAGACGGTCGGCGCGGTCAGCCCGGTCGCCCGCGCGATCTCCGAACGGCTCCTGGGGCCCTCGTGGTAGAGCGTCGCCAGCACGAGCGACCTGTTGTGCACCCGGCTGTCCAGCGTGCTGGCCTTGGTCCGCTCCGGAGGCCGCCGCTCCAGCGCAGGCACCTGGAGAAGACTGCGCTGCGGACGGCGGGGCCCGGCAGGGGGAACGGCGGATTCGGCCATGGAGGGAGAACGCTTCCTAAAGAGGCTTTACTTAAGATGTTTTAGATATTCAGGTGCGCTCCTGCCGGCGTCAAGAGGGAGGGACGGAGAATTTCGGCTGCGAGGAAGGTTGTTGACGTTTGATCCGCTCAGTCGCGGTAGCGGGAACGGCCCACCGCGGCGGCGAGCGTCAGCGGGACTGTCAGGACCGCGGCCGTCAGGAAGAGGCGTTGGTAGGCGTGGTGTTCGGCGGGCACAGCGGCGAGTGCGCTCGCAAGCGCGCTGCCCACGTACAGAGCCAGGCCGAACAGCGCGATGCCGGTGGCGCGGGCGGTGGGGGAGAGGGCGGTCGCCCAGGACTGGACCGTCGAGTGCATGAACGACCAGCCGCCGCCCAGCAGCAGCGCGGTCACCACCAGCGCCGGAATGGACCTGTTCGCGGCCGCGAGGCCGAAGGCCGTGGCCAGCTGGATTCCGCCGGCCACGATGAGCCGTACCGGTGTCCACCGGCCGACCAGCCGCTTGACCAGCCGGGCAGCTCCCATCGAACCGACGCCGTACAGCGCGGAGACCGCACCCGCCAGCGTGTCCGACGCGCCCTGGGCCTCGACGGCCGGCGCCACGTACGTCAAGAAGCCGAGCAGGACGGCGCCCTCCAGCATCGCGACGGCCATCACGTACCACTGCCACCGCGAACGCAGCACCACGCGGATCGGGGTGAGCAGCCCGCCCGCCGCCCGGCGCGGGGGCTCCGGCAGCCTGCGCAGAGCGACGACCAGGTAGACGGCCGACAGTCCGGGGAGGGCGAACACCAGCCGCCAGCTCACGTAGTGGGCCAGAGCCCCGGCGACCACCGTGGCCACCGCGGTGCCCAGGGCGAACGCGGTCATCAGCTCGCTCAGCGGACGTTGCCGGACGGCCGCCGGGACGGTGTCGCCGACGTACGTGATGGACGCCGCGATGGACGCGGCGAAGAAGGCGCCGGCCGCTGCACGCGCGACGATCAGCGCCGGGGCGTCGGGCGCGAGCACGGAACACAGCGAGGCGAGCGCCGCCCCGCCGAGCGAGACACGCATCACCCGCACCCGCCCGATGCGGTCACTCGCGAGACCCCAGACCGGCTGCATCAGCCCGTAGCACAGGAAGTACCCGCTGGCCGCGAGCATCACGGTCGGGAGTGAGGCGCCCAGTCGGTTGCCTATCAGCAACAGCATCGGCGTGATGCAGAAGCGGTCGAAGTTGCTGACGAAGCCGGCGGCGCGCAGCAGCCGCAGAGAGGCGGCGGGCAGCCCGGCGATCTGCGGAACGGCGTCGCCCCGCGCGGTGACCGGAAGGGCGGGGCCAGGTGGGTCGCTGGTGGGGGTTTCCACGGTAGGAGTCCTTACGCTGGTGGGCCGGCCTTCCCCGACCGGCACTTCCCAGCCCATCACCACCGGCAGGGTCGGCCGGCCCTCAGCCGGTTACCCTTTCTCACACCCTGCCGGGCGCTCCGCAGCGCCCGGGGCGGGTCTATGGGGCCGGCTTGAGGGGGGATCCACGGGGATGCACGGCGGGGAACCGGCCGAGCACGTGCGGCGGCCCGGCGGCTCTCCGACGCGTGCCATGGCCGACGGCGCGCGCCGGGAGTTGGGAGCCTTCCTGCGCTCGCGGCGGGAGCGCCTTACGCCGGCCGATGCGGGACTGCCCGGTTCGCCGGGACGCCGCACTCCCGGCCTGCGCCGCGGTGAGGTGGCCGAGCTCGCCGGGATCAGCAGCTCCTGGTACGCGTGGCTGGAGCAGGGCCGGGTCCGTACGACCGAGCAGGTGCTGCGCGCCGTGGCGCGTGCGCTGTCGCTGGACGTGGACGAGACCGCCCATGTGCTGTCGTTCGTGGAGCGCGGTGCACCGCACGGACAGTCGCCGGGCTGGGTGTCGCGGAACCTGCTGTCCCTGGTGCAGGCGATGGAACCGAACCCGGCCGTGGTCCTGGACCCGCACTGGGACATGCTGGCCTGGAACACCGGATACGCGGCGCTGCTGACCGATCCGGCGCGGCTCGCGCCCAAGCAGCGCAACCTGCTGTGGCTGGTGTTCCGCTGGCCGCCCGCCCGGAGCCTGCTCGCGGAGTGGGAGCCGGAGGCCAGGAGCCTGCTGGGCCAGTTCCGGGCGAAGGCGGCCCGCCACCCCGACGACGTCCGGTACGCGGAGATCACCGGCGAACTGCTGAACGACCCGGACGCGGCCCGCTGGTTCGGGGCCCGGGAGACCGCCGCGTTCCATCCCGCTGTACGGCACTTCCGACACCCCTCGGCGGGGGACCTGCGGTTGCGGTACGTCAAACTCGCCGCGGTGGACGAGCCGGGCCATCACTTCCTGGCCTACCTGCCCGACGACGAGCCGACCGGGACGGCAGTGAGGGGCCTCACGGGGCGGGACGGCGGCCCACTGCTGCGGTGAGGCCCGCCGGCCCCGTACGCTGCCGCTTGCGCTTGACGGTCCGAGCGGTGATCTCCGCGCCCGACGAGGTCAGTTCGGCGGCCTCGGACCGTTGGCTGTCCCTCAGTCCAGACAGAACTCGTTGCCCTCGATGTCCTGCATCGGGATGCAGGACTCGTTGAATTCATCGGCAACCAGTACCTGCACGACTACCGCCCCGAGCGCGACCAGCCGTGCGCACTCGGCCTTGAGCGTGGCGAGGCGCTCTTCACCCACGAGCCCGGTGCCGACCCGCACGTCGAGATGCACCCGGTTCTTGACGGCCTTGCCTTCGGGAACGCGCTGGAAGAACAGTCGCGGGCCCACACCTGAGGGATCGGTGCAAGCGAACGCCGCACCCTGATGCTCGGGCGGCAGCGAGCGGTCGTAATCGTCCCAAGTGGCGAATCCCTCCGGGGGCGGCGGTACGACGTACCCCAGCACCTCGCACCAGAAACGAGCGACGCGCTCAGGTTCCGCGCAGTCGAAGGTGACTTGGAACTGCTTGATCGATGACATCGGTCCACCCTAATGGCGAGTGCGTCAGAGGCGGTACAACTCCCTCTGAACGAGGGGGTGCAGGGCTGTCCGGAGTCAGCGGAGTTTGATCGCGCCTCCGTCGGCCATCACCGTCTGACCCGTCATGTACTGGGCGTCATCACTCGCCAGGAACGCGACGATCGGCGCCACATCCCGGTCGGGGTCGCCGAACCTGCCCAGTGGCACCTTGGCCGCGGACTGCGCGTACTGCTCGGGCCGTGCCTCGGCCCATGTGGCCACGCCGGCCGTCATGGCCATCGGACAGACCACGTTGACGCGGATGTTGAGCGGAGCCCACTCGTTCGCCACGACCCGGCTCAGGCCGCGGATGGCCTCCTTCGCCGCCGCGTAGGAGACCTGGTTCGGCTGGCCTTCGAGTCCGGCCCCGGAACCGAAATTGATGACCGATGCGCTGCCGGCCCTCTTCAGTTCGGGAAGGGCGGCGAGCATGAAGTTGCGGGTGGCATACAGGCTGGTGTCCATGGCGAGGTTCCAGTCGTCGTCGGTCTGTTCCTCGAACGGCTTCTGCCGGGACACGCTCGCGTTGTTCACCAGGATGTCAAGTTTCCCGAAGTGCTCGACAACTGTCGCTACGGCGAGATCGGCGACGGCCCGGTCGGAGACATCACCACGGAGGAAGACCACGGCGTCGCCCAGTTCGCGGCCGAGTGCTTCCCCGGCCTCCTGCTGCAGGTCGACAACAACGACCCGGGCGCCGCGCGCGACGAACAGCTTCGTGATGGCGCCGCCGATGCCGGAGGCGCCGCCGGTGACGACAGCCGTCTTGCCCTGGAGGCTGAGAGGACCTTGAGAACCGGGAGAACTTTGAGAACCGGGAGAGCTCATGAGGGGCTTCCTGACGTGGTCGCTGGTGGTGCGGGTGCGGTGCGGACCGCTCCACTCTAAACAGAATGAATTCTGTTTGTGCCCTTCGGTACGCCGCCTCGCGAGCCGGACTCGGCGAGGAAGCCCGCCCGCACCGGCACGACGGCCCCTCCCGGTGAGTGGGACGCGCCACTTCGTCGGTTGTCCTGGACCGTAACTTCCCCTCACCCCCGCTCCTCCGGTTCGTGCTGCGAGCCGCGTCACGACGACCGGGGGAACACGGCCGCAGCTGAACAGTGCCGCGCGGCGAGCCGCGTTCGCCCACCAGGACCTCCTTCCTGGCGGGCAGGTGTCCGAGTGTGAGGAGGAGTCAGTGGCCGACAGATGGGACGCCGTCGCGACGGCGGCCGCGATCGCAGACGGCGAGACGAGCGATCGCGCCGTGATCGAGGCCGCCATCGCCCGGATCGAGAACAGCAACGGCGAACTCAACGCCGTCATCCACACACGCTTCGACGAGGCCCTTGCCGAAGTGGACGCCGGGCTGCCCGACGGGCCGCTGCGCGGGGTGCCGGTCCTGGTCAAGGACCTCGGTACCGAGGTCGCCGGGCTGCCGGCCAGCGGCGGCAGCCGGCTCTTCGCCGAGGACGTCCCCACGCGCGACAGCGAACTCGTCCAGCGCTACCGGCGAGCCGGCATGGTCGTCCTCGGAACCACCAACACTCCCGAACTCGGCCTCAACGCCAGCACCGAACCGGCGCTGTACGGCCCCACCCACAACCCGTGGAGCCCTGCGCACTCGCCCGGCGGGTCGAGCGGGGGATCGGCGGCCGCGGTGAGCGCCGGGATGGTTCCCGTCGCCCACGCCAGCGACGGCGGCGGCTCCATCCGCATCCCCTCGGCCGCCTGCGGACTGTTCGGCCTCAAGCCCAGTCGCGGCCGGGTGTCCCCCGCGCCGCGGCCCACCACCCTGTCCGGTCTGGTCTCGGTCCACCACGCCGTCACCACGACGGTGCGCGACAGCGCGCTGCTCCTCGACATCGCCGCAGGCCGGCTCCCGGGCGACGCCTATGCGGCGCCGGTCCCGGCCGACTCGTTCACCGCCTGCGCACGGCGTGACCCGGGACGGCTGCGGATCGGGCTGATCACCTCGCTGCCGGGCGGTGTCGCCGTGCATCCGGAGCCGCTGCGGGCCGTGCTCGACGCCGCCCGGGTGTGCGAGGAACTCGGCCACGAGGTCACCGAGGCGACGGCTCCGTACCGGCCGGACGAGGTGGGCGCTGCCTCCGCGGTGCTGATGGGTGCCGATCTGGTCGTACAGGTGGACGCCCGTCTCGACCGGCTCGGCCGGCCGCTGGCCGACGACGACATCGAACCCTTCACCCGGGTGCTCTACGAGCATTACCGGACCCTCACCGGCGCCGACGTCAGCCGCGCTCTGCGGCGCGCGCAGGAGATCGGCTGGGAGGTCGGCGCGGCCTTCACGACGTACGACGTACTGCTCGGCCCCACACTCGCGCAGCCGACGCCCCGGCTGGGAGTCCTCGACACGCGCCGCCCGGAGACCATCTACGAACACGCCGCCGTCCACTCCGCGTTCACCAGCGTCTACAACGTCACCGGTATGCCGGCGATGTCCGTCCCCTCCGGGTACGACGGCGAAGGACTTCCGCTGGGCGCCCAGTTCGCCGCCGATCTCGGCGGTGAGGGGCTGCTGCTCGGTCTGGCGGCGCAGTTGGAACGCGCCGCACCGTGGCGGGTCACCGCGCACGGCTGAGCGCCCACCCACCCCTGTCCCGCAGCGGCGCACCCCGGGGACGCGTTCTCCGGCCGTGGCTGCCGGGCCCGCGCCCCGGCCTGGGCACCGCCCAGTGACCCCGTCGGCACTCCTCAGTAAGGGATACGATGGCAGACAATCCGAATCCGGCGCCCGTCGCGCCCTCCCAAGGCAACGCACCCTCCCTGGACAACGCGCCCTCCAAAGGCAAGCTGCTCGCCGTCCTGGTGCTGATCATTCTCTTCTCGGAAGCCGGGACGTTCGAGATCACCATGGTCTACCCGGCTCTGCCGGACATGACCCGGGCCTTCCAGACGCTGCACATCGCCTGGGCCGCCTCCATCGTCACGCTCGCCGGCGCCACCGTCATGCCGCTGGTGGGCAAGGCCGCGGACAAGTGGGGCAAGAAGCGGGTCATCCTCGGCCTCGGTGTCGTCTTCGTCCTCGGCAGCGTGATCTGTGCGATCGCGACCTCGTTCGCCGTTCTGCTGGTTGGCCGGGCCCTCCAGGGCTGTCTCGTCGGTATCGTCACGCTCTCCTACAGCCTCGTGCGCGACATCATGCCGCGTGACCTGGTGCCGGTGGCGCTGGGCACCGTGGTGACCGGGGTCGGTATGGCAGCGGTCGCCGGACCCTTCCTGTCCGGCTGGCTCATCGACAGCTTCGGGCACGAGGGTGTGTTCTGGTTCCTGGCTCTCTACGCGGCCGTCCTGCTGCCGGTCTACGCGGCGGTGGTCCCGGAGAGCCCGGTGCGGGTCGACCGCCCGGTCGACGTCGTCGGAACCGTCCTTCTCGGACCGGGCATCGGCGTACTGCTGCTCGGGATCACCCAGGGCGGCACCTGGGGCTGGACAGCCGGTTCCACACTGACGTGCCTGATCCTCGGAACGGCCATGCTGGCCGGGTTCACGGCCTGGGAGCGCGTCTGCAGCAATCCGCTGATCTCACTCGACGTACTGCTGGGCCGACGGTTCGGCCCGACCGTCCTGGCCGTCGCGTGCGTGGCCTACATGATGAACGCGCACGCTCTCATCAGCCCCACCATGCTGATGGCGCCGGGAGGTACTCCGGGGATCAGCTACGGAGCAGGTCTGTCGGCGACACAACTGGCCCTCTGGACCTTCCCGTTGGGAATCGTGGGCATGTTCATGGGGCCCCTCGGCGGCTTTCTGTCCACCAGGATCGGAGCACGCAACGTCCTCCTCGTATCGGCGGGGCTGTTCCTCCTGGTCATGTATCTGGGCTCCCAGTTGTTGACCGTGCGCTGGCAGGTGGCTCTGCTGAGCCTCACCGCCGGTTGCGCGATCGGCTTCCTGCACTCCTCGAACGCCAATCTGGTGCAGGACGCGTTGCCCGCATCGCAGAGCGCTGTGGGCAACTCGATCGGCGGCATGGTCACCCTGCTGTCCGCCGGCATCGCCACGGCTCTCACCGGGGTGGTCATGTCCGGGCATGTGCTGGCGGTCGATCCGAAGACCCATGCCGTGCTGTACGCGGACAGCGCCCTCACCCACAGCTACGGGTACGCGGCGCTGGTGGGCGCGGTCGGGGCAGTCGTCGTCCTGGTCATGAGGCACGGCCGCGCCCCCGCGCAGGGCGGTCTGGTCGAGCCGGAGGGCGCCGTCCGGCTCACCGGGGACGCGCCATTGTCCCCGACCGAAGCCGTCGGCTGAGTACGGCGGCATCACGCGCTGCCACGCCCCTGGCCGGGCAGCGTGAACGGCACCGGCGCCCGCCTACGTGGGCGCCGGTGCCGTTCACGTCAGGGAGGTGTCGGCTCCGGCTCAGCCGTACGCCGGAGTCACCGCTCCGGACCGCCATGAGGGGGCGCGGCGTCCGGCGGCGGCGACGATTCCTCGGCGCCGGTGGCCAGCAGCCCGGGGGATTCGGTCCGACCGTCCAGCACACGGCTCGTACGGACGGTCACGCGCCAGCCCGTGGCGCAGCGGCGCAGCCGCCAGTGGTTCGCGGTGGCCCGGCGTACGGTGAACGTCCCGGTTCCGGGATCGCGGACGATCATGGTGGTGTAGCAGACGGCCACCGCCTCGTCGCCCCGCACCCGGACGCGTGGCGGACCCACGACGTGGGCGCAGCCGAGATCGATCCACCGTCGGTGGTTGGCGGAACGGACCATGGCCGCGATCTCCGCGCGCCCGGTCATCAGCAGTTCGTCGACGTCGTAGACGCCGTCCTCCTCCCACAGTTCCGCCACGGCCTCGGCCCGCCCGCTGTCGACCAGCGGGCCGTAGGAGAGGATCAAAGAGGTGATGGCCGCCTCGTCCTCCAGCCGGGACAGGCGCTGTTCGAGACGGGTCAGGTGCTGCCGGGCGTCGGCGAGGGCCTGCTGGGTGTCGGCCAGGGCCCGGGCGGAGACCTCCGGAGCCGGATCGGTGTCGGTCATCTTCGCTCCTGTTTCTGTCAGATGTTTCTGTCAGAGGGCCGAGGCCAGGTCCTTCAGGGCTTCCAGCTGCTCGCAGTAGTGCTCGGCGGACCGGGCGCTGACGGAGGCGGACAGCACGGTGGCCCCGGCGTCACGCAGCCGGGTCAGTGCGCGCACCGTGGCCTCCGCGTCGCCGGTCGGATCGACGGGACGGTCCACACCGAGGGTGATCTCGAAGCCGTCCGGCAGGTCGGCCCGTTCGGTCATCTCGCGCAGCCGGTCCGGTGCCAGGCCGAACGGTACCCACCCGTCGGCATACGTGAGGGCCCTGCGCAGCGATCGCTGCGTCCGGCCGCCCACCCACAGCGGGACGTGCTTCTGTACGGCGTGCGGTTCGACGACGAGGTCCTGGAACGAGTAGAACTCACCCCTGTATTCCGGCACTTGACATGACAGGGCGGCTCGCAGGGCCCGCAGGGCGTCGTCGGCGCGCGCTCCACGATTCTCGAAGTCGGCGCCGAGCAGATCGAATTCGGCACCGAGGCTGCCGACGCCGAGCCCGAGAGTGAGGCGGCCCTTGCTGATCCGGTCGAGGGTGCCGTAGCGCTTCGCGATCTCCAGTGGATGGTGGTAGCCGAGGACGAGTACCTGGGTGACCAGTCGGATGTTCCGCGTCCGTGCGGCCAGATGGCCGAGGGTGGCCAGCGGATCCCAGTAGGTGCCGCCGCGTTCACGGGCCACGTCCACCGGGACCGCCACATGCTCGCTGCATGTGAGGTGGTGGAAGCCCAGTCGGTCCGCGGTCTCCGCCACCAGGCCCAGTTCGTCGATGCCGGCGTCCGCCTCCCAGGGGGAGGCCAGGCCCGGCAGTTGCACCACTACAGGTGATGTGATCCCGATTCGCAATGGAGTCTCTCCTTGTGCCGTCGGACGAGCCGTGCTGTCCAGGCGATTCGTAGCGCATCTCCGGCCGTCGCCCCCTGTCGTTGTCCCGCTGATCGGGAAGCCGCGCGCGGCACCGGGCGATCGGCAGGCCGCGGTGCCGTACCGGAGTGCTCTCGCGCAGGAATCCGGTGCACACCTCTTCCTCCTCTTCCGGGGTACTGCTACTTTTCAAAAGTAGAATTCATTTCAGTTCTGACTGGAGGGCCCCATGACGGTTGTCGATGCCGAGCCTGTTCTGGAGCCGCCCCCTCGCAAGGAGCTGCCGCCGTCGATGGTCGAGCGGATGACGCTGATCATGGACGCGTTCACCGGCCGTACCACCAGGCTCTCGCTGGAGGACGTGGCGCGCCGCACCCAGCTGCCGCGTTCCACGGCCCATCGGATCCTCGAACAGCTGGTACGGCTCCGCTGGCTCGAACACACCCAGTTCGGCTACGGCCTCGGACGCCGGGCCCTCGGGCTCGGCGGCGGTGACGGAGCCCATGCCGACATCCGCGCGGTCGCCGCGGGGCGGATCCACAACCTGCAGATACGCACCGGCCTGGTCGTCCATCTGGCCGTGCTCGACGAAGGGCAGGTCCACTACCTCGACAAGGCCGGCGGCCGGTTCGCCGCGTCCGTACCGTCCTGGGTGGGGGGCAGGGTCCCGGCCCACGCGACGGCGCTGGGCAAGGCGATGCTGGCCTGGCTCGAACCGGAGGAGACCGAGGCCAGACTCGGCGCCACCATGGGCCGGGTGACCCACCGCACCATCGCTGATCTGCCGACGCTGCATCAAGAACTCCACCGGATCAGGCAACGCGGTGGCCTGGCCTTCGAGAACGGTGAGTACTTCCCGGGCATCGCCTGCGTCGCGGCGGCCGTCCGCGGTCCCGAGGGGCCGGTGGCCGCGATCTCGCTCGCGGGCGAGGCGCACACCCCACTGGAGCGGGTCGCCCCGCTGGTGATCGACGGGGCCCGCCAGGTCTCGCAGGAACTGTTCCCCTGCCCGGAGAAGTCCGGCAGGGCCCACCCCGCCGCCGCGGCCCCCGAGCGGAACTGGTCGGCGCGGACCATGGACCGGCTGCTCGCGACCGGGCGGAACGGCGACTGGCTGTAGCCCCCGGCAGGCCCGGGCCGCTTCCCGTCAGCCCCAGTGATCGCCCCAGCCCCAGGTGAACGGGCCGGCCGGAGCGCCGCCGGAAGGGGAGTCCGGCCGCCTCTCGACACCGAAGCGCCCGCGGAAGAAGAGCATCGGCCGCTCGTCGCTCCCCGCCTCCAGTTCGAGGACCCGGCCGATGACCACGTCGTGATCGCCGGTGGCGTGTACGGCGTGCACCTCCGCATGGACACGCATCAGCACGCCACGCAGCGAGGGGGTCCCCCGGCGGGAGAGGTCCCAGTCGAGCCCCTCGTACTTCGTGCCCCTGCTGGAGCCGAAACGGTCACACAGGTCCCTCTGGTCCTCGGCCAGGACGTTGACGCAGAACCGCCCCGAATCCCTGATGTGCGGCCAGGCACGCCCCCGGTGGTCGGCACAGAAGAGGACGAGGGGCGGTTCGAGCGACACGGACGCGAAGGACTGGCAGACGAAGCCGACCGGTTCGCCTCCGGTGCCCAGCCCCGTGACGACGGTCACCCCGGTCGCGAACGCTCCCATGGCACGGCGCATGTCGGCCGGCGCCGGGACCGTGCCGCCGGGTGTCTCGGACGCGGCGGTCAGTGGCTCTGCTGTCATCAGGTTCACCTCAAGGGGGACGACGCGGTGTCGTGCTGCGGGAGCGAGCGGACACCGACGGTAGGGACCCGTTCGGCGCCGGCGGACGGCGCTCCCGATGAGTGGAACCGGGCCAGAGGCAGTGTCCGGCCCCGCCGCGACCGGGCCCCCGGGGCCGGTGTGTCCCGCTGATCGGGACGACCGCGGCACCGCTCCCTCACCGCTGGCTACGTTCCGGATGTTGACCACAGGCACGGCGAAGGCAGGGACGATGACGGAGCTGAACCACGAGTCCACCGCGCGCGAACTCACCACCGACCAGGGCGTGCTGCGCTATCACGAAGCCGGTGACGGTCCGCCGCTGGTGATGCTGCACGGTTCCGGCCCCGGCGTCACCGGCTGGCGCAACTACCGCGGCAACCTCGCCACGTTCGCCGAACGATTCCGCTGCCTGGTCCTGGAACTGCCGGGGTTCGGCGTCAGCGACCCCGTCGAGGGGCACCCCATGGCCACCGCCCCGGACGCCCTCGGACGCTTCCTCGACGCCCTCGGCCTCCAGCAGGTCGACCTGATCGGCAACTCCATGGGCGGCATCGTCGGCACCCAGTACGCCCTGCGCCACCCCGACCGCGTACGCCGGCTCGTGACGATCGGCGGCATCGGCCGCAACCTCTACAGCCCCGGCCCGGGTGAGGGCATCCGGCTCCTCACGGAGTTCACCGACAACCCCACCCGCGAGGGCCTGGTCCGCTGGCTGCGCTCCATGGTGTACGACCAGAGCCTGGTCACGGAGCAACTCATCGAGGAACGCTGGCAGCTGGGCACCGACCCACAGGCGCTGGCCAACGCACGGCACATGTACGGCAGCGCCGCCTTCGCCGCCAGTGCGGCCGCCGCTGCGGCCTCCGGCGAACCGCCGTACTGGGCGATGCTGCACCGGCTGAAACCGAAGACCCTGATCACCTGGGGCCGCGACGACCGGGTGAGCCCGGTCGACATGTCCATCGTGCCGATGCGCACCATTCCCGGCGCCGAGCTGCATGTGTTCCCCGACTGCGGCCACTGGGTGATGATCGAGCAGAAGGCAGCCTGGGAGAGCGCTGTGCTGGCCTTCCTGACCCGTGAGGAGTCGGTGTGAGCGGCGGCGGCGCGGCCTGGGACCACGAGTTCGACTTCGTCGTCGTCGGCAGCGGCGGTGGCGGCATGACCGCCGCGCTGACCGCCGCGGACAGCGGACTGTCCACCGTCGTGGTGGAGAAGGCGGCCATGTACGGCGGCACCACCGGCATCTCCGGCGGCGGTATCTGGATCCCCAACAACCCCACCCTGCGGGCCGAAGGGCACGACGACAGCCGGGCCTCGGTCCGCCGCTACCTCGACCTGCTGACCGAGGGCCGCGTCCCGGCCGCCCGGCTCGACGCGTACGTCGACCACGGCCCGGCCGCCATGGAACTGCTCTGCGGGAGCAAGTGGATGCGCCTCTCCTGGACCAAGGGCTACGCCGACTACCACCCGGAGTACGAGGGCGGGCGCCCGCTCGGCCGGTCGGTCGAGGCGCTCCCGTTCGACACCCGCAAGCTCGGCGAGGACGAGAAGTACCAGCGGCCCAACAGCCTCAAAGGCCCGCTGGGCCTCTGGGTCACCGGCAAGGACTACCACGACCTGGCCATGGTCAAGCGCACCTGGCGCGGACGCCGGGCATCCCTCGTCGCGGCCTGGCGGGTCTCCTCCAATCTGATACGCCGACGGCACATGTCGACCGGTGGACGCGCCCTCGTGGCCCGGATGCGCATGGTCCTGAAGGACGCGGGCATCCCCCTGTGGCTGCGCACCCCGATGACGTCGCTCGTCACCGCCGATGACGGCCGGGTCACCGGCATCGTCGTCGAACGCGAAGGCACAGCCGTCCGCATCGGCGCCCGCCGCGGAGTGCTGCTCGCCACCGGAGGCTTCGACCACAACCAGCAGATGCGTGAGAAGTACCTGCCGGACGGCGGCCAGGCCGACTTCAGCGCCGGAGCACAGGAGAACGCCGGCGACGGGATCCTCGCCGGACTTGAACTCGGCGCCGCGGTGGACTTCATGGACGACGCGTGGTGGATGCCCTCGGTGCGCCACCCGTCGGGCGCCACGATCCCCCTCGTCTCCGAGCGGTGCATCCCCCCGTCCCTGATCGTCGCCTCGAACGGCAGGCGCTTCACCAACGAGTCATCGCCGTACACGAACTTCGTCCACGACCAGCTCGACGGCGGGCACGTCCCGGCCTGGTTCGTCATGGACGCCAAGGCCCGCTCCCGCTATCCGTTCGCTCAGGTGCTGCCCGGAATGCCGTTCCCCGAGGAGTTCTACGCGAGCGGTCTCGCACACCGCTCCCGCACCCTCGACGGTCTCGCCCGGGGCATCGGTGTCCCCCCGGAGGAACTGACCGCGACCGTCGAACGGTTCAACGGCTTCGCCCGCACCGGAAAGGACACCGACTTCGGGCGCGGCGACAGCGCCTACGACCGCTACTACGGCGACCCGACACTGCCCAACCCCAACCTCGACGAGATCCGCGAACCGCCCTTCTACGCCGTGCGTATCGAGGCGGGCGACCTCGGCACCAAGGGCGGGCTGGTCTGCGACGAGCACAGCCGGGTCCTGCGGGAGGACGGGACCTGCGTCAGAGGGCTCTACGCGACCGGCAACACCTCCGCGTCCGTCATGGCCAACGAGTACGCGGGCCCCGGGGCCACCATCGGCCCGTCGATCGTCTTCGGCTACGTCGCCGCCCGGCACGCCGCCGGCCGCACCTGACCACCCCCGGAAGGAAAGGCTGAGGAACCATGGGGCGACCCACACCTCTCACAGTGCGTGTCGTCGAGGTCGTCCGTGAGACTCCCGACGCGCACTCGCTGGTGCTCGAACCGGCCGGCGTACCGACGGAGAGGTTCACCTACCGGCCGGGCCAGTTCCTGACGGTCCGGGTGCCGTCCGAACGTGTCCGGGGAGCGGCCCGCTGCTACTCGCTGTGCAGTTCCCCGCACCACGACGAGAAGCTGAGGATCACGGTCAAACGCACCGTGGACGGATACGGTTCGAACTGGATCTGCGACAACGTCGTGGCGGGGGACACCCTCGAAGTCCTGCGGCCGGCCGGCACGTTCACCCCCGACTCGCTGGAGCACGACTTCCTCCTGCTCGCAGCGGGCAGCGGCATCACACCGGTGATGTCCATCCTCAAGTCCTGTCTGTACGCGGGGACCGGCTCCCTCACCCTGGTCTACGCCAACCGTGACGAGCGCTCCGTGATCTTCCGGGACGAACTCGCCTCGCTCGCAGCGGAGTTCGGAGACCGGTTGACGGTCGTCCACTGGCTGGAGTCGGTGCAGGGGCTGCCCACCGAGTCCGGGCTGCGCGCGCTCACCCGGATGTGCACCGGCCGCGAGGTGTTCGTCTGCGGCCCCGGCCCCTTCATGGACCTCGCGGCCCTGACTCTCGGCGGACTCGGTGTGCCCTCCGGGCAGGTGCACATGGAACGGTTCGCCTCCCTGGCGGCCGACCCGTTCGCGAGCCCGGACCCGGCCGCCCTCGCCGGCCCGGTGAGCCAAGTTGATGTGGAACTCGACGGAACCACCAGGACCGTCGCCTGGCCCCGGAACACCAGACTGCTCGACGCGCTCCTGGACGCGGGCGTGGATGCTCCGTACTCCTGCCGCGAGGGCAACTGCAGCGCGTGCACCTGCCTGCTCGTCGAGGGCGAGGCGGCGATGGAGAACAACCAGGTGCTCGGCGAGTGCGACCTCGCCGACGGCTACGTCCTGGCCTGCCAGGCGCTCCCGCTCAGCGAACGGCTCAAGATCACCTACGGCGGATGACACGACCGGCTGTCGCCGCTCCTCCCGCTCAGCGGGAGCCCACCGGCGGGCCGGCCAACACGTTGACACGTTGGGGGAGTTGTCCCCTCGATTCGGATGAGGTTCGAACTGTGACCAAGGCGACCGCCGCGATCGTCGGCTCCGGAAACATCGGAACCGATCTGATGTACAAGCTGCTCCGGTCCGAGGCGATCGAGCCGGGATGGATGATCGGGATCGATCCGGAGAGCACGGGCCTCAAGCGTGCGGCTGAGGAAGGTCTGGCGGTGAGCGCCGGGGGAGTGGCCCGGCTGCTGGCCGATGGCGCCCGGCCCGACCTCGTCTTCGAGGCGACCTCGGCCTCCGTGCACAAGGCGAACGCCCCGGCCTACGCCGAACTCGGCATCCAGGCCATCGATCTGACACCGGCCGCGCTCGGCCCCGCCGTCGTGCCCGCCGTCAACCTGGGGGAGCATCTGGACGCCCCCAACGTCAGCCTGATCACCTGCGGGGGTCAGGCCACCATCCCCATGGTGCACGCCGTCTCCAGGGTCACCGATGTGGCCTACGCGGAGATCGTGGCCAGTGTCGCCTCGCCGTCCGCAGGCCCGGGAACCCGCGCCAACATCGACGAGTTCACCCTCACCACCAGCCGGGGCATCGAGACCATCGGTGGCGCGGCCCGGGGCAAGGCCATCATCATCCTCAACCCCGCCGAGCCGCCCATGCTGATGCGGGACACGGTCTTCTGCGCCATCCCCGCAACGGCCGACCGCGCGGCGATCACCGCGTCCGTCCACGAGACGGTCCGGCAGGTCGCGTCGTACGTACCCGGCTACCGCCTGCGCGCCGAACCGCAGTTCGACGACCCGGACCCCGTCAGCGGCGGCCTCGCCCGTGTCGCGGTCTTCCTCGAAGTGGAGGGCGCGGGCGACTTCCTGCCGCCGTACTCCGGGAACCTCGACATCATGACCGCCGCCGCCACCAAGGTCGGTGAGGGCTTCGCCCAGCGGATCATCGCCCGGCGCACCGCGTCCTGACCCTCAAGGAGCCCACCAGCCATGCCTTTCAGTGCCGATCTCGACATCCGCGTCACCGACTCCTCCCTGAGGGACGGTTCGCACGCCAAGCAGCACCAGTTCACCACCGAGGAGGTACGGTCCGTCGTCGCCGCTCTCGACGGCGCCGGCGTCCCGGTCATCGAAGTGGCGCACGGCGACGGCCTCGGCGGATCCTCGTTCAACTACGGCTTCAGCCGCACCCCGGAGCAGGAACTCATCAAGGAAGCGGTGAAGACCGCCCGACAGGCGAAGATCGCCTTCCTGATGCTTCCGGGGCTCGGCGTGCAGGACGACATCCGGGAGGCCGCCGACAACGGCGCCGCCGTCTGCCGCATCGCCACCCACTGCACCGAGGCCGACATCGCCGTCCAGCACTTCGGTCTGGCCAGGGGGCTGGGCCTGGAGACCGTCGGCTTCCTGATGATGGCGCACAGCAGGCCGCCGGAGGCCCTGGCACGGCAGGCGCGGATCATGGCCGACGCCGGCTGCCAGTGCGTCTATGTCGTGGACTCCGCCGGAGCCCTGGTGCTCGAACAGGCCGGCGACCGGGTCGCCGCGCTCGCCGGGGAACTCGGCGCCGACGCCCAAGTCGGTTTCCACGGCCACGAGAATCTGGGACTCGGCGTCGCCAACTCCCTCTGCGCCGTGCGCGCCGGGGCCACGCAGATCGACGGCTCCACACGGCGCTTCGGAGCCGGCGCCGGCAACACCCCGGTCGAGGCGTTCGTCGCCGTCACCGACAAGCTCGGCATCCGCACCGGTATCGACACCCCGAAGATCATCGACGCGGCACAGGACGTGGTCCTGCCCGTCATGGGCGGCGACCGCCCGCTCGACCGCATGTCGCTGACCATGGGCTACGCCGGTGTCTACTCCAGTTTCCTCAGCCATGCCGGCCGGCAGGCCGCCAAGTACGGCGTATCCGGCACCGACATCCTCCTGGAGGCCGGGCGCCGCAAACTCGTCGGCGGGCAGGAGGACCAGCTCATCGAGATCGCTGTCGGCCTCGCCGGGCTGGCCGGCGCGCTGAAGGAACCGACCACGCCCACACCCGCAGGGAAGTGAGAACCGCCATGCCCAACCCGGTACTCGACGCCATCGTCGAACGCGCGGAGGAGATCAGCACGCTGTCCCCTGTGAACGAGTCGCTCGGCCGGCTGGACGACCAGGCGGCCAAGGTGCTGCGGGACACCGGTGCCATCCGTATGCTCCAGCCGAAGACACACGGCGGACTGGAGCTGCACCCACGGGAGTTCGCCGAAACGGTCATGAAGATCGCCGCGTGCGACGGGTCGACCGGCTGGGTCGCCGGCGTCGTCGGGGTCCACCCCTGGGAGATGGCCATGGCCGACCCGCGGGTCCAGGACGAGATCTGGGGTGAGGACCCCGACACATGGATCGCTTCCCCCTACGCACCGATGGGGCTGCTGCGGCCCGTCGACGGCGGCTATGTCTTCAACGGCCGCTGGCAGTTCTCCTCCGGCACCGACCACTGCGACTGGATCTTCCTCGGTGCCTTCCTCGCCGACCACAGTGGCGAGCGGCTGACCCCGCCGCAGTCGATGCATGTGATCCTGCCGCGCGCGGACTACGAGATCGTCGACGACTCCTGGGACGTGGTCGGCCTGCGCGGGACGGGCAGCAAGGACATCGTCGTACGGGACGCCTTCGTCCCCGCCCACCGGGTCGTCGACTACGCGAAGGTCGTCGACGGCAGTCTCGCCAAGGAGACCGGGCTGACCAATCCGATGTACCACCTGCCGTTCTCAGCCGCCTTCCCGCTCGGCATCACCGCCTCCGTCATCGGTATCTGCGAGGGCGCGCTCGCCCACCACCTGGCCTATCAGCGCGACCGTGTCCAGATCACCGGCACCGCCGTCAGGGACGACCCGTATGTGCTGTATGCCGTGAGCGAGGCCGCCGCGGAGATCGCCGCCTCGCGCGCGGCACTGCTGGACAACATCAGCCGGCTCCACGACATGGTCGAGGCGGGCGAGCGCATCACCTTCGACCGGCGGGCCGTGGGCCGGCGCACGCAGACCCGCGCCGCCTGGCGGGCCGTGCGCGCGGTCGACGAGATCGTGGCGCGTTCCGGCGGCAACGCCATGCGGATGGACAACCCGATCCAGCGGTTCTGGCGCGACGCCCACACCGGGCTCGCCCATGCCATCCATGTGACCGGGGCGGTTTTCCATGTCGCGGCGCTGGCGCAGATCGGCGTCGAGCCCCCGCAGGGGCCGATGCGCTCGATGATCTGAAACGAGACGGACGTGATGGACGTGACGGACGAGAGGGAGAAGATGACGCAGATTCGAGGGCTGGGCTATCTCCGGGTACGGAGCCGGGACGTCACCCGCTGGCGCGAACTCACCGTGGACGCCCTCGGTTTCGCCGAGGGATCGGGCCCCGACCCGGAGGGCCTCTATCTCCGGATGGACGAGCGCCGGGCGCGGCTGGCCGTCCTGCCCGGTGAGAGCGACCGGGCCGAGGCCGTCGGCTGGGAGGTGCGCGACCAGTTCGCGCTGGCCGAGGTCGCCCGCACCGTCGAGGCCTCCGGCGCGGCGGTCAGGACGCTGACTCAGGAGGAGGCGGACGAACGCGGAGTGGAACAGGCCATCGCCTTCGACGACCCCGCCGGAGTCCCCGTAGAGGTCTTCTTCGGTCCCGTCCTGGACCACAGCCCCGTACTCACCGGGCTCGGGCAGCGCTTCGTCACCGGCGGCCAGGGCATGGGACACGTCGTTCTGCCCACCACGCGCATGGACGAGAGCGTGTCCTTCTACACCGAGGTGCTCGGCTTCCTGCCGCGTGGTGCGGTGCGGATGAGCAGCCAGGCCCCGGAGGCTCCGCCGCGGCGCGTGCGTTTTCTGGGAGTCAACGAGCGCCACCACAGCCTGGCCCTCTGCCCTGCGCCGCACGGCGAGGCACCCGGTCTGGTCCACCTCATGGTCGAGGTGGACACCCTGGACTCGGTGGGACGCGCCCTCGACAACGTCGGACGGCTCGGCTTCCCGCTCTCCTCCACCCTGGGCCGCCACACCAACGACAAGATGATCTCCTTCTACGTCCGCGCTCCCGGCGGCTGGGACGTCGAGTACGGCACCGACGGGATGCTCGTCGACGAGCGTGACTACACCGCCGAGGAGATCACAGCCGACAGCTACTGGGGCCACGACTGGTCGGGCTCGGAACCGCTCGCGGCGTTCTCGACGCCGGCCGGCAACAGGGGGGAAGCCCGTCCATGACACGCCGTACAGCCGTCAGCGGTGCCGCATCGGGCATCGGCAAGGCCCTGGTCCGACTGCTGCGGGCGCAGGGGGACGACGTCGTCGGAATCGACCTGAAGGACGCGGAGGTCTGCGCGGATCTCGGTACTCGTCAGGGGCGGCAGGACGCCGTGCGCGCCGTTCTCGAACGTACCGGAGGGACCCTGGACGCTGTGATCGCCTGTGCCGGCATCTCGGCCCGGGTCCCGGCCGCGGTCGCGGTCAACTTCTTCGGTGTCACCGAACTGCTCCAGGGGCTCAGGCCCGCACTGGCACGGGCCGATGCGCCCCGTGCGGCGTTCGTCGGTTCCATCGTCGGGACCAGATCCGGGGCGCCCGATGTCGTCGATGCCTGCCTCGCCGGGGACGAGACGGCGGCGCTCAGGGCGGCCGCAGCCGTCGCGGCCGCGGGCGAGGGCGGCACGCTGTACCCCGCGTCGAAGGCAGCCCTCGCCCGCTGGCTGCGCCGTACCAGCGTCACCGACGAGTGGGCCGCCGCCGGAATCCCACTGAACGCCGTCGGCCCCGGTGTGGTGCTGACCCCCATGCATGCCGCCCACGCGGTGACGGAAGAGCAGCGCAGGATCGTCGACCGGGCGGTGCCGATGCCGCTGGGCGGCCACGCGGGACCCGAGGTGATCGCGCGGGCGCTGCGGTGGCTGACCAGCGTGGAGAACACCCATGTGACCGGCCAGGTGCTGTACGTCGACGGGGGTGCCGAGGCGGTGCTCCGCGGCCCGGACAAGATCTGAGCGGCCGACAGATCCGAGCGGCCGACGAGACGCGAGCGACTCCGGCCGGGGCGGCGGGAGCCGTGGCGCGGGCCCGGACGGCGGCCCCACTCAGTGGGACTGCCGTTGCCAATTGCCAGAATGAATTCTATTTCTGATGGCACAGCAACCACCCCGGCCCTCAAGGCCGCCTCACACCAATGGAGAACCATGGCCGAGACCGTCATAGTCGAAGCCGTCCGCACACCGGTCGGCCGTCGCCGCGGCGTCCTCTCAGGGCTGCACCCGGCCGAGTTGCTCGGCCGGACGCAGAAGGGCCTGCTGGAACGTGCGGAGGTCGCCCCGGACGCCGTCGACCAGGTCGTCGGGGGCTGCGTCACCCAGGCCGGCGAACAGTCCAACAACATCACCCGCACCGCCTGGCTGCACAGCGGTCTGCCGCACTCCACCGCGTGCACCTCGATCGACTGCGCGTGCGGCTCGTCGCAGCAGGCCGTGCACCTGATCCACGGACTGATCGCATCGGGCGCGATCGACGTGGGCATCGGCTGCGGTGTGGAGTCGATGAGCCGGGTGTTCCTCGGGCAGGCACAGACACCGGGGACCGGCTCGCCCGTACCTGACAGCTGGTCACTGGACATGCCGGACCAGTTCACGGCCGCCGAGCGGATCGCGCGCAAGCGCGGGATCACCCGCGCCGACGCCGACGCACTCGGGCTGGCATCCCAGCGCAAGGCGGCCCGCGCCTGGGCCGACGGCCGATTCGGCCGGCAGATCATCGGCATCGACATCGAGGCACCGGCGGCCGGACCGGACGGCACGGTCGTCGAACGGACCACCGTCTCCCGCGACCAGGGGCTGCGGGAGACCACTGCCGAAGCGCTCGCCGCACTCAAGCCGGTGCTCGCCGACGGCATCCACACCGCCGGGAACTCCTCGCAGATCAGCGACGGCGCCGCCGCCGTCCTGCTGATGAACCAGGAGAGCGCCACCCGCCTGGGCGCCCGCCCGCGGGCCCGGATCGTCGCATCCGCCATGGTCGGCGCCGATCCCTACTACCACCTGGACGGCCCCGTGGAAGCGACCGCCCGCGTGCTGCGCAAGGCCGGAATGACGCTCGACGACATCGACCTCGTCGAGATCAACGAGGCGTTCGCCTCGGTCGTACTGTCCTGGGCCCAGGTCCACAACGCCGACATGGACAAGGTGAACGTCAACGGCGGCGCGATCGCCCTCGGCCACGCTGTGGGCTCCACGGGCGCCCGCCTGATCACCCAGGCGCTGTACGAGCTGGAACGCGACGGCAAATCCACCGCGCTGATCACCATGTGCGCCGGCGGCGCGCACGCGACAGCGACGATCATCGAACGGATCTGACCCACCATGACCATCGGGCTGACCGAGGAGCACCGCGCCCTGCGGGACTCCGTACGCGCCTTCACCGGCCGGCACATCACCCAGGACGCGGTCCGGAAGGCCGTGGACGCCGCGGACGAGACACTTCCGCCCTACTGGCAGGCGCTCGCCGGCCAGGGCCTGCTGGGCCTGAACCTGCCCGAGAAATCCGGCGGCGCAGGCTACGGGCTCCTCGAACTCGCCGTAGCCACCGAGGAGTTCGGACGCGCCGCAGCTCCCGGCCCCTTCCTGCCGACCACCCTCGCGGCGACGGTCCTGGACCGGGCGGCGCACGAGGCGCATCTGCCGGGACTCGCCGACGGGACCACCATCGGCGCGGTGGGACTGGACCCGGGCACCCTCACCCTGACCCCTTCCGGCGACGGTGGCCGCACGCTCTCCGGCGAGTCCGGTCTCGTCATCGGCGGACACCTCGCCGATGTCTTCGTCCTCCCGGTCCGGGACGGTGCGGACACCGTCTGGGCCGTCGTGCTCCGCGCCGCGGTGGAGACCACCGACCTCCGCAGCCACGACCTGACGCGCCGTTCCTCCCGGGTGCGCGCCCGCGGTACGGCGATCCCCGCGGCGGACGTACTGCGCATCGACGCGCAGCTGCCGGTCGACCTGGCCGCGGTCCTCTTCGCCGCCGAGGCCTCGGGCATGGCGGACCGCGCGGTCGCCACAGCCGCCGAACATGCCCGCGTCCGTGAGCAGTTCGGCCGCCCCATCGGCCAGTTCCAGGGCGTCAAGCACCGCTGCGCACGGATGCTCGCCCAGGCCGAACAGGCCCGCGCCTGCGCCTGGGACGCCGCCCGCGCGAACGAACCCGGGGCCGTCGACGACCCCCGGGAGGCCTCGCTGGCCGCCGCCGTCGCCGGGGCCACCGCGGTGGAGGCGGGCTTCGCCACCGCCAAGGACTGCATCCAGGTACTCGGCGGCATCGGATTCACCTGGGAGCACGAAGCCCACCTGTATCTGCGCCGGGCCCAGACTCTGCGCATCGCGCTCGGACCGACCGCGCGGTGGCGCCGCCGGGTCTCCCGGCTCACCCTGGACGGCGCACGCCGCCGGCTCGCCGTCCAGTTGCCGCCCGGCGCCGCGGCCGTACGCGAGGAGATCCGCACCGAACTCCGCAGCGCCACCGCCCTGGAGGAGTCAGAACGGCTCACCTATCTCGCGGACCGCGGCTACACGGCCCCGCACCTGCCCGTTCCCTGGGGCAGGGGCGCCGACGCGGTCACCCAGCTCGTCATCGCCGAGGAGCTGCGCGCCGCGGACCTGAAGCCCGTCGACATGGTCATCGGGGCCTGGGTGGTACCGACCCTCGTGGCACACGGCAGCGCCGCACAGCAGGAGAGGTTCCTCGGGCCGAGCCTGCGCGGCGAGATCACCTGGTGCCAGCTGTTCAGCGAGCCCGGCGCCGGGTCCGACCTGGCCGCACTGAGCACCCGCGCCGAAAGGACCGACGGCGGCTGGCGGATCACCGGGCAGAAAGTGTGGACCTCCATGGCCCACGACGCCCACTGGGGCATCCTGCTGGCCCGCACCGAACCCGACGCACCCAAGCACAAGGGACTGTCGTACTTCCTGCTCGACATGACAGCCCCCGGCATCGACATCCGCCCGCTGCGCCAGATCACCGGCGAAGCGGAGTTCAACGAGGTATTCCTCGACGACGTGTTCGTCCCCGACGCCATGCTCGTCGGCGCACCCGGCGACGGATGGCGGCTGACCCGCACCACCCTGGCCAGCGAACGCGTCGCCCTCTCCCACGACTCCTCGCTCGGCTCGGGCGGCGAAGCCCTGCTCGACATCACGGCGAGCGGGCCACAGGACATGGACGACGAACGCCTCACCACCCTCGGCGGCATCCTCTGCGACGCGCAGTCCGGCGGGCTGCTGGGCCTGCGCACCACCCTGCGTTCGGTGACCGGACAGCAGCCGGGCGCGGAAGCCAGCATCGCCAAGCTGATCGGCGTCGAACACCTGCAACAGGTCTGGGAGATCGCCATGGACTGGCTGGGCAGCGCCGCCCTCACCGGTGAGGGACCCCGCCAGGACCCCACCTGGTGGTTCCTCAACTCCCGCTGTATGTCGATCGCGGGCGGTACGACAGAGGTCCAGCTCAACATCATCGGAGAACGTCTGCTCGGCCTGCCGCGCGACCCCGAGCCCGCCCCGAAGAAACCGGAACAGAAGGCCCGATCATGACGGTCGACCGTGACAAGGCGCTGAGCGCAGCCCCGTCCGTGCAGCAGATCGGCTGGACGGCACGGGACGTACTCCTCTACCACCTCAGCCTCGGAGCAGGCTCCGACGCGCACCACGACCCGGAACTCCATCTCACCTTCGAACGCCGGCTGACGGTACTGCCCACCTTCGCCATGGTCGCCGGCGGCGGGATCTCCTCCGGCACTCCGCCCGAGCCGTCCCTGGACCTGCCGGGAATCGACATCGACCTGCGCCAAATCCTGCACGCCGGACAGGAACTGGAGATCCACCGTCCCCTGCCGGCGGCGGGCACGGCCACCCTCGCCTCCCGTGTGGTCGAGGTGTGGGACAAAGGGAAAGCGGCGGTGATCGTCCGGGAGTCCACCGCTTCCGGGCCGGACGGCGAGCCGCTGTGGACCAGCAGGATGCAGATATGGGCGCGCGGAGCGGGAGGCTTCGGCGGAGACCCGGGGCCGCAGACCCACGAGAGCACCCCCGACCGCCGCTCCGACACCGTCTGCGACACCCCCACCGGTCCCCAGCAGGCGCTGCTCTACCGGCTCAACGGAGACCTCAACCCCCTGCACGCCGACCCCGAGTTCGCGCGGGCCGCCGGGTTCCACCGGCCGGTCCTGCACGGCCTCGCCTCGTACGGCCTGGTGTGCAAGGCGCTCGTCGGCGAACTGCTCGACGGCGACGCGACCCGGCTGAAGGCACTGTCCGTACGGTTCGCGGGCCCGCTCTTCCCCGGGGAGACCGTCCGCACCGCCGTCTGGCGGGACGGAGACCGCCTCCGGCTGCACGCCACCTGCCCGGAACGCGACGGTGCACCGGTGCTCACCCACGCAACGGCGAGGATCACTCCATGACCGACGACCACGACGCACCGCCCGTGTCCCCTGAGGCCGCCGTCCGGCCGGACGAACTGGTCGCGGCGGCCCACGAGGACGGAGTCGACGCGGCCGCGGCCGCCGCACGCAGGGTGATCGACGCCCTGCTCCTGGCCGGTGACCATACGGACGCCGACCTGACCGGTGTGGCCAAGCAGCTCCACGCCCTCGCGGACCACCTCCAGGAGCGGGCCCCCGCCCGCGAGGAACGCATGGTCACCATGTGGCGCGGCACCGGCATCACCCGGCACGACCCGGTGACCGGACCCGAGAACGCCCTGGCGCCGCCGCTCACCCTGACCGGCCGGGACGACGGCTCGGTCCACGGCGTGGTCACCCTCGGGCTCGCCTACCAGGGACCGCCCCGATGCGCACACGGGGGAGTGGCGGCGCTGCTGCTGGACCACACACTCGGCGTCGCCAACCACTGGGCGGGACTGTCGGGTATGACCGCCGAACTCACCCTGCGCTACCACCGCCCCACCCCGTTGTTCGAGCCGCTCACCGTCACCGGCCGTCAGCTCTCCGTGGACGGGATGAAGATCCGTACCACCGGGACCATCTCGGCCGGCGGCCGGGACTGCGTGACAGCGCAGGGACTGTTCATCGCCAAACACCTGCCCCGGCCGAGCTGACGCCCCGGCCGCCCGAGCCGACACCCCGCCGGGGCCGACGCACGAACCGGGCGACACGCACACTGCACCAGGCGGACACAGCGCGGCCCCGGCCGGAGAGAACCTCCGGCCGGGGCCGCGCCGTGTCCGCCGCGCTGTGTCAGACCCGCACCTCGCGCCGTACGACCTTCCCCGTGGCGTTCCGCGGCAGGGCCTGCGTGGTGATCCGCCACCGTGACGGCACCTTGTAGTACGCAAGCCGCTGCCGCACGAACTCCGCCAGGGCGGCATCGGTGAGCGACGCCTCCTCACCGGCGACGACCACCGCCGCCACTTCCTGCCCCAGATCGGGGTGCGGCACCCCGAGCACCAGGCACTCCCGCACCCCCGGGCACTCGGCGAGCACGTTCTCGATCTCCGCCGGATAGACGTTCTCGCCGCCGCGCAGGATCAGATCTGAGCGCCGGCTGGTGAGCCGCAGGAGGCCGTCCTCCAGCACTCCGATGTCACCGGTGTGCAGCCAGCGGCCGTCCCGGACGGCCTGGGCGGTCGCCTCCGGATCCTCCCAGTAGCCGAGCATCACGAACGGGCTGCGCAGACAGATCTCGCCCTCCTGACCCCCGGGGAGCGGCCGGCCCTCGGCATCACGTACCTCAAGTTCCACGGTCACGACCGGACGGCCCAGACTCTCCGGAGACTGAGCGAGGTCGGCCGCGGTGGCCACGGCCGCGCCGGTGCAGGACTCCGTCAGTCCGTAGCTGTTGGCCAGCGCACGGCCGGCCGCCGGCAGGACCTCACGCAGCCGTGCGTGGAAGGCCGGGGTGGACGGCGCCGACGCGAGGGAGAAGGCCGTGAGGGACGACAGGTCGTAGCGGTCGAGTCCGCCGTGCTCGACCAGTCGGTGCGCCATGGTCGGTACGGCGCCCCAGTTGGTGACCCGCTCGCGTTCGATGAGGCGCAGTACACGGTCCACGTCGAACCGGCCCTGGTGCATCACCACGGCGCCCCCGTCCACGAGCCGGGGGACCGCGAGATTGTGCAGCGCCGCGATGTGGAAGAGGGGCAGCGCGAGCAGGTGCCGGCGGTCCTCCGGGCCGTCCGGACTGCCGAGTTCTGTGGCCAGGGCGTTGTTGAGCCGGTGATAGTCGATCACGGCCAGCAGGTTCCGGTGCGAGTGCACCGCGCCTTTGGGCCGGCCCGACGTGCCGCTGGTGTAGACGATGACGGCGGGATCGTCCTCGTCGATCTCCGGCGCAGGCAGGGGCGCATCGGGATACCGCCGCACGAACTCCTCGACGTGCTCCTCGAACGTCAGCAGTGGTACGGGTGAACCGGCGGCCAGGGCGGCCCGCTTGGCGTCGGCCAGCACAACCCTGGGGCGGGTGTGGCCGATCGCGTACGTGATCTCGGGCGCCGACCACCACGCGTTGTAGCCGACGGCGACGGCGCCGAGCGACACCGTCGCCCAGAACGCCACCACCCACCCCGGGGTGTTCGCCCCCAGTATCGCCACCCGGTCGCCCTTGCCGACCCCGTAGTCGTCCCGCAGCACCCGGGCCAGCGAAGCGACCCTCCGCGCGTGGCAGGCGAATGAGATCCGCTCGTGCTCGGTCACCAGGTAGTCGCGGTCACCGTGCCGCACCGAGGCGGCCACGACGTCGGCGAGCGACGTGCCGCGGTGCGCGAACACCTGCATGCGCGAGCCCAGCACGTCCTCGTGGACCAGCTCGAAGGCACCGCCGGGGCCGGTCAGCCGCCGCATGACCTCCGGTACCGATTCCTTGTGGTCCTGGCCCTGGTCCGCCGCCGTCGCGCTCATGCGCCTTCCTCTCACCGGAGTGGATGATGTGCGCGTTCATCGTTCTCCGCCGGACCGCGGCCGCGTTGGGCTTTTCCCGGTCACCGGGACCCGTGTGGACGCGCCCCGCCGGCGCCCTGCCACTCAGTGGGACACGGCTCCCCCTCACGTCCGTACTGCCTCGAACATAGCCGGGGCCGGCGGCCTGACCAAGGCCCTGGACCGTCCACGAGAACCGTCCACGAGAACCGTCCATGAGAACCGTCCACGAGAGAGGGAGACCGGTGGGACATCTGGAGGGAAAGACCGCGATCGTCACCGGCGGGGGCCAGGGGGTGGGCCAGGGCATCGCCCTCGCCCTGGCCGCCGAGGGAGCGGCGATCGCCGTCATCGGCCGGACCCCGGCGAAACTGGAGGCGACCTGCGAACTGCTGCGAGCCCGCGGAGCGCGGGCCGAACCGTTCAGCTGCGACGTGTCGGCCACCGAACTGGTCCCGGAGCTCGTGGAGCGGATCGCCGGGAGCTTCGGACGCATCGACATCCTCGTCAACAACGCCTACGACGGCGCCTACGGTCCGCTGCTGTCGATGACCGACGCCGACTTCCAGCAGGGATTCCGCAGCGGCCCCTTCGCGACGTTCGCGTTCATGAAGGCCTGCCACCCCCATCTGAAGCGCCATGGCGACGGCGTCGTCATCAACCTGGTCACGGGGGCCATGGTCCGCTGGGACCTGCGCACCTACGGCGCCTACGCGGCGGCCAAGACGGCCGTCCGCTCCCTGACCCGCACTGCCGCCAACGAGTGGGGGCCGGACGGTATCCGGGTCAACGCGATCGCGCCCCACGCTGCCTCGCCCGGCTACGTGCGCTGGGCGGACACCAACCCCCAGGAGGCAGCGGACTTCTGCGCCTCCATACCGCTGGGCCGCGTCGGCGACTGCGAGGCGGACATCGGCCGTGCCGTGGTCATGCTGTGCGGGCCGGACGCCCGCTACCTCACCGGAGCGACGGTGCCCCTGGACGGCGGCCAGGCCAACTTCGACTGACCGGGGCACCGGGCGCCGGCGGCTCTCCCGGTCAGCGGGACCGCGCCCGCCCGACGGCCCTGCGCTGAATAACGTCGCGACCGCCACCACGACGGGTGTGCGGATGGAGGTTCCCCCTTGACCCAGATACAGCACCAGCCGCCCGGAACACCGGACGTACTGGCCCCCGCGACACTCGGACCCATCTCGTTGCGCAACCGCACGGTCAAAGCGGCGACATACGAGGGCCTGAGCCGGCACGGCCTGGTCACCCAGGACCTGATCGACTTTCACGTACGGCACGCGGCAGGCGGGGTCGGTATGACCACCGTCGCCTACTGCGCGGTGGCCCCGGAGGGCAGGACCGGTGCGCACCAGATCCTCTGGCGGCCCGAGGCCCTGCCAGGACTGCGCAAGCTGACCGACGCCGTCCACGCCGAAGGAGCGGCCGTCTCCGCCCAGATCGGTCACGGCGGACCGGTGGCCAGCCCGAAGGCCAACGGCCTGCCCGCGCTCTCGCCCAGCCGCCACTTCCACCGCACCACCCTCAGCTTCGCGCGCGAGGCGACCCACGCCGACCTGCGGCGCATCGTCCGCAACCACGCCGACGCCGCCACCATGGCCGTCGAGGCCGGCTTCGACGCGGTCGAGATCCACCTCGGCCACAACTACCTCGCCAGCTCCTTCCTCAGCCCGCGCATCAACCACCGCAAGGACGCCTACGGCGGCAGCCTGGACAACCGCGCCCGCTTCCCCCGCGAGATAGCCCGCGCCGTACGCGCCGCGGTCGGCAAGCGGATCGCGGTCATCGCCAAACTGAACATGGACGACGGAGTCCCGGGAGGCTTCTGGCTCGACGAGGCCATCCCCGTCGCCCGCCAACTGGAGAGCGACGGCTCGCTCGACGCCCTGGAACTGACGGTCGGAAGCTCCCTGCTCAACCCGATGTACCTGTTCCGGGGCGATGCCCCGCTGCGGGAGTTCGCCCAGATCATGCCCCAACCGGTCAAGACCGGCATCAAACTCGTCGGCAGCCGGGTGCTGCACAGCTACCCGTACGAGGACGCCTACCTCCTCGACCAGGCCCGGCAGGTCCGCGCCGCCGTAGACCTGCCGCTCATCCTGCTGGGCGGGATCACCAGCAGGCCGACCATGGACCTCGCGATGCGTGAGGGATTCCAGTTCGTCGCCATGGGGCGCGCCCTGCTGCGCGAACCCGATCTGATCAACCGGATCCGGACGGAGGCCGACACCCCCTCCCTCTGCATCCACTGCAACAAGTGCATGGTCACCTTCCACGGCGGTGTCCGCTGCGTACTCGTCGAAGCACCCGGCGGCCGGAGCGCCGGCGGGGATACCCCGATCACCGGGTGAAAGGGACGACATTGCCACACGACACCATCGCCGACCTCCTCCTCGCCCGGGCGGGCGACAACCGCCCGGGCCTGCTCACCCGGGAGCGGGAATGGACCTGGGACGAGGTCGTCAGGGAGAGCACCGCACGCGCGGCGCTGGCCCGTTCCCTGTGGACCGACGGCCCGTTCCACATCGGGGTGCTTCTCGACAACGTGCCGGATTACGTCTTCTGGCTGGGCGGCGCAGCCCTGAGCGGGGCGACCGTCGTCGGCATCAACTCCACCCGGCGCGGCACCTACTTGGAGCAGGAGGTCCGCCATGCCGACTGCCAACTGATCGTCACCGACCGGGCAGGCGGCGCGCTGCTCGACGGGCTGGACACCGGTGTGCCGCCCGAGCGGTATCTGCTCGTGGACGAGCCGGCCTACACCCGACGACTGGCCGCGCACGCGGCCGAACCCGCCCGCGACCCGGCCGTCGCTCCGGACACCCGGATCCTGCTGCTGTTCACCTCCGGCACGACGGGCGCGTCCAAGGCGGCGATCTGTTCGCAGGGCCGCCTCGCCGCACTGGGCCGGGCCAACGCGGCCAAGTACGAAGTGGGCCGTGACGACGTGTGCTACTGCCCGATGCCGCTGTTCCACGGCAATGCGCTGATGGCCTTGTGGGCACCGGCCCTGGCGGCCGGCGCCACCGTCGCGCTGACCCCGAAGTTCTCGGCCTCCGGCTTCCTGCCCGACGTCCGGTTCTTCGGCGCCACGTTCTTCACCTACGTGGGCAAGGCAGTCGCCTATGTCCTGGCACAGCCGGAGAACAGCACCGACACCGACAACCCGCTGACCCATGCCTTCGGCACCGAGGCCTCGCCCGAGGACAGGACCGCCTTCCTGCGCCGCTTCGGGTGCCGGCTCGTCGAGGGCTACGGCTCAAGCGAGGGCGCCGGGATGCTCCGGCAGGCACCGGACGGGCCGGTGGGCGCACTCGGCGTGCCCGCCCGCGACAGTGTGCGGATCGTCGACCCGGAAACCCGACTGCCCTGTCCGCCCGCCGTCCTCGACGGACACGGCAGAGTACAGAACCCCGAAGCAGCCATCGGTGAGATCGTCGACACCGAGGGCGCCGCCCGGTTCGAGGGCTACTACAACAACGACGCGGCGAACGCCGAACGTGTCCATCACGGCTGGTACTGGACCGGCGACCTCGGTTACGTCGACACGGCCGGGTACTTCTACTTCGCGGGCCGCTCCGGCGACTGGATCCGGGTCGACGGCGAGAACACCTCCGCGCTGCTGACCGAACGCATCCTGCGGCGACACCCCGGTGTCGTGGCCGCCGGAGTCTTCGGCGTCCCCGACCCCCGCAGCGGCGACCAGGTCATGGCCGCCATCGAGATCCCCGAAGGCACGCGTTTCGAGAAGCTGAGCCTGCCGGAGTTCCTCGCCGGCCAGGAAGACCTGGGCACCAAGAGCACACCCCGCTACATCCGGGTCTCGCACGCCCTGCCGGCCACCGGCTCCAACAAGCTGCGCAAGAAGGAGATGCAGGCCGACGGATGGCGCTCCGACGACCCGGTCTACCGCTGGACGGGACGCGGACGGCCCGACTACGTCCTCATGACCGACGAGGACAAGGCAGTACTGCGCGACGAGTTCCTCACCAACGGACGCGGACGCTTCCTGCCCTGACCACACCGCCGGCGAGGCCGCAAGGAGACTGGAGAACCACATGCAACTGCGCGAGAGCGCCGCGCAGCGTGAACTGCGCAAGGAACTGAGAGCGTACTTCGCGGGCCTGCTGCCCGAGGACGAACGGCGCCGGGCCGGCGAGGAAGGAGTGGGCGGACCGCGCTTCCGGGAGATCGTGGGACGGCTCGGCGCCGACGGGTGGCTCGGCATCGGCTGGCCCGAGGAGTACGGCGGCCAGGGCCGGACGGCCGAGGAGCAGTACGTGTTCTTCGACGAGGTCCAACGGGCCGGACTGCCCTTCCCGTTCGTCACCGTGAACACGGTCGGACCCACGCTCATGGAGTACGGGACCGAGGACCAGAAGAAGCGGTTCCTGCCGGGCATCCTCACCGGCGACACGGTCTTCGCCATCGGCTACACCGAACCGGGCGCCGGCACCGACCTGGCATCGCTCACCACCCGGGCGGTACGGGACGGCAGCCACTTCGTCGTGGACGGCAGCAAGATCTTCACCAGCGGAGCGAACACCGCCGACTACATCTGGCTCGCCGCCCGCACCGATCCCGACGCCCCCAAACACCGTGGAATCTCCATCCTCACCGTGCCGACCGACGCCGACGGGTTCTCCTGGAGCCCGATCCGGACCGTGGGGGGCATGGTCGTCACCGCCACCTACTACAGCGGGATCCGGGTGCCTGGCAGTGCTGTGGTGGGTGAGGTGAACGGCGGCTGGCGGCTGATGACAGCACAGCTCAACCACGAGCGGATCGGCCTGGCGGCCCTCGGCGGCCGCACCGTCCAGCTCTGGGAGCGGGTCCTGGAATGGGCCAAGGACAACGGCGCCGTCGAACTGCCCTGGGTACGCCATGAGTTCGCCCGCACCTACGCCCGTATCGAAGCCATGCGCCTGATGAACTGGAAGATGACCGACGCCGTCGCACACTCCAGGCTGACCGGAGCGGACGCCGGCGCCGCCAAGGTGTACGGCACCGAGACCCACATCGACGTCCAGCGCTCGCTGACCCAGATCCTGGGCGCGGCCGGACGGATCCGCCCCGAGTCGCCAGGAGCGGCGCTGGCCGGGCAGGTCGAGCAGTTGTCACGCCAGGGCATCGTGAACACCTTCGGCGGCGGCGTCAACGAAGTGCTGCGCGACATGGTGGCCACCCAGGGTCTTGGCCTTCCCCGCAAGGGACGTGGCCGGTGAATACGGCGAGTGAGGAGTACGAGAGGCGGCTGCAGTCCTTCACCGGACGCGACCTGCACGCCCTCACGCCCGGTCAGGACCCGGTGAACCAGCCGATGATCCGGCACTGGACCGAGGCGATGGGCGACACCAGCCCGGTGTACACCGACGAGTCGGCGGCCCGAGCCACCGGGCGGGCAGGCGTCGTCGCCCCGGCCTCGATGATGCAGGCATGGACGATGCGGGGCTACGCCGCATCGGTCGCCCCGCCCTCCGCCCGCTCCGGGTTCGACGAGCTGGTCGACCTGCTCGACGAGGGCGGCTACACCTCCGTGGTGGCGACCGACTCGGAGCTGGAGTTCACGCGCGAACTGGTGCCCGGTGACCACATCGCCGTACAGGAGGCCGTGGAGTCGGTCTCCGCCGAGAAGCGGACCGGTCTGGGCGCCGGGCGCTTCGTCACCACGCTGAAGACCTACCGTGACCAGGACGGCCGGGTCGTCGCCGTTCAGCGCTGGCGCACCCTGCGGTTCCGGCCGGCCGCACCGGAGGCAGCCGGCCGTCCCCCGGCACTGCGCCCCCGGCCCGCCGTCAACCGGGACAACGCCTTCTGGTTCGAGGCGGCGAAGGACCACCGGCTGCTGATCCAGCGCTGCGCCTCCTGCGGGACGCTGCGTCACCCGCCGGGCCCGTGCTGCCCGCGGTGCGGCTCGTTCGCATGGGACACCGTTGCGGCGTCGGGCCGGGGACGGGTGTACACCTTCACGGTCAACCACCGTCCGAGGCACCCGGCGTTCTCGTACCCGCTCGTCGTCGCCGTCGTCGAACTCGCCGAAGGCACCCGGCTCGTCACCAATCTGACCGGCGTCGCGCCCGAGGACGTCGACATCGACATGCCGGTCGTTCTCGACTGGCTCGACGCCGACCCCGATCTGTCCCTGCCGGTGTTCCGGCCCGCCGCAACGGAGGCCTCCTGATGGACTTCTCGCTGGGAGAAGAGCTCGAAGCGCTACGGGATCTGGCCCATGAGATCTTCACCGACCACGCCACGCCGGAGCGGCTCCGGGAGGTCGAGACATCCGCGACGCGCGTCGACGACAAGCTCTGGAACGACCTGGCCGGGACGGGACTGCTCGCCGCACCGCTCCCGGAGGAGACCGGCGGCGCCGGTCTCGGCCTGGCCGCGCTGTGCGTGATCCTTGAGCAGCAGGGCCGGAGCGTGGCACCCGTCCCGGTCTGGCCCGCCGTCCTGGCCGCGCTGGCTCTCGCCGCGCACGGCTCCGCACCGCAGCGTGCGGCGCTGCTGCCGTCCGCGGCCGACGGCACGGACCGGTTCACCCTGGCGCTGGAGGAGTTCGGCCCCGCCGGCCCCCGCGAGCCGCGGACCGGGGCCACGCCCGACGGACCCGCATGGCGGATCAGCGGCACCAAGGCCGTCGTACCCGCCCCCGCCGGCGCCGGCCGGGTGCTGGTCACCGCGGCCACCGGCACAGGCACGGGCCTCTTCCTCGTACGCTCCGACGCCCCCGGGGTGAGCTGGACGTCCGCCGAGACCACCAGCCATGACCTCAGCGCCCACCTCACTCTGGACGGCGCTCCGGCGGAAGCGGTCGGCGCACCCGGCTCCGGGGCGGTGGAGTGGATCACCGAGCGGGCGGGCGCGGCGCTGGCCGCCCTGCAACTCGGCGTGGCGCAAGGAGCGCTGCGCCACGCGGCCGAACACCTCGGCGCGCGCGAACAGTTCGGCCGGCCCCTGGCCACCTTCCAGGCCGTACGGCATCAGCTCGCCGACTGCCTCATCGACATCGAAGCGATGCGGGTGACGCTGTGGCAGGCCGTGACCGCGCTGGAGGACGGGGAGGGCACCGAGCGGGCGGCGCTGGTCGCCAAGTGGTGGGCCGACGAGGGCGGACTGGACGTCGTCCACCGTGTGCAGCACGTGCACGGCGGCATCGGCGTCGACACCGACTACTCGGTGCACCGCCACTTCCTGTGGGGCAGGCAGATCGCCACCACCCTGGGCGGGGCGAGCGCCGACCTGTCCAGGCTCGGCGAGGTCCTGGCGCGCGGGACGGTGGCCTCATGACGGTGCCGAAGACCCGGACGTACGACGAGGTGACGGTCGGTGACGTACTCCCGCGTCTTGAGATCCCCGTGACCCGGACGCTTGTCGTCGCCACGGCCCTCGCGAGCCGCGACTACCAGGACGTGCACCACGACCCCGAACTGGCCAGGGCGCGCGGTTCGAAGGACATCTTCATGAACATCCTCACCAGCAACGGCCTGGTCGACCGGTACCTCACCGGCTGGGCCGGTCCGGCCGCGGTCGTCAGGGCGATCCGGATCCGCCTCGGCGCCCCCAACCACCCGGGCGACACCATGGTGCTCACCGGCACCGTGGTCGCCAAGGCCGACGAGGACCGGCGCGTCGAGGTCGCGGTGCGCGGCACCAACAGCCTGGGCGCGCACGTGACCGGCACCGTCGTGGTGTCCCTGCCGAAGGGGGCGGCTTCGTGAGGGCCGCGAGCGTGCTGCCGGGCAGCGCCGCCGTCGTCGGTATCGGCGCCACCGAGTTCTCCAAGAACTCCGGCCGCAGTGAACTCCAGCTGGCCTGCGAGGCCGTCCTCGCCGCCGTCGCCGACGCGGGCCTGGTCCCCGCCGACGTCGACGGCCTGGTCACCTTCACCGCGGAGACCAACTCCGAGATCCACGTGGCCCGCAACACGGGGATGGGCGAGGTGACGTTCTTCTCGCGCATCGGCTACGGCGGAGGGGCCGGCTGCGGCACCGTGCAGCAGGCGGCGATGGCTGTCGCCACCGGCGCCGCCGAAGTCGTCGTCTGCTACCGGGCCTTCAACGAACGCTCCGGCGAACGGTACGGCCTGGGGCAGGCCGACCGGCCGATGGACACCAGCGCCGACCGTGCCGCGTACGCCTGGATGACCCCGTTCGGGCTGAACACGCCCGCCCAGTGGGTGGCCATGTTCGCCCGCCGCTACATGCACGAGTACGGCGCGGGCAGCGAGGACTTCGGCAGGGTCGCGGTGGTGGACCGCAGGCACGCCGCGAACAACCCCGCCGCCTGGTTCCACGGGCGCCCCATCACCCTGGCCGACCACCAGAGTTCGCCCTGGATAGCCGAACCGCTGCGCCTGCTGGACTGCTGCCAGGAGACCGACGGCGGTCAGGCCCTGGTGGTCGTGTCCGCCGAACGGGCCCGTGACCTGCCGCATCCCCCCGCCGTGATCCGCGGGGCGGCGCAGGGACTGGGGGACGACCAGCACATGATGACCAGCTACTACCGCCCGAGCATCAGTGGCATTCCGGAGATGGGCCTGGTCGGGCGGCAGCTGTACGGGCAGAGCGGCTTGGGTCCCGGCGACATCGACGCCGCGGTCCTGTACGACCACTTCACCCCGCTGGTTCTGCCGCAGCTGGAGGAGCTGGGGTTCTGCGGTACGGGCGAGGCGAAGGACTTCATCGCGGACGGGCACCTCGATCTCGGTGGCCGGCTGCCGCTGAACACCCACGGCGGGCAGCTCGGCGAGGCCTATCTGCACGGCATGAACGGCATCGCCGAGGGCGTCCGGCTGGTCCGCGGCACCTCGGTGAACCAGCCCGACGGCGTCGGCCAGGTGCTGGTCACCGCCGGCACCGGCGTGCCGACCAGCGGTCTGATCCTGGGAACCGGCCGATGACCACGTCCCCCGCCGGCCCGGTCCTGACGACCGACGGGCCCCGACCGCACAAGGAGATCCCCGATGATTGACGCGTCACGGCGTGCCGCCGCAGACCTGCTGTGGAACGCGGAGCACGACCGCACCCCCGTGGCCCCGCTGACCGAGACGTTCCCGGGGATGGACGTGGTGGACGCCTACGAGATCCAACTGCGCAACATCCGCAGACGAGTTGCGGGTGGCGCCTCCGTCCGCGGCCACAAGGTCGGGCTGTCCTCCGAGGTCATGCAGCGGATGATGGGCGTGGACGAGCCCGACTACGGCCATCTGCTCTCGGACATGGTCCTGTCCGAGCAGACCCCGGTGGACACCGCCCGCTACTGCTGCCCACGCATCGAGGTCGAGATCGGGTACGTGCTCGGCGAGGCCCTGAGCGGCGAGAACTGTACGGAGAAGGATGTCATCGCCGCGACGGAGTACATCGTCCCCTCCATCGAGCTCATCGACAGCCGGATCACCGACTGGCGGATCGCGCTGGAGGACACCATCGCCGACAACGCCTCCTCGGCCGGCCTGGTCCTGGGCGCGGCCCGGGTCAGCCCCCGCGATCTGGATACGGCGGGTATCGGCGCCGTGCTGTACCGGGGCGGTACGGAGATCGCGCGCGGCAACACCAGCGCGGTGCTGGGCGATCCGACCGTCGCCGTCGCGTGGCTGGCCCGGAAGGTGGCGGCCTTCGGGGTCCGTCTTGAGGCCGGGCATGTGGTGCTGCCCGGCTCGTGCACGGCGGCCGTCGACGTGCGGCCGGGGGACGACTTCCGCGCGGAGTTCGCCGGGCTCGGCCCGGTGTCGGTCCGCTTCGCGTGAGCGCGGCGGGCCTGCGGGCCCTGACCACTCAGCGGGACGGACAGGGAAGCTGAAACAGAATTCATACTAGTTTACCCGGTGCCGAAACGGCCACGCAGGACAAGACAGCGATGCAGGACAAGACGGCAACGCAGGACACGAGCGGAAGAGGGCAGATGAGCACGAGGACCAGCCTCCACGGGCGGACCGCCGTCGTCACCGGGGCCGGCGCCGGCCTGGGCCGAAGCGAGGCGCTTGAGCTGGCGGCCCGCGGCGCCAATGTCGTCATCAACGACGTGGGACCGGCCGCCGATGACGTCGTCGCGGAGATCAAGACCCTGGGGCGCGAAGCCGTTGCCGTGACCGGGGACATCGGCGACTGGTCCATGGGCGACCAGCTGGTAAGCACCGCGCTGGAGACCTTCGGCAGCCTGGACATCGTCGTCAACAATGCCGGGGTCCTGCGCGACAAGATGGTATTCAACCTCAGCGAGTCCGACTGGGACGACGTCATCCGGATCCACCTCAAAGGACACGCCGCCCTCACGCGTGCCGCGGCGGTGCACTGGCGGGCGGCGAGCAAAGCCGCGGGCGGCCCGGTCTACGGACGAGTCGTCAACACGTCGTCCGAGGCCTTCCTCTTCGGCGCCCCGGGCCAGCCGAACTACTCGGCGGCCAAAGCCGGCATCACCGCGCTCACCCTCGCCACGGCACAGGGCCTGGCCCGCTACGGCGTACGCGCCAACGCCATCTGCCCGCGCGCCCGCACCGCCATGACGGCCGAGGCGTTCGGAGCGGGCAGCTCGCCCGAAGGCGGCCTGGACATCATGGCCCCCGAACGGGTCGCGACGTTCGTCGGCCACCTCGCCTCCGCGGCCGCGGACGAGATCAACGGCCAGGTCTTCGTCGTCTACGGCGACATGATCGCCCTGCTCGCGCCGCCCACGGTGGAGAAGAAATTCACCGCGGCGACCGGCGCCTTCACCGCGGGTGAGCTGGACTCCCGCCTGACGCCGTACTTCTCGGGCCGGGACCCGCACCGCATGTTCGCGGCCTACAGCGTCGCCGCACTCGACACCACAGGGACGCAGGACGCGACCGCAGCCCGCTGACCACCACCCGCGCTCTCCCCAGGAAGGAAGCCGATGATCGACAAAGACATGTACGGCCCGTGGGCGGTCGTCGCCGGCGGGTCGGAGGGGGTAGGGGCATGCTTCGCCCACCGCCTCGCCGAAGCCGGCATCAACCTGGTCCTCATCGCCCGCAAACCGGGCCCCCTTGAGCAGACCGCGGACGAGGCCCGCGCCAAGGGCGTCGAGGTGCGCACCCTCGCCCTCGACCTGCTCGACAGCGGAGCACTGAATTCGATCCGGGCCGTGACGGACGGCCTCGACGTAGGACTCCTGATCTTCAACGCGGGAGCCAACACCTACGGTCATGAATTCGTCGGCGGCGACCTCGGCCGTGCGCAAGGTGTGATCGACCTCAACGTCACCTCCCAGCTCGCCCTCACCCACCACTTCGGCGCGCTGATGAAGGAGCGCCGCCGGGGCGGCATCATGCTGGTCGGCTCGCTCGCGGGTTATATGGGCCAGGCACGGCTGAGTGTCTACTCCGCAGTGAAGGCGTTCAGCAGGGTCTTCACCGAGGGCCTCTGGCTGGAACTGAGGCCGTACGGAGTCCACGTGACCGAACTCGTCCTGGGGGTGACCCGCACCCCGGCGATGGAACGGGCCGGCCTGCGAATGGATCTGCCGGGGCTGAACGTCGCGGAGTCCGACGACGTGGCACGTGAAGGTCTGGAGCATCTCGCGGACGGACCCGTGTGGGTGGCAGGCGGAAACCTGGCCACGGCGGAGCAGCGCAGCGCGGTCCGCCACCGCGCAGAGCAGATCCTCGATGCCGGCGAAGCCTCCCGGCGGCTCCTGCCCTCGGATTGACCCCGAGGACCGGCCGGCGGTGCCGGGCAACGAGACCAGTCAGGAACGGACGTGAAGGACAGCCCCATGGGGAATACGGTTCTTGAGAGGGTGCGCACCCTGCTCCCGGCCATAGCGGAGCGGGCCCGGGCCACCGACGAGAAGGGACGGATCCCGGACCGGACGGTGCGCGAACTGACCGGAGCCGGTGTCTTCCGGATGCTCCAGCCCCGCCCGTTCGGCGGTCAGGAAGCAGACCTGGTGGAGTTCTACGAGGTCATCCGTGCCATCTCGGCCGTCTGCTGCTCGACCGGCTGGGTCGCCTCCGTACTGGGCGTGCATCCCTGGCAGTTGGGACTCTTCCCCGAACAGGCGCAGCGGGAAGTATGGGGCACGGACCCCGACACCCTCGTGTCGTCCGCCTACGCGCCGGTGGGACGGCTCACCCCCGTCGACGACGGGTACCGCCTCACCGGCCGCTGGAGCTTCTCCTCCGGCTGCCACTACGCCCGATGGGCGCTGCTCGGGGCCCTGGTCATCGGCGATCAGGGCAGGCCCGTCGACTTCCTGTCCGTGCTCGTGCCCCGTTCCGACTACCGCATCGAGGACGTGTGGGACGTCGTCGGGCTGCGGGGCACGGCCAGCAACGACATCCTCGTCGAGCAGGCCTTCGTCCCCCGCCACCATGTGATCCGGAACTACGAGCAGGCGCAGCTGAAGGGCCCGGGCCAGAAGATCAACCGTGGACCGCTCTACCGGCTGCCCTTCGGCGCTGTCTTCACCAGCGCGGTCACCGCCCCGGTCGTCGGCGCGGTCGCCGGCGGCTACGACTCCTACGTCGCCGCGACGAAGGAGCGTGGCTCGCTGAGCCTCGGCGGCGGCCGGTTCGCCGAGGACCCCTACGCGCAGGTGGCCATCGCGCGGGCAGCCTCCGAGATCGACGCGACCGTCCTGCAGATGGACCGCAACATCAGGGAACTGACGGCCCACGCGGCGCAGGGCCGCGACATTCCGATGGAGCTGCGGCTCAGGACCCGCCGCGACCAGGTGCGGGGCACCGAACGTGCCGTCACGGCGATCGACCTGCTGTTCAAGACGGCGGGCGGCCACTCGCTGCGGCGCGGCAGTCCGATCGAACGAGCGTGGCGCGACGCACACGCCGGCAGTGTGCATGTGGCCAACGACGTCGAACGGACACTGGCCATGTACGGCCGCGGTGCGCTCGGACTGACCGTCGAGGACAACCTCGTCTGAAATCTCCAACCCGATGTCTGCAACCCGATGTCTGCGATCTGCGGTCCGGGATCGGTACCGCCGTCGAAGCCGTCAGTCGACGGGGGCGTTGGAGCGGTCCCCGAGCAGCACCTCGCACGCGAGCCGGATCTCGGTCTCCGCGTCGGAGTGCGTCGTGTGACCGTACAGCGCGGAGATCAGCACGCCGTGCCAGCTCTTCATCAGCAGCCGGATCAGACGGTTGTCCCGGTCGGTGGGGTGGTCGAGCCCGAGCAGCCCCAGCACCGTGCGATGCACCTTGGCCTCGATACCGGCGGCCTCGCTGACGGTGGCGGCGTGCGCGGCGTAGTTGCTCTGCATCATGGCGCTCGCCAGGAGCGGGGTCCGCAGCATGTGGCGCGTGGACCGGAGCAGCGTCTCGGCGACAGCGTCGACGGGGCCGGCTGCCGCACGGATCTCCGGTGAATCGTCGCCCATGTGGTCGACCTGGGCGGACATGATCGCGGTGAACAAATGCGTCTTGGACGGGAAGTAGCGGTAGAGCGTGGCAATGGCGACGCCGGCCTCCTTGGCCACGTCGTGCATCTGCACATGCTCAAGACCCCGTTCAGCGCCCAGCCGGGCGGTGACACTCAGGATGCGCGCGTACCGTGCCTTCTGCCCGGGTGACTGCGGCTCCGCCGCTGGCCGGTTCTCGGCGACTCTGGGCACGGTTTCCTCTTCCGGCTCGTGATGGCGCCTTCAGCGCACCATGCTAACGGTGAGGCCGCCCCGGCAGAGCGGGAAGCAGCCGAGGCCCCGGAACACGTCCGGTGCCGCAGGCCCATGAGAGCGCCGACGACGCGTTCGCGGGTGCCCGTGTACTGCTGAGTGGGACTGCCGCGGACGCACCGCGCGGTGACTGGGATTTCCTGACGGCGAACACCGGCAACCGCGGGAGGTCGAAGCATGGCAGAGAAGTGGGACGAGGAGTACGACGTCGTCGTCGTGGGGTCCGGCGGCGGAGCACTGACCGGCGCGTACCTGACCGCCGTCGCGGGCCTCGAAACCGTCGTGGTGGAGAAGACATCCCGGCTGGGCGGGATGAGCGCGTACTCCGGCGCGGCCCTGTGGCTCCCCGGCTCACCGGTGCAGAAGCGCGATGGAGTCCCCGATTCGACCGAATCGGCCCGTACCTATCTGCGCGCCCTGCTGGGCGACGGCACCGCCGGGAAACAGGACGCCTTCCTCGCGGAGGCGCCCCGCCTGGTGGCCCGGCTGGAGAAGGACCCGGCCATCGCGTTCCGGTTCAGGGAGTTCCCCGACTACTACGAGCGGCCCGGCCGGGTGCCGGGCGGGCGCTCGTTCGTCCCCGCCGACCTCGACCCGGGTGACCTGGGCGAACTGCTCTCCCTGGTCCGCCCCCCGGTGGACAGCGACCGGACGGGCCAGGAGCACGACGAGTCGGCCCCGCTGACGGCGGGACGCGCGCTCATCGGCCGCCTGCTGCTGGCATACGACCGCACCGGCCATGGCACGGTCCGCACCCGGACCCGGATGGACCAGCTCGTCACCACCCACGAGCGGGTGACCGGCATCGTCGCCACCCGGCACGGCCGCCGTGTACGGATCGGGGCCCGCCGGGGCGTGCTCCTGGCCGGCGGCGGATTCGAGCACAACGAACGTCTGCGAAGCATCCACGGAGTACCGGGCAGCGCCGGCTGCTCCATGGCGCCGACCAGCACGAACACCGGTGAACCCGTCCTGGCCGCGACGGCGATCGGCGCGGACACCGACCTGATGCACGAGGGCTGGTGGTGCCCCGGCCTCATGATGCCCGACGGTCAACCGGCTTTCGTCTGCGGGTTCTTCGGCGGCCTGGTCGTCGACGCACACGGCTCCCGGTACGCCAACGAATCCCTGCCCTACGACAGGTTCGGGCGCGAGATGGCCCAGGAACCGTCCCGGACGCCCTCCTATGTCATCTTCGACGACCGCACCGCGGGCGCGATCCCCGCGGTCATGCTGCCGCCGTGGGGCGACCCGGCCGCCCACCTCGCCTCAGGAACCCTCACCGAGGCCGACTCCCCGGAGCAACTTGCCCGGCTCATCGGAGTCCCGGCCGACAGGCTGGCCGCTGCCGTCGAGCGCTTCAACGGCTTCGCCGACAAGGGGCAGGACGAGGAGTTCGGCCGTGAGTCGGACGAGTACGGGCACTGGTTCGGCGAGCCTGTGCTGCGGCCCGTCCGCAAGGCGCCCTTCTACGCGGCGAGGCTCGTACTCGCGGACCTGGGAACCAAGGGCGGCCTGGTCACCGACACCTCGGCGAGGGTGCTGCGAGCGGACCGCACACCGATCGCCGGGCTGTACGCGGCCGGCAACACGAGCGCATCGTTCACCGGGGCGTTCTACCCGGGCCCGGGAATCCCGATCGGCACCGCGATGGTGTTCGGGTCCCTGGCCGCCAAGGACATGACCGGCTGAACTCCGGCCGTACCGCTCAGTGGGACCGCGGCACCGGCCCGTCCGCCCCCGACCCTACGTTCACCGGGACGCCACCGCCTCGTCCGCCGAGGTGACCGCGTCGGGCCGGCCGTGCACAGGGCCCGCGCCACCGTCCCCCGGCGGGCCGGCCCGCACGCCCCACACCGCGCCGAGCGCAGTCTCGGCGGAAAGGAAGGCACAGATGGCCACCGCGCCCCACGACGTCCGCACGATCGAGGCGGACTCCCTCCCGGGCCGTTTCGCCCGTGGCTGGCACTGTCTGGGCCTCGCCCGGGAGTTCACGGACGGCAAGCCGCACACGGTGCACGCCTTCGGGCAGAAGCTGGTCGTCTGGGCCTCGGCCGACGGCACGCTCAACGTGCTCGACGCGTACTGCCGTCACATGGGCGGAGACCTGTCCAGGGGCACGGTGGAGGGCGATGACGTCGCCTGCCCGTTCCACAACTGGCGCTGGGGCGGTGACGGACGCTGCCGAGGCATCCCCTACGCCCGCCGGGTCCCGTTGCGAGCCCGGACCGCGGCCTACCCGACGCTGCAGCAGGACGGCCTGCTGTTCGTCTGGAACGACCCGGAGGGGAACCCGCCTCCCGAGTCCGTGACGATCCCCCGTATCGAGGGCGCGACGAGCGACCGCTGGACGGACTGGTCCTGGTACTCGATCCGTATCGATGGCGCGAACTGCCGTGAGATCGTCGACAACGTCGTGGACATGGCGCACTTCTTCTATGTGCACTACTCGTTCCCCACCTACTTCGAGAACATCTTCGAGGGTCACACCGCGACTCAGATCATGAAGGGCGTCGCCCGCGAGGACGTGCGTCGCCCGCAGGCCGAGGGGAGCGGAGCCCCCAAGGTGCTGGGCCAGACCTCCGTCGCTTCCTACCACGGCCCCTCGTTCATGATCGACGAACTGACCTACCACTACGACGACGGTGACGTGAGGTCGGTACTGATCAACTGTCACTACCCGGTGTCCGAGGACTCGTTCGTGCTCCAGTACGGCATCCTGATGGAGAAGGCCCCGCACCTGGGCGGCGCAGCCGAAGAAGTAGCCGAGAAAATGGGCGAGTTCATCAAAATCGGCTTCGAACAGGACGTCGAGATCTGGAAGCACAAGGCCCGTATCGACAACCCGCTGCTCTGCGAGGAGGACGGCCCGGTCTACCAACTGCGCCGATGGTACGAGCAGTTCTACGTCGACGCTGCCGAGGTGCGCCCGGAGATGACCGACCGGTTCGAATTCGAGATCGACACCACCAAGCCCAACGCCGCCTGGCGGACCGAGATCGAGCAGAACATCGCCCGGCAGGACGTCGCAGCACAGGACGGGTCCGCCTGATGGCGGTCCGGCCCGACAACAGGCTCCTGGACGCCCCCATGGTCCCCGTCGCGTGCGGCACCTGCGGTGCGCGGGTGGAGGCGCGCAAGAGCAGCTGGGAGCAGACCAGCGTGCAGTGGAACGCCGAAGCGCTGGCGGCCTGCTCCGAACGTCGCACGGCCGGGACAGGTGCTGTCTTCACCGGGTGCTCCGCTCTCCGGACCACGATTCGCCGGGCCGCCGCCGAGGGAGAGTTCCGCGCCCCACCGGGCTACGCGGACACCTGACGGGCCCGGAAGGTGCTGCCGTCACCGGCCGGGCGAATCAGAGATCTGGTCATCGCCCAGCGGGATGCCGGGTCTCGTCGCTCTTCGACGACAAGGGCGCCCATGTGTAGCGGACGCGCACGCCGCGGTCGTGGAGCCAGGCGGTCTCGCGGTGCCGGAGTTCATGCGCGGACTCCGGGGCGATGGCGTTGGGCCAGCGGACGAGTACATCCGTGACGTGACCTGTCTGTACCAGCTGTCTCACCCGCCGCCACCCTCTGCGCTGGGCCGGGTCGGGCTCACCGTATGTGTCGGTGATGACCTCGGCGATCGTCAGTCCGCGCTCCTGGGCGAAGGCGCGGCCTTCCGTCTGTGCGCGCTGTGTGGCTGCCCCCGGCGCGCCCGGGGCTCGGTCGGCACATACGTACAGCACGACGGGGGAAGCGGGTTCACCGTAGGGGGTCATGGGTGCCTTCTGTAGGTGGATCGAGGAGAAGGGGTTCCTCGCCGAGTGAAGGGGACGTAGCGGGGCCGTGCGGTGCCGGCTGCGGTCTCTGCCGACGGACGGGTGACCTGGTCCGGTGCGCAGCGGGCCGGGCTTTTCCAGGCTGCAACCGGGCTGTCGCTGCCGGGGCGGGCGCCGGATTCGGCGCCCGCCCGTACCGATGACGTCAGGGGTGGGCCGTCAACTCCGCCCAGACGACGTTGCCTTCGGCCCGCGTCGAGCGGGCGGAGCCCCAGCGGTCCGCGAGTTGCTGGACGAGGAACAGACCTCGCCCGCCCTCCTCGCGGGGGCCCGCCAGATGCTCGGGCGGGCGGACCGGGGTACGGCCGTCGTCGTGGAGTTCGATGCGCAGGCGCCGCTCGTCGCCGGTCAGCGTGAGGCCGCACAGGACATGAGCGCTGTCGGTGTGGAGTACAGCGTTCGTGGTCAGCTCGGAGACCAGCAACACCGCGTCGCTGCATGTGTCGCCTGGCACCTTCCAGGCACGGAGCCGGTCGCGCACGTTGTCGCGGGCGGATCTCGCGCTGGTGTGCAGGGCCGGCAGGCCGAGCCAGTACTCCCGACGAGGCACGGCCGCGGCTGAGGCGGGGGGCGAGGCCGGGGCTGAGGTCGTGGGCAGAGTCAAGGATGTCGCCTTCCAGTGCCTTCCGGGGGGCAGGCGCGGTGTGGGGCTGCGGGCCGCAGCCCGCGGTGTGAGAGGCGTGTGCCGAGGCAGGCGCCCTGCGGTGGGGTGCCGACGACGGCATCAGCATCACGTGTCCCGCCCGGGCCGGATGCTGCGTCAGAGCTGCGACTTGACCGCTCACACGTCAACTATGCGCGTGATCGACCCACGCTGCAACCGACTCCCTGATAATTTCAGCAGCGCGGGTATCACCCTGGCGTCGTCAGCAAGACACTGTAAGAATGGCGTTGTTGATGAACCCTCAGGAGGTTGGGCGTGAGTGAAGCCCGTTCCAGTACCAGCGCACCGACAGTCCTGCGTATGATCCTCGGCCGCCGGCTGCAGGACATGCGACTCGGCGCCGGTGCCTCGCTGGAGGACGCGGCAAAAGCACTGCGCGTGAAGACCTTGACGATCCGTCGGCTGGAAAAGGCCGAGGTCGCGCTGAAGCCTCTCTACGTGGAGAAGCTCCTGGAGACCTTCGGCGCGGACCGTCAGGAGATCGCCGAGTTCGTCGACCTGGCCGAGCGAGCCAACGAGCCCGGCTGGTGGCACTCCTACCGCGACGCCGTCCCCAGCTGGTTCACCGCCTACGTCAGCCTGGAGACCGGCGCCAAGACCCTGCGTACGTACGAACCCCAGTACGTCACCGGTCTTCTGCAGACCCCCGACTACGCCCGCGCCGTGCTGCTCGGCGGGCTGCCGAACGGCAGCGAGGAGGAACTCGCGCGCCGCGTGGAGCTACGGCTGCACCGCCAGAGCCTGCTGGAGCGGGAGGACGCCCCTACGTTGTGGGTGGTGATGGAGGAAGCCGTCCTGCACCGGGCGGTGGGCAGCGCCGACGTGATGCGGGAACAGATCGAGCGGCTGCTGGACGTGTCCGAGCTCGCCCATGTCAGTCTCGACATCGTGCCCTTCGCCGCGGGTGCGCATGTCGGGGCGTGTGCCCCGTTCACGTATTTCCGCTTCGAGGAACCCGAGTTGCCCGACATCGTCTACAGCGAGCTCCTGTCTGCCTCCGTCTACCTGGATCAGCGCGCGGACGTCGTCGCCCATCTTGAGGCGCATTCCCGTATGGCGCTGCTGACGTCGTCCGAGGACAGCAGGGCGCTCTTGAACCGCATGCGCAAGGAGTACTCGTGACGATCACCGACGAGGGTGTCTACAACGGGATGTCGGCCCGCGATCTCGGTGAACAGGGCTGGGAGCGTCCCTGGAGCGGGCCGAACGGCGGTCAGTGCGTCGAGACGAAGAAGCTCGCCGACGGCCGCGTGGCCGTAAGGCAGTCGACCGACCCGGCCGGGCCTGCGCTGATCTATGCGCCGGAGGAGATCGCCGCGTTCCTCCGCGGGGTCAAAGAGGGCCTGGCCGATCACTTGGCCGCCGGGTGAACCGGCGGCGGGCAGAAGGGACGACGACACCGGTCCCGTTCCTGGCCTGCGGGCCGACAGACACACGCATGAAGATGAAGGGGAGAACATGACCACCAGGCAGGCCGGCCGGGATCTCGACACGAGCAGGCCGCACTCGGCCCGGATGTACGACTACTTCCTCGGTGGCAAGGATCACTTCGAGATCGACAAGGAGGCGGCTCTGGTCGCCGCCGACGCTCACCCCGGCATCTTCGTAACTGCCCGCGAGAACCGGGCGTTCATGCACCGGGCCACTCGTGTCCTGGCGCAGGAGTACGGCATCCGCCAGTGGCTCGACATCGGCACCGGCATACCGACCGAGCCCAACCTGCACCAGGTCGCCCAGTCCGTCGCGCTCGATGCCCGCGTCGTGTACGCCGACAACGACCCCCTCGTACTCAAGTACGCCGAACGCCTGATGCGCAGCACGACGCAGGGACGCACGGCCTACATCGAGGCCGACGTCACCGACCCCGACGCACTCATGAGCGCCGTTGCCGAGTCGGAGGTTCTGGACTTCGACCAGCCCATCGCCCTCAACCTCAACGCCCTCATGCACTTCATCACCGACCCGCACGACCCGTACGCCATCGTCCGCCGACTGCTCGACTCCCTCCCGGTCGGCAGCGCCCTCGCCATGAACCACTGCACGCCCGACTTCGACCCGGTCACCTGGAACAAGGTCGCGGAGATCTACACCAGCTCCGGAACCCCGGTGCAGTTCCGTTCACACAGCGACGTCCGACATTTCTTCGACGGGCTCGACCTCATCGACCCCGGCATCTGCTGCTGCCACCGCTGGCGGCCCGACGGACCCACCGATGGTACGGAGCCCACGGACGCCCAGATTGGTCTGTTGGCGGGTGTAGGCATCAAACGCTGACCGGGACCGGGCGAGGAAACCGTCCTCTGCCTGGTGGTGCCGGAGAGCCGAAGCGCGGTCAGTGCTGGTCGCCCGCGGGGCGGCGATCCCCGGTGTCGAGCAGACTCCACAGCACCGGAGTCGGGGCGAAGCGTGTCCCCAGACCGTCGGTTTCGAGCCGGCGGCGCACTCGGTCCACGGTCTCCCGCGGAGGCACGGCGAGGGCGTGTCCCGGCGTACGGTCGCCGGGTTTGGCTGTGGCGTCCATGCCGACCTTCGTCACGGTGCCGCCCTGCTGCATCGGCACGTTCCGGTCGGCCGGGACGTCGGGTGCAAGGATGAGGTCGCGCTCCCAGCGCATCCGGCTCGTCCGTGCCCAGTGGACGTGTTCGGCGTCCCAGATGTCGATGTCGCAGTCCACGACGGTGACTTGTTTCACCATGCTGACGGAGGCGAAACAAGCGAAGATCGCACGCTTGGCCTGGCGGCCCTGGTGCGCGGGGAGCGCGACGACCACGTCGACGCGGCCGCCTCCGGAGAGCGTCACCGCGACATCTGTGTCCCCGCAGCCGGCCAGGCGCAGCGCGTGCCGCAGACCGGCGGCGATCGGCAGCGCGGCGAGGTAGGCGTGCTCGGCGGCCAGCCCCGGCAGGATGACCTGGACCGAGGGGTCGGCGCGCGTGGTCAGCGCCGTGACCTCCAGGGTGATCCCGTCGCCGTAGTCCTCGTACATGCCGTGGTACTCGCTGACCAGCCCCTCGTGCACAGGGCGGTCGGCGTGCAGCAGGCCCTCGATGACGACTTCGGCGTCGGCGGGCACAAGAACGTCGCTCGTCGTGGCCCGCACCACCTTGACCGGTGCTCCCAGCAGGTGGGCTGCGTGCTCCAACTCGTCGTCCCCGAGGCCGAGATAGAAGCAGGCGGCCATCTGGATCGCGGGATGGGTGCCCAGCGTGACGGCGACGGGAAGGCCGTCAGCCCCGGCGGAGCGGGCGAGCGCGGTCAGATGGTGGTTCGGGGCGATCCCGACGAACCCGGTCGTCGGGCCCAGCGGCTTGATCCGGGCGTAGGAGGCGTTGCGGTGACCGGTGACCGGGTCGTGGGCGACGATCATTCCCGCCGTCAGATAGCCGCCGGAGTCATCGGTGAAGTAGGTCGGCGCGAGGACGCGCTTCCAGACCTCGTCGGCGGCGAACCGCCGTTCCTGGCAGTGGGCGGTATCCACCACCTCGGGCTTGCACCGGGAGGCGACCGCGGCCGACAGCGTGTCGAGGACGTCCGTGACCGGCACGCGCAGTGCGGCGGCGATGCGGGCGCGGCTCGACAGGATGTTTCCGACCAGGGGCAGTTCCGAACCCGTGACGCGGTTCAGCCGCACGGCGGGGCCACGGTCGAACAGCGCGAGCACACTGGCGAGTTCGAAGCGCGGGTCGACCGGCCGGTCGATATCGACGAGTTCACCACGACGTTCCAACTCGTCGAGGAATCCTCGCATTGATTGGTCGCCCATGTTCATCCGCGCTCGCATTCTCGGGAAATGGTAATTCGGCAGGCACACGGGAGTGATGTCTCCTCGCCGGTGGCACGCAATAGTGCATGAGTCACCGAGGCCACGCAAGGCAGGTCCGGGGAGCCGTGCAGAGCAGCGGAAAGGGGTGCCGCGAGCATGATTCCTGATCCGCGGGAATCGTATTCTGTCCGGGCCCGCACCGTGTCTACCTTTCACGCCATGGAAAAGGCACAAGGTCACGAGCGCGCCGACATCGTCCTCACCGGGGTCGTGCCGGTCGCGGACGGGAAATTCGAGCGTGGGTGGGTCGCTGTCGCGGGTGGTGTCATCACCGGAGTCGGAACCGGGGCGGCGCCGAAAGCCCCCGCGGCGCGGCGAATCGACGTCAGGGACGCTTTCGTCCTGCCGGGTGCGGTCGACGCCCACGTGCACTCGTACTCGCACGCGGGTGAGGGGCTGCGGGCCGCAACCTCCGCCGCGGCCACCGGAGGTGTGACCACGATCGTGGAGATGCCCTTCGACGCGGAGGGCCCCGTGAACCACGTGGAGCGGCTCAAGGCGAAGCGGGAGAAGGTGGCCGAGGAGGCCGTCGTCGATGTCGCCCTGCTCGGCACCCTCGCGCCCGGCGGTGGCTGGCGGGAGGCCGAGGCCCTGGCCGACGGGGGAGTGGTGGGGTTCAAGGTGTCGCTCTTCGACACCGACCCGTTCCGGTTCCCGCGTATCGACGATGCCGAGTTGCTGGATGTGATGAAGGCCGTCGGCGCCGTGGAGTCGACGCTGTGCGTACACGCGGAGAACAACGAGATCATCAAGGCGCTCCTCGCCGACGAGCGGCACCGTTCCTCGACCGATCCGGCTGTGCACTCCGCGACCCGGCCACCCGTCTCGGAGACGCTCGGCGTGCTCACCGCGATGGAGATCGCCGCCCATCAGGGCAACGCGCTGCACCTGTGCCATCTGTCCCTGGGGCGGTCGGCCGAGCTCGTGCGCTGGTACCAGGGCCAGGGCGTGGACATCACCTTCGAGACATGCCCGCACTACCTGACCTTCACCGAGGACGACATGCGCGGCTCGCGCGGCCGGCTGAAGATCAACCCCCCGCTGCGCGACGGGGCGAACCGCGACGCCATGTGGCAGGCCGTCACCACGGGCCTTGCCACGGCAGTCACCTCCGACCACGCCCCTTGGCCCGCCGAGTTCAAGGACCAGGAACGGATCCTGGACAACCACTCGGGAGTGCCGGGCACCGAGACCCTCGTGGCGACCACCCTGGGCGCCTGCCTGCGGCGCTTCGGCGCCGGGCCGCAGTTCGCGCGAGCGGTGGCCGCACTGACCAGCAACCCTGCCGACCGGTACGGCATCGGGCACCGCAAGGGCAGGCTGGCCCCGGGCCACGACGCGGACATCATGGTGCTCACCCCGGACGACACCTGGCGGATCGACGGCTCGGCCCTGCACTCCCGCGCCGGCTGGACCCCCTACGATGCGTACGCGCCCGGTGCCCGTGTCACTCTGACGCTGAGCCGTGGCACCGTCGTCTGGGACGCGGGCAAGGGACTGACGGGCAAGCCCGGCCGCGGCGAGCAGGTGCATCGGAGATGAGCATGACCATCGGACGGCCGTCCGCAGGTGAACTGTCCTCCCTGACGCGCGGCCTGCGGATCCTGGAGTTCATCCAGGACCGGGGCCAGGCCGAGGTGTCGGAAGTCGTCGCGGCCATGGGCATCCCGTCGTCGTCGGCCTACCGATACGTCCGGCTGCTCAAGGAGGCAGGGTTCCTCGCCGAGGTCGACGGCGCCCTGCTGCCCACCGACCGCCTCGCCGACCGTTCCATCGACCGTACCGGGCACCTGGTGGACCTGGCGCGCCCCGTGCTCACCCGGCTGATGCGTCGCAGCGGTCTGGACGTGGCACTCACGGTACGGGCGCACACCGCCGCGCTCTGCCTGGACACCCGCGGCAGCGGATCAGGCACGGTGGCGCTGCGGCCCGGTCAGGTCCTGGCCCTGTACTCGGGGGCCAGCGCCACGCCGCTGCTGGCGACGGCGCCCGAGACGGTTCGCCGCCAGGTCCTGCAAGGACGGCTGCAACGGTTCACGGCGGCGACCCCGGACGCCGCGTCCCTGCGCCTCGAACTCGCCGAAGCCCGCAGGGACGGCTACCACGTGACGCACGGCTGGCTCACCCCCGGCGTCAGCGCCGTCGGGATGCCCGTTCTTGTCGCCGGCTCGTGCTTGTGCGCGGTGTCCCTGGTGGGGCGGCACGCGGAACTCACCGATGTCACCCGGCCGCTGGCCCTGCTGAGGGAAGCGGTCGCGGACATCACGGCCAGCATGCCCCGGGCGGCGACCCAGGTGTGGCTGTCGCCCGATGAGGAGAGCACGCGCGAGGACCTCTGAGCACGGTCGCGGACGCGGCGCCGGTTCCGCGGGCCGTGCCATCGCCGACGGAGGCAGCACGTACGTACGAGATCCCAGTCCAACCTGGCCGAATTCAGGCCAGAACTGTCCGGTATTCACCGGAAGGATAGGTAATGAGCATCGACCTGGACGCCCTGACCCCCCATCCCGAACGACTCGCCGAGCGCCTCGCCTCGCTCGCCGAATTCCACGACTCCACGCGACCCGGCTGGAGCCGAGAGGTGTTCTCGGAGTCCTACCGGGCCTCTCGCGAGTGGGTACGCCGGCAGATGGCCGACGCGGGACTCGACCCCGTTGTGGACCCGGCGGGCAACATCGTCGGGCGGCTGCCCGGCCGCCGGGGGCGCGGCCCGGCGCTGGTCACCGGATCCCACACCGACACGGTCGCCCAGGGCGGCAGATTCGACGGCATCGTCGGCGTCCTGACCGGTATCGAGGTGGCCCAGCGATTCCGTGAGACGGGCACGACGCTTGAACACGACCTGGTGGTCGTGGACTTCCTCGGCGAGGAGGCCAACGATTTCGGCATATCGTGCCTGGGTTCCCGCGCGGTGGCCGGCGTGCTGCGGCCGGAGCACCTGGACCGGGTGGACAGCACGGGAACCAGGCTCGGCGACGCGATCGAGAGGTTCGGGCTCGACCCGCACGCCGCGCTGAGGCAGGCCTGGAACCCCGGTGACGTACACGCCTACGTGGAACTGCACGTCGAGCAGGGCCCACTCCTGGAATCGTCCGGCACCAGCATCGGCGTGGTCACCGCGATCGCCGGAATCGACCGAATCCTGATGCGCTTCGCGGGCCGGGCGGGCCACGCGGGGACGACACACATGGCCGACCGCCACGACGCACTGGTCTCCGCCGCAGCGGCAGTTCTCGCCGTGGAACGTGCCGGATGCGGAGCGCCCGTACACGGCGTGGCCACTCCCGGCTGTATCGAGTCGAGCCCCGAGTCGATGGGCGTCATCACGGACCGGGCCCGGCTCTGGGCGGAGATCCGCAGCGTGGACGGCACCTGGCTCCAGGGGGCGCGCCGGCAGATCGTCGACGAGGTCGCCGAGGAAGCGGCGAGGCGAGGTGTCCGGTTCGACGTCGAGTACCTCACCGATCAGGACCCCGTGCCCACGGACGAGTTGCTGCAGGATGTCATCGGTCAGTCGGCCGACAGGCTCGGCCTGCCGTGGCGGGCCGTCCCGTCCGGGGCGGGCCACGACGCCGCACACCTGGCCCGGCTCGGGCCCATGGGCATGATCTTCGTTCCCTCGCAGGGCGGGCTCAGCCACTGCCCCGAGGAGTTCACCGCGCCCGCCGACATCGAGCAGGGCGCACACGTGCTCGCCGGCACGCTGGCCACCCTGGACCAACGTCCGGTCGTGCGCAGTGAATAGAGATGCAACGACAGCGACCACGACACGTGTCTCCCGGCGCGCGGTCGTCGCGGCATCCTTCGGCAACGGGATGGAGTGGTACGACTTCACGGTCTACGCCTTCTTCGCCGGCTACATTTCCCACAACTTCTTCCGGGACGACGACCCGGGTACGGCTCTCATCAGCACGTTCGTCATCTTCGGTACGGGGTTCGTGGCCCGCCCGCTCGGGGCCGTCGTCATCGGGCTGTACGGCGACCGCAAGGGCCGCAAGGCCGCGATGATGCTCTCCCTCAGCACCATGGGCGCCGGGACACTCCTGCTGGTCGTGGCGCCACCGGTGGCAGTCCTCGGGCTCGGTGCACCGGCCCTGCTCCTCGTCGGCAGGCTGCTGCAGGGATTCTCGGCAGGCGGCGAGATCGGCGGCGCCACGGCCTTCCTGGTGGAACACGCGCCACCCGGCCGAAAGGCCCGGTACGCCGCCTGGCTCCAGGCATCCATGGGGATCTGCAATCTCGCGGCCGCCGCCGTGGGCGTCGCCCTCACGACCTTCGCCTCCGAATCAGCGATGAACGCCTGGGCCTGGCGCATTCCCTTCGCGCTCGGCCTGCTCATCATTCCGGTCGGCGTCTACATCCGCCGGCATCTGCCGGAGACCGAGGAATTCGAGAAGAGCAAACCGGAACGGAACGAGCAGGAGACGACCCCGGGGCGCGGCCCTCTCGTCCAGTTGCTGACCGAGTACCGGGGACGGGTCATCACCGGATTTCTCTTCTCCGTTCTGTGGACCGTGTGCGTCTACACCTTGGTCATCTACGCACCTACGTACTACGAGAGCGACGCGGCAGGTCTCGGCTTCACCGCACAGCAGTCGTTCCTCGCCTCTCTGGTGGGCAACGCAGTCCTCGTAGCCGGGTGCCTGGTCGCGGGGCGCGCCGCCGACACGGCGGGTGCGCGGAGAGTGCTCATGGCCGGCGCGCTGGGCTTGCTCGTGCTGCCGCTGCCCCTGCTGGCATGGCTGCACGCACAGCCGGCGTTCCCCGTCCTGCTGCTCGTCCACAGCCTGCTGTGCGCCGGTGTCGCCGCGTTCGCCGGTGTCGCACCCTCCACGCTGACCCGGCTCTTCCCCGTCGAAGTGCGCTCCACGGGCGTGGCCCTGAGCTACAACATCGCAGCGATGGTCTTCGCGGGCTTCACGCCTGCCCTGATGGCCTGGGCCGTCGGCTCGCTGACCGTCTACGCCCCCGCGCTGTGGGTGGCCTTCGCCGCTGCGGCATGTCTTGCGGCAGTCCCCGCGCTGTTCCGGGTGATCCCGGACTCACGGAGCGCTGTCCGGCCTGACCGGGCGCGATCGCCCGCACGCCCTGCGCACGGCCAGGCGGGTGTCGGGCAAGGGGATCCGTCGTAGGAGAGGGGGATGATGTCCCGCCGTGCGGTGTGGGTTCACGCGGGGTCCGTGTGGTCGCCGGTCTTCGATGTCCAGGCCGGCGGGCGACGCTCGCGCGATTCTGACGGTGCTCGACGTGCGAAGCTTCCGCTCCGAGCGGGCTGATCCCACCGACACCGCGGCGGCAGGTCTGTGGGGCCGCAGCTCGTTATTGAAGTCGCCGAGTGGGTGGGGCGGCAGGCGCAACAAACCCTGCTGAAGATCGTTGATCACCGTATGAGGAAATCCATTGCATGGCGGCAGTTGCGCGTTCTGGTCTCGGTCTCCTCCCTGACACTTGGGGTCGTCGGCGCGGGCAGCACACAGGCGAGCGCGGCAGGCCATGGGTGTCCAGCGGGGGAGATCTTCGCTACGAACAACACCGCGATCGTCACGGATCCGGCCGACCCCCGGCTCAAGACCAGCCTGACGCGTTTCGATCACGAGGTGCGCGGGATCATTCGTACCAACGGCGCGGGGCCCGGCGCCTCGAAGCTGCTGGACGGCATCTTCTGGTCCGGCGCCCTCAAACAGGCCACCTACGAGCGCTCCCGCGAGTTCGACGTCAACAAGGTCGGCCAGGACGGGCTGCACCACGTCGCCAGCGTCATCGCCAAGCGGTACCACCAGGAGTCGGTGCTGACCTTCCGCTGCCTGCCGCGTTCCTCGCCGGAAACCGAGGCAGTCGAAATCCAGGCTCCCGGCGTCAGCGCCCCTCGTCTGCACCACGAGTTGCTCGCGAACCCCGAGGCCCGCGACGAGCTCGGAGGCGGGTCAGTCACCCTTGACCGGGGGCTCATCCTCGTCGTCCCGCTCGCGGACCTGTCCCTGGCTGAGAAGTTCACGAAGAACCTCGGCGTCGACTGGAACACGGTCGAGGTGCGCTACGGCGACAGAGAGTTCGTGAGCTGAGCCTGCGGACGAACGGTGGGGGGTACGGCCTTGCGGGGTACGCGAAGCCGTCACGGAGTCAAGGCCGTGCGCAGTAGCTCGTGATTCACACTTTGAGATCCCGCACTGTCGCCTCACGTCCCGGTCCTGCCTGCCCCACCGGCATTGCCCCCGAGCGTCAAGTCCCCAGCACACGCCCGATCTCTGCGACCTCCTCCTCTGCCAGCGGCCCGAACTCCAGCGTCCGGGCGTTTTCCTCTGCCTGCGCCACGGTCCGAAAGCCGGGGATGGGCACCGTCCGCGGGCTGCGCGCCCACAGCCAGGCCAGCGAGCCCTGGGCGAGAGTGCGCCCGCGGCTCGTGAGGATGGACCGTACAGCCTCGACGCGCGCGAGCCATCGCGGATCAGCGCCGCCACCCGCCGCGAAACCCGGCAGCCAGGCAGGCGGCGCATTGCGGATGTCACCGGCGCCGAGTGTGCTTCCCGGCATGTGCTTCCCGGTCAGCAGCCCCATCGCGAGCGGGCTGCGGTTGATGCTCGCAAGAGCGGTCTCCTCGCACAAGGCGAGCATTTCGGGCGCGTCCTGGAGGACGTTGCAGCGGTGCTGCACGGCCGCGCAGTGCGGGCCCGCGGCGAAGACCGCCGCGCGCGCCGGGTCGTCGGTGCTCCATGCGTACGCGCGGATGAGCCCTTCTCGTACGAGATCTTCACAGGCATCCCGCAGGGGAGCGGCCCGTTCAGGATCCACGTCCGACAGGTGGAGCTGGTAGAGGTCCACGTAGTCGGTGCCCAGCCTGGCGAGCGACGCCGTCAGCGCACGCCGTACGTACACCGGTGAGTCGTCGCCGCCCGTCAGGACCATGCTCTCCTCGTCGAAGAGGTTGCCCCACTTGGTGGCCACGACGACGTCCGCCCGGCGCCTGCCGAGGGCCCGTCCGAGTACGCGCTCGCTGTGCCCGGTTCCGTAGACGTCGGCGGTGTCGAAGAAGGTCACGCCGAGGTCCAGCGCACGGCGCACGGCACGAACGGACACCTCGTCATCGACCTTGCCCCAGCCGAGCGGGCTCCCGTCCGGGTCCTGCCATTCCCCGCCGATGGCCCAGCAGCCAAAACCGAGGGCGCTCACCTCGATTCCGCTCCGTCCGAGGGCCCTTGTGCGAGGCAGGTGTGTACCGGCGGCCGTCGTCCCGTCAATCGTCTCCATGCCTGTGAAGGCTAGGAGTTGGAGTGCATGTGAAGGCAACCCTCCTCCGGGATCAGACCCGGTACACCGCCGGATGCGCCGACAGAAGCGATGTTCACGAAGTGCCCGCGGCCCTGCGCGCACACCGCGCACGGCTGCGGTCGGTCGATGTGGGCACAACTAGCGTGCACGTGACCAGAGTCGATGCACCGCGGACCGCGACTACCCCTGTGCCGAGGTCTCCGATTCCGCGCTCGCTTCGGCGGCCGGTACGACGGTGTAGGGGTCGGCGCCGTCGGGTCCTTCCATGAGGGACAGGGCCAGGCGCAGGTCGCGCACGCTGCGGGCCATGGGGCCCGCGTGCCACCAACGGCGCGGTACGGCGGGGAAGTGGCCGGTCATCGGCACCCTGCCGTGGGTGGGCTTGATCGAGGCGATCCCGGTGTCGGCGGCGGGCCCGCGCACGGAGATGGCGACATCGCTCCCGATACCGAGAGGCGAGAGTCCGCTTGCGATGGCCGCTGACTCACCACCGCTGGAGCCTCCGGGGGTGCGTTGCGGGTCGTAGGGGTTCAGGGACCTGCCTGCGACGTGGTTGTCCGTCTCGGTCCAGTAGGACATCTCCGGCAGGTTCGTCTTGGCCAGCAGGATGCCGCCGGCTTGCCGAAGACGGGCCACCGGAGTGGCGTCGCTTTCGGGCACCCGGTCGGCGAAGAGCCTCGATCCGCGGGTGGTACGGACCCCCGCCGTGCCGAAGGAGTCCTTGACCGTGAAGGGCACCCCGCCGAGCGGGCCGCTTGCCGGTCGCGCTGCGGCGTGCAGAGCCTGCTCACCGAGCACGGTCACGAAGGCGTTCACCCGGTCACCGACCGCCTCGATCCGGTCGAGGTGGGCGGCCACCACCTCGACGGCGCTCACCGTGCCCTCGGGAATCAGACGGGCGAGACCGATCGCGTCCTGCCATACGAGGTCGTCGGCTCCCATAGAACACTGCCTTCCGTAAACGACTTCCCCGCCGGTCCGGACAAGCCGGCGCCCCGTACGCGGGCACGGTCAACACTGGTCGCCGGGAACCGGGTCAGCCGCGCCGGAGGGAACGAACGGCTACGACGGTTGCACAACCGGCTCGATCCGACGATCCCGGATCAGCTTGGCGCAGGCGTAGTATCCCCCTCCGCCCACCACGAGCCCGACGAGCCAGGACACGTCGGCGCCGCCCAGGGATGCCACCAACGGCCCCACGTAGACACTGCTGTTGATGAACGGCAGTTCAACGGCGATCGACACGAAGTAGATGAGCACCGCCCACCAGGTGAAAGTACCGTAGCGGCCGTTCTTCGTCAGCAGCGCGGGAATGTCGTAGTGACCGCGGCGAACGACGTAGTAGTCGGTGAGGTTGATCGCGGTCCACGGCACCAGCAGGTACAGCACGAACAGCGTGATGTTCTGGAAGGTCGTCAGCAGACTGCCGCTGGACACGATGGCGAGCGCGCTCGCGACGACCGCGAAGCAGATCACGAAGAACGCCCGTGCTGCCGCGGTCGAACGCACCCGGCCCTCCGCCGACAGCGCGCTGACCGCGGTGAGGAAGGCACCGTACGGGCCCTCCGCGCCGGCCGGGACCAAGCCGACCAGCAGCGCCACGACCAGCAGACCACTGACCGACGGAAAGCGGCCGGCCAGGAACCCGATCGCGTCGGAGTTCACCGCGGCACTGTTGACGGTCGCGGCCATCGCTCCGACGATCATCGTGCCCGCACCGCCCACGGCCGAACCGAGATATGTGTAGGCGAACGTCACCCTGGTCGGTGTGTCCGCGGGCAGGTAGCGGGAGTAGTCGGACACATAGGGAGCCCAGGTGACCTGCCAGGCGACGCAGACCGAGATCGCCGACACGACGGCGCCGACGGAGTGCGTGGTCGCGCCGGACGGGTGGCTGGACAGCTGCGGGAGAAGCCGTACGAACAACGCGAGGAACGCCACACCCGAGATCACCGCGACGACCCGGCCTGCGGCATGGATCAGCCGGTATCCCACCAGGGGAATCATGAGCAGCACCAGGTTGAACACCACGATGCCCACCGTCTTCGGCACATGGGCCCATGCCGCGATCGCCTGCCCGGCGACCAGGCTGCCCTCGACGGCGAAGCCGAGGTACATCAACACGACCATGGCGGAGGGCAGCACCGCGCCGTAGAGACCGAACTGGGCGCGGCTCTGCACCATTTGTGGAAGACCGAGCTGGGGCCCCTGCGCGGAGTGGTAGGCCATGAACAGCCCGCCGACCAGATTCCCCACCACGATGCTGATGACCGCCCAGGTCAGGTCGAGTCCCATCCCGATGGTCACCGCGCCGGTGATCAGAGTGTTGATCTGCACATTGGTGGAGAACCACAGGGCGAGCTGGTGCCATGGCCGACCGTGGCGTTCCGTGGCTGGAATGTGTTCGATCGTGCGCCGCTCCAGCGCGAACGACGGGTGCCCCTTCATCATGCCTCCCAGGTGCCGCGTTCGGACCCGACGGCCTCGGCGATCGCCGCGAGCGCCACGGCGTGCTCGGAACGGCCGTCCCGGGGGTGCGGGAGGCTGGAGAACTTCACGATGACGACGTCTCGCTCCGGGTCGAGCCACAGGTACTGGCCGAAGATGCCGATCCCGAACAAGGTGCCTGCCGAGTCGCCGGGGATCCACCACTGGTTGCGGTAGGTCCCGTTCGGGTGGATCGACCCGAGGTCGCGGTCGGGCAGTACCGCTGCGAGGCCACCCCGGCGCGTGGCATGGATCCACTCCTCGGGAATGACCTGAACCCCGTCGACCACGCCGCCGTCGAGCACACATCGACCGAAGCGGGCGAGATCGCGGGCGGTGGCACTGATTCCTGCACAGGCGTAGGGGGTGCCCACCGGATCCGTGGAGACCACGGCATCGTGCTCGGCTCCGATCCGTGACCAGATACGTTCGCCGAGCAACCTGGGATAGGGGAGCCCCGCGGCGCGCTCCAGCACCCAGGCGAGCACGTCGGTGGTCGCCGAGCAGTACTGGAACCGGCGCCCGTGCGGGCCGTCGGGCTCAAGTCCGGTCAGAAATGCATGCACGCCGTCCGGATCCCCGCTGTGCCGGGGCCGCCAGCCCACCGCTCGGTCCCCGACCCGCACCTCGGACCGCGGATCGTCGTAGTCCTGGTTGTAACGCAGCGCCGCGGTCATATCCAACACGTCGCGCACCGTCGCCGTCCCGTAGGCCGACGACGCCAGTTCCGGAACGTAGGTCGCCACCGTGGCCGACACGTCGAGTATCCCGTCGTCCACCAGGCACCCCGCGGCCATGCCGGCGATCGACTTGGAGACCGACATCAGCACGTGCCGGCGGTCCGGCGCCGCCTCGCCGTAGTAGCGCTCGAACAGCACCTGGTCGCCGCGCAGCACAACGATCGCGTCGGTCGCCGTGCGAGCAAGGAACTCGGCCACCGTGGAGGAGCCGCCGGTGGTGGCGATCACCGTCTCGTCCAGCCTCGTGCCGGCCGCGGCGAGTCGGCGGGGCCGGGTTCGGCCGCGTGGGATCACCGCGGTGTCCAGCAGGCGCTCGACATGGTTGAACGCCCAGCGGTTGGACGGCGGTTCAAGCCAGTTCGCGAGCGTGGCCGGGACTTCCTGGGATGCGTTCATGGTGCGGCTCCTGGTTCAAGGCGGGCGGGGTGGGACCCAGAGTCGCGAACCCGGACCATGCTGTCCAATACCAATTGTTGCGAGGTTCCCATGCCGAACCGGCATACTGCGGGGATGGAGATCAAGCGTTGTCGCTACTTCCTCGCGGTCGTCCAGGACGGCACCGTCACCGGGGCGGCGAAACAGCTCCACGTCGCACAGCCGGCGCTCTCCCGGCAACTGCGCTACCTGGAGAACGAGTTGGGACTGGTCCTGTTCGACCGAACCGGTCCGCGGTTCCGGCTGACCAGCGCGGGCCGGCAGTTCGTCACGGCCGCCGAGGATCTGGTCTCCCGAGCCGACCGGATCGAAGCCGCGGCACGGTACATGGCAGGCGGTGGGCTGTCCCGTGTGGTGGTGGCCGCGGCCCAGACCACGATCAACGAGGTGGTCGCGCCGTTCGTCGCGACGCTGGGCCCCGACGATCCCTTCGTCTCGGTGCGCGAGGTAACCGCGGACCGGATCTGCACCACGGTGAGCAAAGACGCCGACCTCGGCCTCGCCGCGGGGCCGGCCGACGACCCGACACTGGCATGGCGTCCACTGACGGACGTACCCCTGCGCGCCTACGTCGCCCCCACCCACCGGTGGGCCACCCAGGGGCGGCGCAGCATCACGATCGCCGAGCTGGTCACCGAACACCTGCTGCTGCTGACCCGGGAGCACCCGGCGCGAGCCGTCCTCGACCAGGCGGTGTCCAAGGCCGGCCTGACCTACGCCCAGGTGACGGAAAGCAGCAACGCCCTGATGTGCGAGGCGCTCGCGGCAAGCGATTTCGGCGTCGGCGTCACCACCGACCTGCCCCGGTTCGGCGGCTGTCCCCTGCTGATCGACACCGTCGACCGGACCACCCTGAGCCTTCAACTGCACGTCTGCTGGAGTCCGCAGCACTACGGGGTGGAGGCACTCACCGCCGTCGTGGACCGCCTCGCCGAATTCGCCGCGACGTACGTCCACGACACCGCATGGCGTACCGGCACCGGTCACCCCACCACCGCCGGTGCGCCTCCGCAGATACAGCGGACGGCGAAGGGGACGCAGCCGAACCGGACGGACTGAACCCAGTGGACTGGTGGGTACGGGGAGAGGAGGCGATGGCCTTCAGCCGCGCAAATAGCGGGTCACCATGGCCACGAGTTCGTTCTCCAGCCTGGTGGTGTCGAACGGGTCGGGCTCCGCGACGAGCGGGTGCACGATGAATTCGATCGCCGCGACGGCGAGCCGTGCCGCCGCCGCCGTGTCGGCCACCCTGACTTCCGGATGGCGCTCGAAGAGTTCCTGGACGTACTCGACGTCCGCCTCATGGTGCCGGGCGACCTTCTCCAGCAGGCCGGCAGACAGCGGTGGTTGTTCCATCATGACGCGCAGCAGGTGCGGATCCCCGAGGTGGTTCTCGATCGACGTCCGCACGAACAAGCGGATGATCTCTTCCAACGACTCCGGCAGCGCGCCGCTGCGGCGGCGGCTCATGGCCGCGGCTCCGGCGTCGAGGTGCCGGGTCACCAGTTCGGCCAGGATCGCGTCCTTGTTCGGGTAGTACTGGTACAGCGAACCGATCGAGACCCGGGCCCGTTCAGCGATCCGGTTGGTGGTGCCCGCGGCGTAGCCCTGCTCGGCGAAAACGTGAGCAGCCGCAGTGAGGATGCGCTGCCGGGTGAGCTCCGCGCGGGCCTGGCGTGGCTCCTTACGTGGCTGAAGCCGTCGTTTCTCCGACGTCATGGAACCCCCTTCGAAGCGCCGCCAAAGCGAGTAGCGCATGAACTGAATAATTGCTCATAATTGTGCCATGACCTGCTGTTGAGCAGAGTTTCCCCACCGCGCTGACTGTGCGTCCCCGCGCACCTCACCCAGACGGAACCGGAAGACGAAACCGAAAGGAGTCTGTTATGACGCATACCCGCGTCCGGCCGCGCCGGGTGGCACCGGCCGAGGTCCGTGCCCGGCTGGGCGAGCCCGAGGCAATGCTGAAGGAGAAGAAGCAGAACCACATCGACGAGTTCTCCCGCCGCTTCATCGCGCATTCCCCCTTCCTGGCGCTGGCCACCTCCAGCGCGGACGGACACCTGGACTGCTCACCCCGGGGCGACTACCCGGGCTTCGTGAAGGTGCTCGACGAGCACACGCTCGCGATTCCCGACCGGCCCGGCAACAAGATCGCCGATTCCTTCACCAACCTCGCCGAACACGACGGGGTCGGGCTGCTCTTCCTGATCCCCGGCGCCCGGGAAACGTTGCGGGTCAACGGGCGCGGCTATCCCACCGACGAGCCCGATGTGCTCGCCCGGATGCAGACCGAGGCGCGCGAACCTGTCCTGGCCATCGTTGTCGAGGTGGCGGAGGCGTACTTCCACTGTGGTCGGGCGCTGATCCGGTCCCGTCTGTGGGATCCCTCAAGCCAGGCGCTGGCCGACGAGCTTCCGTCGGTGGGTGAGGTCGCGGCTGCCCAGTTCGGCGTTGACATCGATCCTGCGATGCTCGAAGCGGGGCTCGAAGCCGGCTACCGCGAGCTGTACTGACGGGGGGGGATTTCCATGCAGCAGACGGTTATCGACCGGATCGAAGAGATCGCCGAAGACGTGGTCTCGGTGGCCCTGCGCGGTGCCGGGGGGCCGCTGGCGCCGTGGCGGCCGGGAGCGCATATCGACCTCACCCTGCCGAACTGGCTGACGCGGCAGTACTCGTTGTGCGGTGACCCCGCGGAGCGCGGGTGGTATCGCATCGCGGTCCGCTTCGAACGGCTCAGCCGGGGCGGCTCGGAGTACGTGCACCGCTTCCTGAAGCCTGGTCGGACACTCGAAATCTCCTTGCCACGCAACCACTTCCCGCTGGAACCCGCGCCGGAGTATCTCTTCGTGGCCGGCGGGATCGGCATCACGCCCATCCGGCCGATGCTGCGTTCGGCGATCGAAGGGGGCGCTCAGGCGAAACTGGTGTACGTGGGCCGATCGCGCGCCTCCATGCCTTTCGCCGACGAGCTGCGCACCGCATACGGAGACAGGGTGGCCATCGTCGCGACCGAAGAACAGGGCAGGCCTGACTTCGCAGCAATGGCAGCCGGTTCGGGCTCCCGTGCACTGGTCTACTGCTGTGGGCCCGCGCCGATGCTCGCCGCGGTCGAGGCGGCGTTTCCCGTCGGACGGCTGCGTGCCGAGAGGTTCCGGCCCACTGCGCGGAAGTTCGCATCGGACACAGGGTTCGATGTGGTGTGCGCCCGAAGTGGACGGACGATCCAGGTCGATGCCGGGAAGTCGTTGCTGGACGCCCTGAGCCACGCCGGGCGGCCGGTCCCGTCAGGCTGCCGCGAAGGTGTGTGCGGCAGCTGCGAACTCACGGTCCTGGAAGGGGAGCCCGAACACCGCGACGACATCGGGGCACCCGAGGGCCGGATGTACCCGTGCGTGTCCCGCGCACTCTCGCCACGCCTGGTTCTGGACCTGTAGGGCGAGCGGGAATAGTGCCTCACGGCGAGACACGAGGGCCTTCCGCTCAAGGGCTTAAGAGGGCTCGCTCAGAGATCGCGATCGAGCCGGATCCGGAACTGGGCTAGAAAGGACGGTATGGAACTCACCCAGATACGCCTGCTGGTATCCGACTTCCCCGCCGTCTACCGCTTCTACCGGGACGTGCTCGGGCTCAAGCCGCAGTTCGAGGCGGAGAGCGGCCCGTACGCGAAGCTCAGTCCCGACACCGGACACTCCGCGATTGCGCTCCAGGACCGGGCGCAGATGGCCGATGTGCTGGGGCGGTTGGGGGCGGAGCCGGAGGGATATCGTGCGCTGGTGGTGCTCCGGGTGGAGGACTTGGACGCCGCCCACGCCGAACTCACCTCGCGGGGAGCGGAGTTCACCAGGGACCCGGGACCGATGGGGGACCGGATGCGGGTCGCGTACCTGGAGGATCCGGAAGGGAATCTGATTGAGCTTCAGGAATGGCTGGCACTGCGTGAGCAGGTGGCAGCAACGCCGGCGTAGAAGCTGCAGCGGAGGGCCCGTCCGCGACCGAGCCCCGTCGCGGAACCAGCTGGCCGGCGTGCGGTCGTCGGGCCTTCTGTGTTCGGTCGGCGGCCGGTAAGTCCGTCCGGGTCAGCGGCTCTTGCGTACCCGGGCCGCTGCTCGTGCTTCCGCCGTCTTGCGGGCGTCGGCCGTTCTGCGGGACTCCTTGGGGCGGCCCGGACGAGTACCCATGCCACGGAAGGGGGCGTTGCCGCTGCTCTTCTCTTCGATCGGCGGGCGCTTCGCCCCGGTGATGGCGGTCAGCCTCTCCTCGCCGGAGCGCACCTGGGTGACAGTCGGCCGGATCCGGGCGTCGGTCATGATCTGGTTCACGTCTCGCCGTTGGTTCGGGGTGACCAGCGTGACCACGATCCCGGATTCCCCGGCGCGAGCCGTACGCCCACCACGGTGCAGGTAGTCCTTCGCGTCGGCGGGCGGGTCGACGTTGACGACGAGGTCGAGCGCCTCGATGTGAATGCCTCGCGCCGCGACATTGGTGGCCACCAGCACGGTGATCTCGCCGTCCTTGAACTGCGCGAGCGTGTGTGTGCGCTGGGGCTGCGACTTCCCGCTGTGCAGGGCGGCAGCCCGTACGCCGCTGGCCCGCAGGTGCCGGGTGAACTGGTCCACGCCGGCCTTGGTGTCCAGGAACATCAGGACCTGGCCGTCCCGCGCGGCGATTTCGGTCGCGGTCGCGTACTTGTCGGCGGGATGGACGTTCAGCACATGGTGTTCCATCGTGGTGACCGAGCCCGCCACACGGTCGAGCGAGGCTACTACCGGCTCATGCAGATAGTCCTGCACCAACCGGTCGACATTGCGGTCGAGCGTGGCCGAGAACAGCAGCCGCTGTCCGTCGGGGCGGACCTGGTCGAGGATTTCCGAGACCTGCGGCAGGAACCCCAGGTCGCACATCTGGTCCGCCTCGTCCAGCACCGTGATCCGCACCTGCTGCAGATCACAGGACCGGCGCGATACGAGGTCGGCGAGCCGCCCCGGCGTCGCGACGACCACTTCGGCGCCGGTCCGCAGCAGCGCCGCCTGCCGGTTGATCGCCAGCCCGCCCACCACCGTCGCCAGCCGTACGTTCAGCGCCTGCGCATATGGCCTCAGCGCGTCGCTCACCTGCTGCGCGAGCTCCCGGGTCGGCACCAGGACCAGTGCGAGCGGCTGCTTCGACTCCGCTCGCATACCTGCCGTCCGCGCCAGCAGCGCAAGCCCGAAGGCAAGCGTCTTGCCGGAGCCGGTCCGGGCGCGGCCGAGGACATCACGGCCGGCCAGCGCATTGGGCAGGGTCGCCGCCTGGATCGGGAAGGGCTCTGTCACGCCGAGGCCGGTCATCGCCGCCGTCAGCTCCGGCGGCAGCCCGAGTGCGTCGAAGGACTCGACCGGCGGTAGGCCACGGGCAGCCGTCTGCGGCGTTGTGAGGTCGCCCTTCGGGGACGGCGGCTTCGCGTTCATGGGGGAACCTTCCTCGGTCTGGCGCCCGGAACGCGCCGGGGCCCGCACCCCTCGGTACGGGCCCCAACGGTTGTGAAGCGTGCCCCCAGTTTATCAGCGGAGGCCCCGGCACATTCCGGTCCGTCGGCACGCCCGCTGTCGAAGCTGTCGAATGGGCAGTCGGTCTCCTGCTCGACGTAGATGATGGGCCTGCCGAGTGTGGCGACGGCACGGTGCTCGACGTCCGCCCCTCGCACTCTCCGCTGGAACAGCACCTACCGGCAGTGCATCCAGAGAGAAACGCTGACACGAGCGCGGAACGCTCAACTACCCCTGGCCGGTGCCGTCGCCCGCACCCGGTCCGGAACACTCTCCATGACCCAAGGTCCAAAAGCCGGCCTTCGCCAGGATCCACTCCTCCAACGGCGGACCGTCGTAGGTTTCCCGGTCCACGAAAGCGAAACACACCCGAACGTGCTCGGCAGGGGCTGTTTCGAGGTCGAGCTGGCCGAAGTCGTACTCCCTGCTCTTCCCGTGGCAGCACATGCTGTGCATGGCGGAGACCAGTGCTGACTCGGTGACGTGCGAGCCGAATCGGCGCAACTGTCCATACCCGGGGCCGGGCAACGTCACCTCGTCCGACGCCAGAGACAGAGTCAACGATCGAAGTGTGCGGCACTCACAGACGAGCAACTCAACCGATCCCACCCCGAAGCGGCGTGGCCACCGGCGCCTCTGGCTGACCGGCCCGAGGTCCTCCGGCTCCCCGTATTCAGCGGCGATGTCGGCCAGTCGGGCCTCGGGCCGTAGCACTCCCAGTGCCCCAACCGCCGCCAGTTGTGCCAACTCCTCTGTCAATGTCACGGCGAGATCATGTCACTACCGGCCAACGGACTGAGGTTCACCTTGGCGCTCCTCGCGCAGCACTGTCCCGTCG